>JBGQCL010000013.1:0-59180 GCA_041495365.1 Kofleriaceae bacterium | reverse complement strand
TGCCTGCCGGCCGGGGCGGGGCGGGGCTGGATCGCGCTGGACTCCTGCCCGCCCGTGGGGGGGGGGGTGGGCAGGATCGCGCTGGACTCCTCCCAGGGCGACGGCGCGGAGGATGGTCCGAGCGCGCCGGGCTGTTGCCAGGCCGACGGCGCGAGGGAGGGTCCGATGGTGCTGGGCTCCTGCCAGCCCGAGGGCGCGGGCGATGGCGCGATCGCGCTGGGCTCCTGCCAGCCCGCGCCGGCGTCGAGCTGTTCGGGGCCGGTGCGGAAGCCCTCGAGCATCAGCTCCGAGAGCTGATCGCCCTGGGGCGGCTCGGCGGGCGGCGTGCGCTCGGGCGGCATCGACGGCACCGGCAGCTCGTCCTCGGGGTTGCGCTCGGGTGGCAGCGACTCGGCGGGCGGAAACGGCGCGGCCGGCGTCGCCCTCGGCGCGCCCACGGGTGGAGCGTAGCCGAGCATCGTCTGCCCGAGCTTGGGCTCGGGGGCTGCCGGCTCGCCGCCCGGGCTCGCTGCGATGCGGCCCGCGCCGCCGGCGCTGGAGTTCGACGAGAACCGGCCGGAGGTGGTGGCGGTGGTGGGGAGCGGGGCGGCGACGCGGCCGGAGGTGGTGGCGGCGGCGGCGAACGGGGCGGCGACGCGGCCGGAGGTGGTGGCGGCGGCGGGGAGCGGGGCGGCGACGCGGCCGGAGGTGGTGGCGGCGGCGGGGAGCGGGGCGGCGACGCGGCCGGAGGCGGTGTTCGCCGCCGCGGACGGGCTCGCCGGGATCCGGCCGGAGCCCGACGACGCGGGCAGCTCGCTCGCCGGGGCGGGAGCGAGGCGCCCGGCGGACGAGTCCTCGAACCAGCGATCCTCGTCGAGGGTCGACCGGCGCTCGGGGGCGCGCTCGTGCGCGTCGCGCACCTCGGTCCGAGCGCTCGGCTCGTCGGTCCCACGGGCGGCTCTGCCCCCGGCCCCGCCGGCGGAGCCGTCGGGGCCGCCACCCCCCCTCTCGCTGCGCTCGGTCGAGGCCGGGCGATGGGTGGGGGCCCTGCCCGCTCCGCCGGCGGGGCGGGGGGTGTAGCCCTCCGCGGGGTCGGCGAGGAGCGGCTCGAGCGTCACCGGCGGGATCGGCTTGGTGTCGATCGAGCTCGGATCGAGGCGGTAGGTGGTCTCGGGCTCCGCCGGCCGGGCCGGCCGGAGCGTGGCGGCGGCGGCGCTGCCGGCGAGCGCATGGGTGGGCGCTTCGCTGAAGTCATCGACCGAGGCCGCCCCGGGCAGGCCGGTGACCTCGCTAGGCGGGGTGTCGATGCTCGCGTCGATGCTCGCGTCGATGCTCGCGTCGATGCTCGCGTCGATGCTCGCGTCGATGCTCGCGTCGATGCTCGCGTCGGTGCCCGCCCGGCTGGTCCGTGCGGCGAGGGCCAGGCCAGCGAGGTCATCGCCGCGTGCGGTCGCGGCGCGCCGGCCGTCGCTGCCGTCGATCTCGTCGCCCAGCGCGTCGATCGACAGCAGGTCGCTCGGATCGAGCGTGTGGACGGCGCTCTCGGTCGACGCCTCGGGGGGCGGGGGAGTGGACGGTGGCAGATCGGGCTCGGAGTGGGTCGGTGGCCGGCGCGCGGCGACCGGCAGCGGTGGCAAGTTGCCGGGGGCCGGCCGCAGCTTGCCCGGGATCGCCGGGGGCGCCTTGCCGAGGCCGACGAGCGTGCTGCCGACCGGACCCGGCGCGGCGGGAGGCGACGGCGGCGCGACTCCCGGTGGCACCGGGATCGGCGGGGGCGCGAGGCCGGGCACCGTGGTCATCGGCCGCGACAGGTCCGGCAGCGTGGCGGCGGCGCCACCGGCGGGATCGGGTGGTGCGAGCTCGTAGGGCAGCGACCGATCGGCGGCCGCGTCCCGGGCGGCGGGCGTCGCCGGGACCGTCGGTCGCGCGGTGTCGTCGAGCCGGCGGATCGGCCCGGTGCCGAGGTGAAGCGCGACCATGCCCGACATCTGGCCCTCGTTGAGCGCGGCGAGCCGGTCGAGCGTCTCCTTGACCTGCGCGCCGATGTCCTTGCGCGTCCCGGGGACCGGCGCGACCCGCAGCGCGGCGTCGAGCGCGTCGGCCAGCGCGCGGGCGTCGGGGAAGCGCTCGAACGGTGAGCGGGCCAGGCAGCGCTGCAGCACGCGGACGATCGGGCGCGGCAGCGGCGGCTCGATGGGCGGGCCGTTCATGATCGCCGACGCGACCTGCTGCGCGGTGTCGCCCTTGAACGTGCGCGTGCCGGTGACCAGCTCGTAGGCGAGCACGCCGAGCGCGAACACGTCGGTCGCCGCGGAGGTCGCCTCGTTGGCGAGCTGCTCGGGCGCGAGGTACGGGATGCGTTGGCCGAGCCGCGGCACGTCGATCGGCCGCGGCGGCAGGGTCGCCGACAGGATGCCGAAGTCGGTGATCTTGATGTCGCCGTCGGCGGTGACGATGACATTGGTCGGCGCGAGGCCGAGGTGGGTCAGGCCGCGGCCGTGGGCGTAGCCGACCGCGCGCGCGGCCTGCGAGACCAGCGCGAGCGCGCCACCGGTCGCGAGCCCCGAGCCCGAGCCGCTGGCGAGCCGCGCCTCGGCGATCAACCGCAGCGCATCGAGCCCGGGGACGTACTCGACGGCGGTGAACGTCGCGCCCTGCGCGACGCCGAACTCGCTCATCCGCGCGATCCGCGGGTGCTCCAGGCTGCCGTACGCGCGCGCGGCCGCCGACAGCATCGCCGCCATCGCCGCGGTCGCCGTCAGCTCGGGGTGGAAGCGCTTGACCGCGAACTGTCGCTCGAAGCCCGCGACGCCGAACACCTTCGCGCGCGACACCGTGCCGCTCGGGCCGATCCCGATCGGCTCCAGCAGCTGATAGCGGCCGACACGCTCCGTCGGACTGGTGGTCGTCACCTGGTCCGGACTGTATACGACTCCTCGAGCTGACGCGACGCGTTGCCGGTTACTTGCGCCATGGCGCGCTCGCATGGCACCTGAAAGCATGGCGAGCGCAAAACGGACTCCCAGGGTGTCGAGGATCTCGCGCGGTCGGACGGTGGCGTACGCGCGCAAGCAAAAGTCCACCACCGGCGGCGAGGCAGACGGTGCCGAACAGCCAGCGTCGGACGTGGCGGCGGCGGGCGCCGACGACGCGGCGGGGACACCGGACGCGGCGGCGACGGGCGCCGATGACACGCTCGCGGCCTCGGACGCACCGCCCGCGTCGCCCGACGGAACGGCGTCGCCCTCGGCCGCGCCGGCGGCGGCACCCTCGGCGCCTGGTGCGGATGCGTCCGCTGCGTCCCCAGCGTCCATCGAGCCACCGTCCGGGCCACCGGAGTCGGCCGCCACCACGACGACCGCAGCGCGGACGGATGCCACAGCGCCGGAGGAGCCGCGCGACGCGACGCGCGGAGGGGTGAATGGCCCGGCTTTGCCGGGCGAGAGGGGACGGGAAGGTCCCCTCTCGATCGACGAGCCCGTCGAGCCGGTGCAGGCGCGCGTCACCACCGATCGCATGCCGACCGGGGCGTCGATCGGCGCGCCGCCGGCAATGCCGGCTGCCGCCTCCACCCCGTCTCCCGCGGGCGCAGCGGAGGATCCCACGCGGCTGCCAGGTCCGCGCGAGATCCCGGACGGCCATCCGGACGATCCGGCCGCGCCGCCGGGCCGGGTCCCTCGCGGTGACTCGCGCTCGCTGCGCCGGCGCATCGATCGCCATGAATTCGCGCTGGTCTACCGGAGCCAGACGTATGTGATCAGCCGGGTCGGCGTGGTCGGAACGCGTGGACAGTGGCGGGTAGTCGAGTACCCTACCCCGTCGATGGCCAGCCATGCGTACGCGAAGGAGTGCAGCCGGTTCGTCTCGGACGGGTTCTCGGACTATCGTGAATGAGGTGGCCTCCGACCGACGTGCGTCGTGGATCATGCGCTGGGCGCTCGAGGCGCCGCGGCGCTGGCTCGGCAAGCGCAGCATCATCGGTCAGGACGTCGCGGGCGGCGCCGACGGGCTGTCGTACCTCCGCCACCTGGTGCGCGGCAACCGGATCCGGCGCGGCGCCGCGTTCGACGGTGTCACCCCCGACGCGCCTCCGGTCCTGATCATCCACGGGTTTCTGGGCACCCGCGGCTCGATGTACATGCTGGAGCGGCGGCTCGTCGAGGATGGTTTCGTGGTGGTCTCGTTCAACCTCGGCACGCTGAACGTTCGCGACATCCGGCGCTCCGCGTTTCTGATCCATCGCAAGATCGAGCGGATCCTGGCGCAGACACCCTCGCAGCGGATCGATATCATCGGCCACTCGATGGGCGGGTTGATCGGGTTGTACTATGTCAAGAAGCTGGGGGGCCACGCACGGGTGCGCAAGTTGATCATGATGGGAACGCCGATCCGGGGGACCTGGGCCGCGCTGATGGGGGTGATGACGCTCGGCCTGTGGTCGACGTCGTCGTGGCAACTGCTGCCGCGCAGCCGCTTTCTGGATGAGCTCGCCCAGGGGCCGATGCCTCCGGGAGTCGAGGTCCACACGATCGCCGCCGCCCGCGACTGGGTCGTTCCGCTGCCGACGACACGGCTCGCCGGGGCGACGGCGACCACCGTGCCCCTGGGCCACTCCAGCCTGGTGGTGTCGGAAGAAGTCTACCGCCGTGTCGTGCTGGCGCTCTGCCCGCCGCACGAGCCGGCAAGCGACGAAACGCCTGCCACCGATTGACCCCCGTTTGCTTGCGCGTGTGGCATCTTGAGAACTAGAATTTTCGAGTCGTTGCAGCTGGTCAGGGACCCATGGTTACCAGCGCCAAATCCATGAACGATCGTCCTCGCTTTGCGCTTCGCTTCATCTCGGGCAAGTACCAGGGAGGCGAGTTCCCGCTTCGCATGAACCGGGAGATCATCATCGGTCGTTCGAGCGATCTCGACATGGTGCTGGTCGAGGACATGGTCTCGCGCCGTCACGCGAAGATCAGCTCGACGGAGGCCGAGGTCTACATCCAGGACATGGGTTCGACCAACGGCACGTTCGTCAACGGCGAGAAGATCGCCGGGCGCGCGCTGCTCCACGAGGGCGATCGCATCCTGGTCGGCACCTCGATCATCAAGGTCGTCGCGGTCGAGGGTCAGGTCGCCAACCAGAGCGAGGCCGAGGCGCGCCGCCGCCTCGAGGCCGGGGCCCAGCAACGCCAGGCGACCCAGGGCCGACCGATGTCGGGCGTGATCGAGGAGATCCCGCTGCCCGACCTGCTCCAGCTGCTGTCGACCAGCCGCAAGAGCGGCGTGCTCACCATCAACAACGGGGTGAGCATGGGGAAGATCTACCTGCGCAAGGGCGCGCTGTACTTCGCGACGATCAACGACGACTTCGCGGTCAGCCCGCAGAAGTCGATCTACCGCATGCTGACATGGGCGACCGGCACGTTCGAGCTCGAGCCGAGCGTCGAGCTCCAGGTGATGGAGGAGGTCCAGGAATCGACCGAGGCGCTGCTCATGGAGGGCGTGCGCCAGCTCGACGAGTTCCGAAATCTACAGAAGCAGCTGCCCCCGCTGGGCTCGCCGCTCGCGGTGCCGACCCCGCTCGCCGGCAAGCTGCGCGAGCTGTCGCCCTCGGAGCTCGACACCTTCCAGCTCGTGCTCGACCACGGTCAGCTCCAGAAGGTGCTCGACAACTTCCCCGGGACCGACCTCGACGCAGCGCAGAACCTGATCTCGCTGATGAAGCGCGAATTCGTCGTCGTCCCGTAGCGGGCGGCGGTATGATCGGCGCATGCGGGCTCGCTGCCTGCGCGCGCGACCGGCGCACCTGCTTCCTCCCTCCGGATCCCCTGGCCCGGCCCACGTCTCGTCGGAGGTGGTGAGCTGCGATCAGCGGCTGCGCAGCCCGTATCGCGGGAGCGAGACCGGGCGGACGATGCTCCGGCTGCGGGTGCAGATCGCCCCGCGCCGGGTCGCGCCGTACGAGGTCGTCCTGGAGGTCGACGACCTCGCGGTCGAGGTCCGCGAGGACCGCGGCGGGTTCGTGGTCGGCGCCAGTGCGATCGACGCGCTGTTCGTGGTCGAGCGCCAGCCCCGGCACGGCTTCCTGACCTGGTTCGGCGTGTTCGCGCGCTGCCGCGGCCTGGCCGATCGGCTGCTGCTGGAGACCCCGGAGAGCGCGGTGGCCCGGTTCGTCGAGCGCGCGATCGAGGACCGGCTGGGGATGGACGACGAGCCGGTGCGAGGCGAGCTTCGCCTGGCACTGGGCTTCTGATTCCGGCGGCGGCGGCGGCGTGGTACCAACGGCGCCATGGCCGTGTTCTGCGATCGAACCCCCGGTGGTGTGCCGATGGGCGGGCCGCCCAGGGGTGCGTGGTGAGCGCGCCGCTGCGCGAGGCCGCGTCGGTGATCCTGCTGCGGCGCGCCGAGCCGGGAACCGAGCCGGGCTTCGAGGTGTTCCTGCTCCGCCGCCACCGCCAGGCCACGTTCATGGCGTCGGCGTTCGTGTTCCCCGGCGGCGCCACCGAGCCCGGCGAGGACGCGCGGACCGCGGCGGCGCGCGAGCTGTTCGAAGAGGCCGGCGTGCTGCTCGCGCACGCCGACGCCCGGCTCGAGACCCAGACCCTGGAGATGCCGATCCAGGCCCAGCTGCGCCGCCGCATCCTCGACGGCGCCGACGCCGCGACCGCGATGGTCGCCGCCGGGCTGGCGTGGTCGACCGACGTGCTGGTGCCGTGGTCGCACTGGATCACGCCGTCGGTCGAGCCGCGGCGGTTCTCGGCGCGGTTCTTCACCTGCGAGCTGCCGAGCGCCCAGGTGCCGCGGTTCGACGAGGTCGAGACCGTCGACCAGGTCTGGGTCCGGCCCCGCGAGGCGCTGGACCGCGCCGGCGAGCTCAAGCTGCCGCCGCCGCAGATCCGCACGATGTGGGAGCTGTCGCAGCTCGGATCGGTCGACGAGGTGCTCGCCGCCGGTCGGGCGCGCAGCGAGGAGCCGCACCCGGTCATGCCGCGGCTGCGCACGCCGGCGTCGGGCGCTCCGGTATGCCTGCTGCTGCCGTGGGACCCCGAGTACACGGATGCCGGCAGCGGCGATGCGCTGCCGCTGACCTACACGCCGCGCTGGGCGGTCGGGCCGACCCGCTTCGTGCTGGAGGGGCAGACGTGGAACTACGTCGCCGCACCTGGTTCGACGGCCGCGGGCTAGTCGTCGCGGGCCCGGCGGGCGGCGCCGCCGGCGAGCCGGAGCGCCGCGTGGCGTTCTACGCCGGCGCGATGCACTACTGGCGGGTCGATCCGGCGCAGTGGGGGCGCTGCCTGCGCGCGATCCACGATCTCGGGCTGACCCTGGTCGAGACCTACGTGCCGTGGCGGGTCCACGAGCCGCGGCCCGGCGAGCGCAGGTGGCAACGCGAGCGCGACCTGGCGCGGTTCCTCGAGGCCGCGCGCGCCGCGGGGCTCGGCGTGGTGCTCCGGCCCGGTCCGCAGATCAACGCCGAGCTGACCAGCTTCGGCATGCCGGACCACGTGCTCGGCGATCCGGCGTGTCAGGCGCGGACGGCCGCCGGCACGCCGGTGTGGCTACCGTCGCCGCCGCGGGCCTGGCCGGTGCCGTCGTACGCCAGCGCCGCGTTCCGCGCCCGGGTCCACGCGTGGTACGCGCAGCTCGCCGAGGTCGCCCGGCCGCACCTCGCGCCCGAGGGTCCGGTGGTCGCGATCGGGGTCGACAACGAGGCCCAGATGTTCTTCCGGCTCGGCGCCTATGACCACGACTACCACCCCGAGGCGGTCGCGGCATGGCGCGAGGCGAGCGGGCTCGACGGCGAGCCGCCGCGCGCGTGGCAGCCCGACGACGCCGCGCGCTGCATCTCGTGGATCCGGTTCAAGGACCAGTACGTCGCCCACGCGCTCGGCGCGTTCGCGCGCTCGCTCGACGAGGTCGGGCTCGGTGGGGTCGCGCGGTTCCACAACCTGCCGCCCGGCCACGCGCTGTACGACCTGCGCGGGATCCAGCGCGCGATCGGCGGGCCGGTCGGGATCGACGCCTACACGCCGCGCGCCGAGCTTCGCGAGCTGCGCCGGCGCGCGGTGTTCGCGGCCGGTAACGCGGCGCCGCTGCCGATCGCGTTCGAGGTCGGCGTCGGGTTCGCTGCGTGGCTGCCGCCGCTCGACGCCGGCGACGATCCGCACCGCGAGCGCGATCAGCTGCTCAGCCTGCTCGCCGCCGGGATCCGCGGCTTCAACCTGTTCATGGCGGTCGAGCGCGACCGCTACTACGGCGCCGCGATCGATCGCACGGGCGGGGTCGAGGCCCACGCGGGCTGGATCCGGCCGCTGATCGCCGAGCTCGCAGCGCTCGACTGGCCGGCGCTGCGCCGGTCCGCCTCGATCGCGGTGGTCGAACCCCGGGCCGACGCGCGGTTCGGCCAGGCGAGCTGCCTGCTCGATCCGATCAGCCCGGTGCTCGCCGAGGCGATCGGCCTGGGTCCGGGCGGCGCGGCCGAGCTCGGCGCGGATCCCGCGGCGGTGGTCATGCGCCGCTGGCACGCGGCGATCACCCGCGCGCTCGACCTCGCGCGCGTGCCGTACGCGCTGGTCGACGAATCGGCGGGAGAGGGCGAGCTCGCCGGCTACCGTGCGGTGGTCGTCCCGACCCTGGACCGGATCGACCGCGGCCTCGCCCACGCCCTGCGCGCGCTGGCCGAGCATCCCGCGGGGATTCCCTCGGGCCAAGGTGTCGCGGGGCCCCGCAAGCGGGCGATCGTGGTGATCGGCCCGGGCACGCCGACCCACGACGAGCTCGGCCAGCCGCTGTCCCCCGATGCGCTGCCGCGCCGGGTCGGCCGGCTCAAGGCGGGATCGCTCGACGACATCCCGGGCCTGGCCGCCGACCTCGCCGCGCTCGCCGGCGAGCCGGGCGACGCGTGGCAGATCGAGCGCCCCGACGAGGTCTGCGCCTACGCCCACGCCGATGCCGGCGGGCAGGTCCGCGTGGTGTTCATCGCGAGCGACCTGGCGCGCCCGGCGTCCGCGGTGCTGCTGGTCGACGACACCGCCCGCGCGCTGCGCGACCCGTTCAGCCACGAGCGGATCGCGCTGGCCGACGGCCGCGCCACGATCGCGCTGGCGCCGCACGGCGTCCGCATGCTGATCGTCGAGCGCGCCGCCGGCTGATCCGGCCCCCCGGGCGCCGAGCCCCGCGAGCACGCCGCCCAGGCCGGCCGCGAGCCACGGGGCCGCGCAGGACGACGGTTTCCCGCTCCTCATTTCCGGCCATCCTCGATGCTCGCCGGGGCGGTGTCACGCTCGATCGGCGGGCTGGCCGGCTCGGGCATCTCGGTGATGAGCGTCGCGCTCGCGTGCTCGTCGTCGCGCAGCTGGTGGGCGAGCTCGCCGGCGATCACACCGGCGTCGGCCGCGGTCGCGCCCTCGGACAGCTGCTCGTAGATGTGCTCGGCGCGCTCGTCGCGCAGCCGGGTCGTCTCGTCCGGCGGGGTCTCACCGGGCAGCTCGACGCGGAGCTCGCGCACCACCATCTGCAGCCCGGCGGCGATCGGCAGGGCGAGCAGCGCGCCGATGATGCCGAGCAGCGTGCCGCCGACGAGCAGCGACACGACGACGATCGCCGGCGGCAGGCGCAGCACCTTGCCGTAGACCCGCGGCACCAGGATCCGGCTCTCGAACTCCTGGTACGCGACCATCAGGACGGTCACGATGATCACCGCGCCGATCCCCGAGCCGGTGACCGCGATGACCACGGGCGCGCTGGCGACGTAGCCACCGATGAACGGGATCACGTCGGTGAGCCCCGCGAACAGCGCGAGCGCGAGCGCGTCGTCGACCCGGAACCCCTCGAGCACGCCGAACGTGAACACCGCGATCGCGACCGAGGTGATCAGCTGGCCGCGCATGTAGCCGCCGACGATCACCTTGAGCTCGATCAGGATGCGGGCGAGCTTGATGTGGTGGTGGCGCGGGACGATCGCGAACAGCAGACCCCGCGCGCGCACCGGGTCGGCGAGCAGGTAGATCGCGAGGAACGTGGTCGAGATCGCGTAGCCGATCAGGGTCAGGAGGTCGGCCGAGTAGCCGACCACGGTGTTGCCGGCGCGGAGCACGAGGTCGTTGAGCGGCACGGCCCGCACGGTCTGGACCAGCGGCCGCGCCCAGCGGTACTGGCGCAGCCAGTCGACCAGGCGGTCACGGCCGCGCGGCGCGTCCTCGATCAGGTGCAGCAGCTGGCCGATCAGCGGCGGCACGGTCAACAGCAGCACGCCGGCGACCAGCGCGGCCAGCCCGAGGAAGATCAGGACCAGCGCGCGGCCGCGCCGGATCCGGTGGCGCTCGAACCACGCGACCATCGGATCGAGCGTGCCGACCATGACCAGCGCGATCGTCACGACGATCAGCACGGTCTCGAGCTGGAACGCGAGCCAGATCCCCGCGATCGCGACGAGCACCAGCAGGATCGTCCGCGGCGCGACCTCGATTCTGAGCGCGGTCGGCTGCGCGCGGGGCTCTCGGTCGTCGGCGCTCACGGTCTTGCACTATCGCACCGCAAGCGCCGGGCCGCAGTCAGTAGCTCTGGCGCAACGGCAGCGTGGGCTCGTCGATCTACAGGGGGCTTTCCTATAACCCCCGCTGGGGATGGCCCGGCAAAGCCGGTCCATTCACCCCTCCGCGCGTCGCGTCGCGCGGCTCGTCCCAGACCGGCAGCGGGCGCACACGCCACAGCAGGCGGTTGACCGCCATGACCACCTCGTCCGGATCGCACGGCTTGGGCACGAACGTCGCCGCCCCGATCCGGACCGAGATCCACGGTGCGCCCGGAGACTCCGAGACCACGATGATCGGCGGTGCGTCTGGAAGCGCATTCATCCCGAGCGCGAGGTCCACGATGCCGGAGCCCGGGTCGTACACGTCGACCACGACGACGTCGAAGCCGCCGTCGCGGACCACCGTCCACGCCTCCCGGATTCCGCTCGCGGCCGCCACCGAATGACCCGCTGCGGCGAGTGCATCTGACCAGGCTTCACTGGTGGCTGGATCGGGCTCGACGAGCAAGATACTCCCCATGAGAATTAGGTATGCTGGTTAACTAGAAAAGTAGCAAGAATAAATGCGGTCCAGACCACATCTTCCAGCATAGCCAAATTTTTCTGATTACTTGACCGAGGGCGGACTCGACTTGCGCTTCGCGCCCTCCGGACCCTCCGGCCAGGCGAGTTCCTTGGTCAGCTGCATCGCGTCATCGACCCGGCCGGGCGATGTGATCGTGGATCGGGTCGGTGCGTCATTGAGCAGGAGCTCGGCGGTCGCCCGGCGGTCGCCCAGGCCGCGCATCTCGGTGATCGCGGCCTGGCGGTAGCGCTCGGCCTTGCCGCCGAGCCCGGTCTTCTCGCACAGCTGGGCGAGCAGGTGCTGGACCCGGGCGGCGCCGAGCCGCGACCGCACGCGCTGGGCATGGAACAGCGCGGCTTCGGCCAGCCGCAGCGCCTTGTAGGAGTCGCCGGCGTTGTCGACCATCTGGGCCTGGGCCCGCAGGATGCGCCAGAACGGCTCCGGGCCATCGATCGCGGTGAAGCCCTCGCCGAGCGTGGCGAGGTCGATGCACTCGACCAGCTCGCTCTGCGCCCCGGACGGATCGCCGGCGCGCAGCAGCGCGGTCGCGAGGTCGAGGTAGAGCTCGCACACCAGGTTCATGTCGCCGGTCGAGATCGCCCGGCCGACGCCGCGCCGCAGGTTGGCGATCGCACCCTCGACGTCGCCCTCGCTCAGCGCGATCGCCGCGCTCGATCGGTCGACCAGCGCGATCAGCATCGGCGCGCCCGACCAGTCGCGCGCCTCGGCCAGCACGCCGCGCGCGAGCGCGGTCTCGCCGCGCGCGCGCAGCACGTCGGCGAGCTTGACCGACAGCATGACGAACTGGCCCTCGGCGCTGCCGTCGTCGTCGCCGCTCAGCACGGCCTGGCGCACCGCGACCAGCGCCCGGTAGTAGAACTGGCCGGCGCCGATGTCGTCGAGCTGCTCCGCGGCGTGATCGCCGGCGCGGCGCAGCAGCATGATCGCTTCCTTGGCGTGGCCGGCGAGGTCGTGGTGGTGACCGAGCAGCGCGACGTCCGGCGACAGCGCCTCGATGGCCGTGGCCGCGGCCGCGTGCAGCGAGCGGCGGACGTCGGCCGGCGTCGCGTCGTACACGATGTCGCGCACCAGCCGGCTGGTGAACGTGAGCTCGCCCGACGGGTCGTGGCTGAACAGCCCGGCGCGCTCGGCGTCGGCCAGCGCGGGCTCCAGCGCATCGCTCGGCAGCATCGAGCGCAGCAGGTCGACCCGGGGCTCGAGGCCGAGCACGGCGGCGGCCTGCAGCACGTCGCGGGTCGACTGCTTGAGCAGCGACAGCCGCGCGGCGATCAGGTCGGGCAGCGAGATGCTGGTGTCCTCGGCCTTGCCGCCCTCGAGCAGGTAGCGCACGACGTGCTCGAGGTGCCCGGGGTAGGCCCGGGTGGTCTCGAGCAGCTGATGGACCGGCGGCAGGCCCTTGAGCCCGGCCTTGTCGAGCCGCGCGACGATCACGGCGAGGTCCTCGGCGTCGAGCGCGGCGACCTCCATGCGCGGCACCGAGGCCGGCCACTGCGCGCCGAACGAGGTGTGCGCGGTCATCACGATCGGCGGCAGCTGGAGATCGACCATCTCGGTCGCGCGCCGCAGGATCTCCAGGCTCGGGTGATCGAAGCGGTCGATGTCCTCGCACACGATCGTCACCGGCCCGGCCGCGGCGGCGCGCTCCAGCGCGCGCAGCGCCGACCACACCATCTCGCGGCGCCGCACCGGCGGCTCGAGCTCGAGCAGCGTCGTGGCGTGGCCGAATAGCTGCGAGATCCCCGGCACGTCGCGCTCGTTCAGCCCGTTGCCGATCACCGCGTCGCGCAGCTCGCCGTCGCTGGCGGCCGGCGGCAGCTGCAGCACCGCGGCGAGCAGCGAGCGGATCGGGTAGAATGGTGCGGCCAGCCCGGTCGGATCGGGGCCGATCTGGTAGATCGTCCGGGTGTCGCCGGCGAGCTGCTGGTAGCCGTGGCGGAGCAGCGCGCTGCGGCCCGAGCCATCGTTGCCCATCACGAGCAGGCCGACGTCGCCGCCCGGCGGGCGCCGCATGTGGGCGAGCAGCTGGGCGAGCTCCTCGGCGCGCCCGGTGAACGAAAGCGGCAGGACCCGGCCGGCGGCCTCGCCCGGCGCGGCGGGCTGGGGCGGCGGCAGGACCTGCTCGACGCGCTGCCGCGGTGTCCCGCATTCGGGACAGAACTTGAAGCTCGGCGCGCAGGTCGTGCCGCACTCGCTGCAGATGTCGCGGGTCGGGACCTTCCGGGTCCGGGTCGCCACGCTGGCCAGCGCGGCCCGCATGTCGGCCGCCGACGCGAACCGCTCGCCGGGGAGCTTGGCGAGCGCGCGGCCGACGATGCCCTCGAGCTCCTTGGGCACGTGCTCGCGGCGCGCCGACAGCGACGGCACCATCGCCTTGAGGTGGTTGGCGAGGATCTCGGTGGTCGAGCCCGCGAAGAACGGCGTCTTGTAGGCCAGCAGCTCGTACAGGATGATGCCGACCGCGTAGATGTCCGACGCGAAGCTCGGCGGCGAGCCGCTGATCACCTCGGGCGCCATGTACTCCGGCGTGCCGCTGATCGAGCGATCCTCGTCGCGCACGCCGGTGATCAGCCGCGCGATCCCGAAGTCGACGATCTTGACGACGTCCACCCCGGCGCGGCGCTGGTCGAGGATGATGTTGTCGGCCTTGAGGTCGGCGTGGACCACGCCCCCGAGGTGGGCTTCCTCGATCCCGGCGAGCGCCTGCATCACGATGTCGATCACGCGGTCGATCGGCAGCGCGTTCTGGCTGACCAGCAGCTGGGTCAAGGTCGGGCCCTTGACGTACTCCATCGCGAGGTAGAGCAGCCCGTCGGGCGACTGGCCGTAGTCGATGATCGATACGCAGTTGGGGTGGTTGAGCCGCGACGCGCTCATCGCCTCGTCGCGGAACCGCTTGATCATCCGCGCGTCGGCCGACAGCTCCTCGTTGAGGATCTTGACCGCGACGGTGCGGCCGAGCGCGATCTGGTCGGCGCGATACACCGCGCCGCTGCCGCCGATCCCGATGCACGCGGTGAGCCTGAACTTGTCGCCGAGGACGCGTCCGACCAGCTTGAGCGACTTGTTGACCTGGTCCTGGACGTGGCTCACGTCGGCTCCCTGGGAGGAACGGCTGGGCGCGCCGACGTCACGCGATCACTCCACCCTCCACACTATCCCGTCCCGGCGCTGCACCGAACGTTTCCGTGCAGCGGAACGCGCGATCCGTGCGCTCGACGATTCGCTGTGTCATTTCACCCCCTTGTCTGGAGGCCGGGCCCATCGTGAGCGCCTCCTAGCCACTCGACTGTAACACCGCCCGACGATCTTCCGAAAACTGGCGCCCCGGATCGCGCGGTGCCTAGGGTCGAGCATGTTCCACCGTCGAGCACCCGACCCTCGCACCCTGGACCGGGCGACCGAAGACGCCAGCTGGCTCGCGATCCGTCACCCGGCCGTGATGCGTCTGCTCGAGCGCGAGCTGTCCGCGCGCGACGGCGACGCGCTCGCCGCCGGCCTCGAGCTGGCGTGCCGGGTGCTCGGCGGCCGCGCGCCGCTCGGTGACCTCCGGCTCGATCACAACACGCTCAACACCGGCATGGTCACCGTGCGCAGCGGCCGCTGCGATCGCGCGATGGTGCGGTCGCTCCGCGACCAGATCGCCGAGCTGCGCGTCGCGCTCACCCCGCGCGAGCAGGACGCGGTTGCCACCGTGATCGCCGCGATCATCTGGACGGTGCTCGACGCCAGCGCGCGGGCGCTCGACGACACGCTGGTCGCCTAGCCATCGCGCCACGACGGGGACGGGCTCCTACGGCTCCTGGCCCGCGCTCGCCGCGTAGCGCCGCCGGCAGCTGGCGACCGCCGCGGCGAGATCGTCGGGCAGCGCGGACGCCACCGCGAGCTCGCCGCCGTCGGGGTGGGCGACCGCGATCCGCGTGCAGTGCAGCGCGAGCCGGGACAGGCCGTGCTCGGTCCGGAAGATCCGGTTGTGCTCGCCCTTGCCGTAGCGCACGTCGCCGATCAGCGGGCAGCTGATGTGCTTGAGGTGGCGGCGGATCTGGTGCAGCCGGCCGGTGTGCAGCCGGGCCTCGACCAGCGCGTAGCGGCCGAACGTCTCGCGCCGCCACACCTCGGTGCGCGCCGCGACCCGGTCCTCGCCCGGCGCGCGCGGGATCGGGTGGTCGATCACCGCGTGGTCCGGCGGGTGGCCGCGCGTGATCGCCAGGTAGCGCTTGTCGGCGTCGGGCCACGCCGCCGCGAGCGCCCGGGCCGCGTCGGCGTCGAGCGCGAACACCACCAGCCCCGACGCGCCGCGGTCGAGCCGGTGCACCGGGTAGACGTAGCAGCCGACCGCGTCGCGCACCCGCTGCAGCAGCGCGTCGTCGCCGCCGTCCCAGCCGCGGTGGGTCGCCAGCCCCGACGGCTTGTCGACCACCGCGCAGCGCGCGTCGCGATGGACGATCATCGCGGTCATCGCGGTCATCGCATTCAGGGCGGGCCGAGGTGCTGGCGGAAGAAGTCGACCTGGACGCGCTCGCGCGCGACGGCGAGCTCGGGATCCGGCAGCATGTGGGTCGCCGACAGCGTGATCACCTCGGCGCGCTTGCCGGCGACGTAGAGCGCCTCGATCAGCGCGAGCGTGTGGGCGAAGTGGACGTTGTCGTCGGTGATGCCGTGGAGGACCAGCAGCGGCCGGGTCAGCCGGGCCGCGTGGGTCAGGGCACTGGTCGCGCGGTAGCCCGCGGGGTTGGCCGCGGGCGTCTTCATGTAGCGCTCGGTGTACGCGGTGTCGTAGAGCGTCCAGTCGGTGACCGGCGCGCCGGCGACCGCGGCCTTGAACACGTCGGGGCGCAGCAGCACGGCCATGGTCGAGAAGTAGCCGCCGAACGACCAGCCGAACACGCCGACCCGCGCGAGGTCGAGCTCGGGGTGGCGGACCCGGATCGCCTGGAGCGCGGCGATCTGGTCGTCGAGCGGGACGGAGATCAGATCGCGCAGGACCGCGCGCTCCCACGCCCGGCCGCGGTGCGGCGTGCCGCGGCCGTCGACCCGGACGACGATGAACCCGGCGTCGGCGTACCACTGGTCCATCACGTAGGCGTCGCGGCCGGCCTCGACCGTGACGACGTGCGGGCCGCCGTAGACCTTGAGCAGCACCGGGTAGCGCCGGCCGTGGTCGAACGCGCGCGGCCGGGTGATCGCGACGTGGTGGGTCCGGCCGTCGAGCGAGACGGTCTCGAGCTGGGTCGTCGGGGTCACGCCGGGGCGCTCGGCGACGCTCGGCAGCTCGCGCCGGCCGGACGCGCTGATCGCGACCGTGCGCCGCCCGCCGGTGCGCAGCAGGCTGTCGATCACGACGCAGCCGTGGCGGGCGGCGGCGGCGCGGGCGACGCCGTCGCCGCTGGACAGCCGCACCGGCTCGCCGCGGTCGAGCGGGATCCGCCAGACGTCCTGGATCACCGGATCGGTGGACGCCTCGACGATCGCGGCGCCGTCGTCGATCCCGACCAGCTCGCGCAGCCCGAGCTCGGGCCGGGTCAGCGCGCGGACCAGCGCGCCGCCGGCGGTGCGCAGCTCGAGCACCCAGTGGCCGCTCGCCTCGGTCATCCACAGGAAGCCCGAGCCATCGTCGAGCCAGCGCGGCGCGCCGACATCGGCGTTGAGCCACGCGTCGTCGTGCTCGGTCAGGATCGGCACCCCGGTGATCGCGGCGCCGGGGCCGGGCGGAGCGTCGACGTCGAACGCGAGCAGCGCGAGGTTGTCCTGGGCGCGGTCGAGCACCAGCGCGGTCAGCGGCGCGCGCGCCGGCCACTGCACCGACACCAGGTACTCGTGGCGGTCGCGATCCCAGGTCAGCCAGCGCGGCTCGCCCGGCGTGCGCGCGTCGATCACGCCGAGGTCGACGACGGCGTTCGGCGTGCCGGCCCGCGGGTAGCGGAACGGGACCGGCGTGCGGTCGTTGTGGCGGGCGTCGGCGACGTACAGCGTCTGGACCGGGCGCAGGTCGCTGCGCTGAAACACGATCCGCCGGCTGTCGGGCGCCCACCAGAACCCGCGGGTGCGGCGCAGCTCCTCCTGGGCCGCGAAGTCGGCGACGCCGTACTCGAAGCCCTCGGGGTGGTGGGTCAGCCGGCGCGGCGGCTCCTCGACCGACGCGACCCACAGGTCACCGTCACGCACGAACGCGACCATCGTCCCGTCGGGCGACAGGTGCGGGTCGTAGGCCGGGCCGCCCGCGTCGATCGCGCGCGGCCGGGCGAAGCCGTCGGGGTCCCCACCCCCCGTCGCGCCGCGCGCGAGCAGGTACAGCCGGTCGCCGAGCGGTACCAGGACGGTCTTGCCGTCGTCGGACACGCCGACGTCGACCACGCCGCGGGTCGCGGTCCGCGTCCGCTCGCGGCGCGCCCGCTCGGCGTCCGACAGCTGCTCCTCGTCGGCGCCGAGCAGGTCGTCGGCGGTCGCCAGCGTGCGCAGCGCACCGTCGGGCGCGAGCTCGTGGAGGTCGGACGCGAAGCCGCGCGGCGGCGTGCGCCGGAACAGCACCGCGCCGTCGCGCGTGATCGCGAGCGGGACCGGGACACCGAGCCGCCAGTGCAAGGTCGCCGCGGCATCGGCGAGGAGCTGATCGTCGAGCTGGGGCCAGGACGCCACGCGCGAAGGATAACGCGCGACGCGGCGCGCCCCCCCTCGATCGAACCCGGGGATGCCGATTTCTTGCCCGCGGCTGCGCGGCCCGGGACGATTCGCGGATGTCGACCACCGAACGCCGCCGCCGCCGCTCCGACCTCATCACCCAGGCCCTCACCTACCAGCTGCTCGCGTGCTGCGAGGACGGCCGGATGCATGCCATGGTGGTCGCCGACGAGGATGGCCTGCCGCTCGCGACGTCCGGCGATCCGGGTGCGTGTGACGAGCTCGCCGCCAGCATGGCGCAGGTCGCGGCGCGCACCGATCAGTTCGCCGGCACGCTGTACCGCGGTGGCCGGGCCTGGGAGGTCGAGATGGCCCGGATCCCGGTCGACGGCAGCCACCTCGTCGTGTGCGCGGTCGGCGGCACCGCCGAGCAGCGCTGGCGCCAGGTCGCGCGCGGCGCCCGGGGCACGCAGCGGATCCTCGGTGCCGCTTGACCGGCGAGCCGGCCGCGTAGCGCCGGCCGCGCAGTGGCCGCGCAGTGATCGACGCGCCTACCGTGCGCCGGGCAGCTGCCGAGCGCGCGACTTGCGGGTAGCATGTGACCATGCGCACCTTGCTCGTGGCCTCGGCCCTCCTGCTCGCCGCCTGCTCGTCGAAGTCCCACGACGAGCGGCTGTCGGCGAGCGACTCCCGCGACGTCCTGATCAACCGCAACTGGCTCGACCGCATGCCGCAGCACAAGTCCGACCGGCTGCACGTCTACCGCTTCGTGCCGAAGATGGGCGGCGGGGTGTACCAGGATCGCACGGTGTTCAAGGGCACCTTCGAGCTGTTCCGGTTCGAGGTCGAGCGCGGCGATCACCTCGTGTTCGACCTGCCCGAGACCCACGAGCGGGTGACCAGCCAGTTCCAGATCGAGCGCGTCGCCGGCCCGCGGCCGTTCGACCTCAAGCTCACGATCTTCAGCGATCCGCGCGGCCCGCACGTCTACTACGGCATGCGCGCCGAGACCGACAGCGACGGCCACCTGCTCGAGGAGCGGCTGGCCAAGCTGGAGGCCAAGCTGGAGGCCAAGCTGGAGGCCAAGCTGGCGGAATGACCCCGGCGGCTCAGACCCGGGCCGGGGGGGCGGACTTGGCCCTGGGCTTCTTGGCGGCGGTCTTGCCGTTGGCGACGCCGTTGCCGCTGTGGGCGGCGTCCTTGAGCTTCTCGATCAGCGGGGTCTTCTCCCACGTGAAGTCGGCGTCGTCGCGGCCGAAGTGGCCGTAGCAGGCGGTCTTGCGGAAGATCGGCCGGCGCAGGTCGAGCTCCTTGATCAGCATGCCGGGGCGGGCGTCGAACGTCGCGAGCACGGCCCGGGTCAGCTTGTCGTCGGCGACCACCCCGGTGCCGAACGTATCGACCAGCATCGAGACCGGCTCGGCGACGCCGATCGCGTAGGCGAACTGCACCTCGCAGCGCCGGGCCAGGCCGGCGGCGACGATGTGCTTGGCGATGTAGCGCGCGTAGTACGCGGCCGAGCGGTCGACCTTGCTCGGGTCCTTGCCGGAGAACGCGCCGCCGCCGTGGCGGGCGAAGCCGCCGTAGCTGTCGACGATGATCTTGCGGCCGGTCAGGCCGGTGTCGCCCTGCGGGCCGCCGATCACGAACCGGCCGGTGGGGTTGACGTGGATCTTGGTCTTGTTGCTCACCAGCCGGGCCGGGACGATCGGCTTGATCACGTGCTCGCGGATCGCCTCCTCGATCGCCTTCTGCTTGACCTTGTCGTCGTGCTGGGTCGACACGACGATCGCCTCGACGCCGGTGGGCTCGCCGTCCTCGTAGCGGATCGAGACCTGGGTCTTGCCGTCGGGGCGCAGGAAGTCGATGCCCTTGGTCCTCTTCTTGCGGACCTCGGCGAGCTTCATCGCGAGCTGGTGCGCCATCTGGATCGGCAGCGGCATCAGCTCCTTGGTCTCGTCGCACGCGTAGCCGAACATCAGGCCCTGGTCGCCGGCGCCCTGCTTGGTCGGATCGCCTCGATCGACGCCCTGCGCGATGTCCGGTGACTGCTGCTCGACCGCGACCATCACGGCGCAGGTGTCGGCGTCGAAGCCGATGTGCGAGCTCGTGAACCCGATGTCGCGGACCACGCCGCGGACGATGCGCGGGAAGTCGAGCTGCGCCTTGGTGGTGATCTCGCCGGCCAGCAGCACGAAGCCGGTCTTGGCCACCGACTCGCACGCGACGCGGCTCAGCGGGTCGACCGCGAGGCAAGCATCGAGGACCGCGTCGCTCACCTGGTCGCACAGCTTGTCGGGGTGCCCTTCTGTGACGGATTCGGACGAGAACAGGTAGCTGGCCATGGGTGGCGGGACTATTCAGTGACGGGACTCCGCTGTCAACGCTGCAAAACGGGTACGATGGGGTTCGACACATGCGGGCGATGCTCGTTGCCTGGGCCGTGGCGGTGGCTGGCTGCGGCGGCCATCCGCCGCTCCCCACGCGCGGCGTGGTCGAGGCCGACCTCGGATCATGGAAGTTCCGACGGTTCCAGGGCCCGCTGCTGGACGTCGAGGTCTGGGTCGAGGGCAACAAGGCCGAGGCGTACAGCGCGAGCTACATCACGTCAGACGCCGAGCAGCGCGGGCGGATCGAGGACCGCGACCTGGTGAACGTGTTCGTGACCCGCTACGCATCGCCCGAGGGGGTCGTGCGGGCCACGGTGAAGCTGGCGCGCAGGCTGGCGGCCGACAACGGCTATCAGGTCGAGGACGCAAAGATCGCCGGGGCGCGCGCGCTCAGCATCACCGGCCGAGGTGAGGCCTGGGTGATGTGGCCGTCGAGCCGCTACGTCGTGAAGGTCGGAGGGCGCGGGCGCACGGACGTCCCGGCGTCGATGATCGAGCCCTACGTCGACCGCTACCCGTCGCAGCTGCCGGGCGGGTCGCTCGAGGGCCCGCTGCCGCCGGGCCGCGACGAGCCGCCGGCGACCCACAAGCTGGACAGGCCGGCGTACGATCCGAGCAACCCGCGGCCCGACGCCGAGCGCTACGACCCGAACAAGGTGAAGCTCCCGGATCGCAGCGACCCGGCACCCGACGCGGACAGCAAGCCGGCCACGGACGACGGCGACGCCGCCCGGTCCCGGCCGGCCGACGCCAAGAAGAAGAAGCCCCGCCCCAGGTAGCCGTGGCCGGGCCGTGGCCGCGGAATCGCATGCGGGACCTGAAGAAGTGGCCCGCTGCCCTGGCATCGCGAGGCGGACGGGCCAGAATCCAGCCGTCGCGGAACTCCAGGAGCACTGCGTGAACAAGATCTTCCTCATCGTCGTAGCGATCGTCAGCCTGGCGGCATGCAACAAGAAGAAGGAGGAGGAGGGCCGGGAGCCGGTCCAGACGGCCCCGGCGGCGCCCGGGCCTGCGGCGAGCGCCGGCGGCAGCGCGGGGGCGCCGGGCCAGCCCGCGACGTCCGCCGGCACGTCGGCCGTCGAGGCCGCGCGCCCGGCGTCCGGGGGAGCGACCACTCCGACGCCCGAGGCGTGCGCGACCGCGAGCAAGCTGTCGTGCGCCGCGGGTCGGGTCGACGGCTGCACGGGTGGCTTGACCTCGGTCTACGTGTGCGTCGCCGCCGACGCCAAGGCCGGGTCGCCCTGCGCGCAGGGATCCGCGCTGACCTGCCCGGACGACATGATCGACGCGTGCGGCTTTGCCCCACCGTACGCCAGCAACCACGTCTGCGTGGTCGTCCCCAAACCGGCGCCGTGAGATGCTGGGCGTATGCTCCGCCAGCTGCGCACCAGCTCTCCGGATGGCTCGGCCGCCCTGGCCGCGCTGCTCGATCGCAGCACGCGGATGGCCGAGGGCGTCGACGATGCCGTTGCGGCGATCCTCGCCGACGTCCGCGCCCGCCGCGACGCCGCGGTCGCCGAGTACACCCGGCGGTTCGACCGGCGCGAGCCGGTCGCCGGTAGCTACGAGCTGTCGCGCGCGCGGTGGGACGCCGCCGCCGCCCAGGTCGCCCCGGCGCTGCGCGACGCGCTCGGCTTCGCCGCCGCGCGGATCCGCGCGTTCCACGACCGCCAGCGCGAGCCCGATCTCGACCTGACGCTCGACGGCGTGCGGCTGGAGCTCCGGGTCACGCCGCTGGCCCGGGTCGGGCTCTACGTGCCCGGCGGCACGGCGCTGTACCCGTCGAGCGTGCTGATGACCGCGATCCCGGCCAAGGTCGCAGGCGTCCCCGAGGTCGTGATGGTGACGCCCGGCGCGTCGAACGAGGCGCTGCTCGCGGCGCGGCTCGCCGGCGTCGACCGCGTGTTCGAGCTCGGCGGCGCCCAGGCGATCGCGGCGCTCGCCTACGGCACCGAGACCGTGCCGCGGGTCGACAAGATCGTCGGGCCGGGCAACGCGTGGGTCGCCTCGGCCAAGCGCCAGGTCTACGGCGAGGTCGACATCGACTCGATCGCCGGCCCGTCGGAGATCCTGATCATCGCCGACGGCGACGCCGACCCGGCGTGGGTCGCCGCCGACCTGATCGCGCAGGCCGAGCACGACACCGAGGCGCGCGCCGTGCTGGTCACGCCGTCGCCGGCGCTCGCCGCCGCGGTCGACGCCGAGCTGGTGCGCCAGCTCGCGATCCTGCCGCGTTGGGCGATCGCCGAGCGCGCGCTCACCGGCCACGGCGCCGCGGTGATCGTCGAGTCGATCGCCGCCGCCGTCGAGCTCGCCAACCGGTTCGCCCCCGAGCACCTCGAGCTGCAGTGCGGCGACGCGCGCCGCATCGCCGCGGCGTGCACCACCGCGGGCGCGATCTTCGTCGGCCGCTACTCCTCGGAGGCCGCCGGCGACTACCTCGCGGGCGGCAACCACGTGCTGCCGACCGGCGGGGCCGCGCGCTATGCGTCGCCGCTCGGCGTCCACGACTTCCGCAAGCGCACGTCGCTGATCGAGTACGACGCCGCCGCGGCCGCGGCCCACGCCGACGCGATCGCCGCGCTCGCCGCGTGCGAGGGCCTCGACGGCCACGGCCGGTCCGCGCTGCTGCGCCGGGGCCGGGCATGACCGCGCCGGCGGCGGCTCCAGACCCCGGCAAGCCCGGCGGCCTCGATCTGGACCTCGGCGCGCTCGCCGACCGCGTGCCGGAGGCGGTGCGCCGGACCGCGGCCTACGACGTGCCGGTGCCGCCGCGCATGGTCGCCAAGCTCGACGCCAACGAGCTGCCCTACCCGCTGCCCGCGGAGCTGCGCAGCGAGCTCGGCCGCGCGCTCGCCGACGTCGCCCTCGAGCGCTACCCCGACGCCGCCGCGCGCCGGCTGCGCGCGATCGTCATCCGCCAGCTGTCGGCGACGGCGGACCCGGCCGCCGGCCCGGGCGCCCGGATCCGCCCGGTCATCGGCGATCAGGTCGTGTTCGGCAACGGCTCCGACGAGCTGATCGCCATGCTGTGCTCGGCGTTCTCGGCCCGCCGCGGCGACCGCCCGGCCGCGATCCTGGCCCCGTCGCCGAGCTTCGTCTACTACCGGCTGTCGGCGATCGCGCGCGGCGTCGAGCCGATCGAGGTCCCGCTGACCCCGGCGTTCGAGCTCGACGAGCCGGCGATGCTGCGCGCGATCGAGCACCACCGGCCGAGCGTCGTGTTCCTCGCGCTGCCCAACAACCCGACCGGCACGCTGTGGCGGCTCGGCTTCGCCGCCGAGCTCGCCGCGCGGTTCCCGGACACCGCGATCGTCTCCGACGAGGCCTACTTCGCCTACTCCGGCGCGACCTCGCTGCCGGTGCTCGCCCATCACCCCAACCTGGTCGTCATGCGGACGCTGTCCAAGCTCGGCATGGCCGGCCTGCGCGTCGGCTTCACGATCTCGTCCCCGGCGATCGCCGCCGTGCTCGAGAAGCTGCGGCCGCCCTACAACCTGAGCGCGCTCGACCAGCGCGCCGCCGAGTTCCTGCTCGAGCACGCCGCCGCGTGGTGCGCCGAGCGCGCCGCCGAGGTCGTCGCCGAGCGCGCCCGGCTCGCCGCGGCGCTGTCCGACCGCGGCTTCGAGGTGTTCCCCAGCGAGGCCAATCTGCTGCTGATCCGCACCTCCGGCGCCACCGCCCTGTGGCAGCGCCTCGCCGCCGCTGGCGTCATGGTCCGCCGGTTCGACGCCGGCCCGCTCGCCGGCTGCCTGCGCGTCACCGTGGGCACCCCCGCCGACAACGCCGCGCTGCTCGCCGCCCTGTGACCCGTCCCGGACGCCGGGCTACGGAAAGCCCGTTGGGTACGCCGGTCCTCCCCGTGGGGAGTGGACTCGCCATCGACCCGGGAGTGCTGCGGATGCTTCATGTACACCAGCCCTCCAAGCTGGCAAGATCCCTGGACTTACCTTGTCTTCCACCGATCCCCCTCCGGGGTGCGCCGCGGCTTGCATGAGTCCTCCCGGTCACCCATCGCCACCCGGGGATCCCACGATGCGCATTGCCCTCCTGCTCTCCAGCCTCGCGTTCGCAGCTTGCACCGTCGGCGAGGTCGACAGCACGGACAACACCGGCTCGGGCAGCGGCAGCAACAACCCGGACGCCTGCGTCGACCGGCTCGCGACGCCCGGCCCGGCGAACGTGCACACGGGCACCGCGGTGGTGGTGGCCGGGAACGAGAGCAACGCGGGGCAGAACTGCATCCAGTCCAAGTGTCACCTCAACAGTGACCTCGGCGGCACCCCCGGAAACCTGGCCCCGGGCTTCCAGTTCGCCGGGACCGTCGTCAAGCAGGGCACGACCCAGCCCGATGCAGGCGCGGTGATCCGGATCGTCTCGAACGGCATGGTGGTGGCCTCGACGTACACCGACCAGGCCGGGAACTTCTACATCGCCGCCGGCACGCTCTCGGGGGCATTCACCGCCAACACCAGCGTGTCCGCCTGCCCGACCGTGACGAAGATGACCACGCCGCTCGTCGGCGGCAGCGGCGGTGGCGGCGGTGCGAACAGCTGCAACTCGTGCCACCTGACCGGCGCCAACGCACAGGCGGCGCCGATCTACCTGCAGTAGCCTCGCGATGCGATGCGGGCGCATGAGGGCTGGGTAAACGCTGTTGCCGAAGTAGCCGCTCAGCGGAACACGTAGATCGCGCCTGCCTTGTCGGCGTCGTCCTTGCTCTGGTCGCCATCGAAGCCGGTCGCGCTGCTCGACTCCTGCTGCGCGCCGACTACCAGGGTGTCACCGGACGCCGCGACCGCGTAGCCAAACTGGTCGTACGTGGTCGCCCGGCGCGTGACGGGGCTATCGTTTCTGCTTGGACACCGCGATCAGGCGGGCGTAGGCCTCGGCGGCGGCGCGGCAGACCTGCTGGAAGTCGTCGACCTCGAGCGGCGTCAGCGCCGGGGCGTGGCCGTAGAGCACGTTGACGACGCGCTTGCCGATCGCGATCGCGCCGGCGGTGACCAGCGGCGGCTCGGCGCAGTGCAGGACCTTGTAGAGATACGAGTTGACGGTCGACGGGGTGAGCGGGCCGTGGAACACGCCGGTCTCGGCCGCGACCGCGGCCTGGACGACGGACGGCGCGCCGAGCGGGATCAGCACGTGCTCGACGCTCGCGTGGCCGGGGAGCTCGCCGATCGCCTTCCAGCCGAACGCGAACTGGTCGCGCACGGTGAACACGACGGCGGCGTCGAAGGTCGCGGCGGCGTAGCCGAGCAGGACGTCGACGATGTGGCTGCGATCGGTGGCGGCGGCGAGCGCGCGGAGCGCGGCGTCGGGGCGCAGCGGCGGCGGGGTGGCCGGCGCGGCGGCCGGGCGGGGCGCGGTGAGCGGCGCGGACGGGGCGAGCGGGCTGGCGCTGGGCGCGGCCTCGGCGGGCGCGGCATCGTCGGCGTCGAGCGTGTCGATCAGGTCCTCGGCGTCGAGCTCGAGCGCCTCGGACTCGTCGAACTGCTTGGCGAGCGCGGTGCTGCGCAGCCGCGGGCGGGGGCCGGGCGCGGCGATCGGAGCGGCCGGCACCGGGGGCAGGCCGGGCAGGGGTGGGGCGGGCAGGCCGCTGTCGATCGTGGTCTCGTTGCCGCGCGGCGAGTCGCCGAAGTGGAGGTACCGCGCGGGGCGGGCGACGCCGTAGTAGCGCTCGATGTAGTAGTAGATGCGGAGCTCGGGGGCGACGCGCGGCAGCACGCGGTAGCCGGTGATCGAGGCCAGGGCGTCGAGGATCGCGAAGTCGTGCGGGTCCTCGATCGCGGCGATCAGCTGGCGGTCCTGGACGACCAGCGGGACGCACTTGTGCTTGAACGCCTGCGAGGGCTGGAGCAGCCGCACCGCGGCGCGCTTGGCGCGCTCGAGCATCGCGCCGGTGGCGATCGGGATGCCGAGCTCGAGGCCGAGGTACACCGTGAGGGCCTCCAGATCCACCATGCCGTGCTCGAACAGCACGGTGCCGAGCCGGCCGCCGTCGCGCGCCTGGTAGCCGAGGGCATCCGCGAGCTGAGCCTCGGTCAGCCGACCGTCGCGGACCAGCATCTCGCCGAGCCTCATCTCGCTGCGAAGGTATCACGGACGTGCTATCGCAACGGGATGCGGGCCTGGCTGCTTGCGATCGCCGTCGTCGGTTGCGGCGGCACGTCGGACGAGTCGCAGCCGGTGCCGTCGCCGCTGCCCCGCCCGGTCGAGTCCGAGCCGGCGCCGCCCGCGCCGCCCGACTTCCCGGACGGCACGCGATCGCTGGAGCTGCGCCGGACGGTCGGCGTGCGGCTCGAGCCGGGCGATGACGCCAAGCGGATCGGCAACGTCGCGATCGACACGCGGGTCGCCTGGGTGCGGACCCAGGCGGGCCGGGGCTGCGATCGGCCGTGGATCGAGATCCGGCCGCGCGGCTGGATCTGCGGCGACCACGTCGAGCCGAGCAAGAAGCCGCCGTACGGCCAGGAGGTCCCTCACCTCGACCGCGGCGAGCTGGTGCCGGGGATCTACGGCAAGGTCACGGCGCCGGCATCGGTGACGTATGCGCTGGAGCGGCCGGAGAGGAATGACAGGAAGAAGCCGGGCCACAAGGGTGCGCACGCGCGCAAGGACGGCCGCGACGCGCGCAAGGATCAGAGATCGCCGGAGCGGCGCGCGGCGCGCGGCGTCGAGGACCCCGTGCCGGCGGCGCCGGCCCACATGATCGAGGACAAGCCGCTGGTCGGCTCGGTCAACGTCCGGCAGTACGAGGAGGTCGCGGTCGGCGGACGGGTGTTCTGGAGGATCGACAAGAAGGACAACGAGTACGTCCTCGCCGCCGCGATCACGCTGCACCACCCGTCGGCGTTCGGCGGCGTCCGGCTCGGGGACGACACGGGGTTGACGGTGGCGCTGGGGTTCGTGTCGCCGCGCTGGGGCGCCGGGCAGGCGTACACGACGAACACGGCGCAGGGCGGCGGGATCAACCGCCAGCTCGCCGCACGCACGCCGCTCGCGATCCTCGAGACCGCGGTCGACAAGGCGGACAGGCCGACCGCGTACCGGATCGGCGCCGCGGAGTGGATCGCCGCGGCCGATGTCCGGGTGTTCCAGCCCGCGCCGCCGCCGCCGCTGTTGCTGCCGGGCGAGCGCTGGATCGACGTCGACATCGACGACCAGATCCTGGTCGCCTACGAGGGCGACCTCGCGGTGTACGCGACGCTGGTGTCGTCGGGCGGCACCGCGACACCGACCGAGACCGGCGTGTACCGCGTGTGGCTCAAGGAGTCCGAGGCCGACATGAAGGGGCTCAACGGCGAGGACCCGTACTCGGTCGCCACCGTGCCGTGGACCGAGTTCTTCTCGCCGGAGAAGGGCCTCGCGCTGCACACCGCGTACTGGCACGATCAGTTCGGCACGCGGCGCAGCCACGGCTGCGTCAACCTCGCGCCGCGCGACGCGCGCTGGCTGTACTTCTGGAGCGATCCGCAGGTCCCGGCGGGCTGGACGATGACGGCGGGCATGCCCGAGGCGCCTGGGTCGGTCGTGCGGATCCGGACCAAGGACGACCCGGCCCCCGAGGCCAAGGGCTACGCGAAGAAGGTGCTGGAGGCGCGCCAGCAGAACGCGCCGGTCAAGGGCTGACGGGGTCGGCCCACCACCGCGACCCGCGCGATCGCGAGCCAGGGCCGCGCCCGGGTCGATCCATTCAGCCGCGCCAGGCGGCCCACGCCAGCCACAGCCAGCCGACGAGGAACGCCAGGCCGCCCAGCGGCGTGATCGCGCCGAGACCCTTCACGCCGGTCAGCGCGAGCGCGTAGAGCGATCCGCTGAACAGCACGATCCCGACCTGGAAGATCCAGCCGGCGATCTGCGCGCCGCGCACCGCCGAGCCCGCGACGACACCGGCCGCGATCAGCGCGAGCGCGTGGTACATGTGGTAGCGCGCGCCGGTCTCGAACACCTCCAGCGCGCGGGCGTCGAGCCGCTCGCGGAGGCCGTGCGCCGCGAACGCCCCCGCCGCGACGGCGAGCGCCGCGTTGAGGGCGCCGATCGCGATCCAGCCGGAGCGTGGTTCTGGCATGGCCCGACTGTAGCGCCAGCGCCGAGCGTCCGGCATCGATCCGCCGTGCCGGGACCGCGGGCTCGCCGTCGGACGGTTCGCGCGAGCGCGGAGCTCCTCGAGGATCGGCGGTGTCTGGCGAACGCGGTTCGATGGCCGCGCAGGCGATTCCGCTGGATCCCGGGCCCGAGCTCAGACGACCGGCAGCCGGCGCGCCGCGGGGGTGGGCTCGGACGCGGCCACCGCGGCGAGGACCCGGGCCTCGGCGTCGTCGAGCGCGGCGACCAGCGCCTCGTCGAAGATGTCGGCGAGCGCGTCGCGCGTGATCCGGTACAGGCTGGGGCCGTCGACGTGGGCGCACGAGTACTCGGGGTACTCGTCGGCGATCACGATCGAGTCGGTCTCGTACGACAGCGGAAACAGCCGGCAGATCGCGGGCTTGACCCCGCGGAGGTCCCAGCTGCCCTCGACCGCGGCGCGGTGGATCGCGCAGCCGCGGCCGTCGTGGGCCAGGAAGATGCAGCCGCCGCTGCGGACCTCGGTGCGGACGACGCGACCCGACGGGTAGTCGGGGTCCTCCTCCTCCTCGGAGGAGAACCAGCGGACGTCGCGGACCTCGGGATCGAGCACCGCGCGGATCTGGTCGGCGCGGGCCTCGATCGCCGCGCGTTCGCCGAGGTCGACGTCGCAGCCGTACTGGCAGCAGGCGTCGAGCTTCTCGCCCTGGGTCGCGACCATCGTGCAGCGATGCGTCATGCAATCCGGGGCGAGCCGCCGGGTGAAGATCGACGCCCAGACGAAGCGAAACCGGGGATGATCCAGCGCGACCACGGGCTCGTCCATGGCGCGTAGGTCTATCAAATCGCAGCGAGATCGGCGAGCAGTGCGGCCAGATCGATGCGCCGGCCGGGGTCGCGACCGGCGTCGGCGGCGTCGCCGGCGTCGATGGCGTACAGCGTCGCCGACAGCGTGGCCTGGTCCAGCACGCAGTCGGGATCCGGCGCGATCCGGGTGAAGTTCCGGTGGCATGCCTGCACGACCGGCAGCGCGCCGCGCAGCCGGATCGGGACGCCGTGCGAGCGGCACACCAGGGGGCGCGCCGGGTAGATCCTGCAACGCCCTGCGGCATCGAGCGCCGCGCAGCGGTCGGGGGGCCCCGGGTCCGCGAGGTTGCGGCGCTGCTCGGCCGGCCAGGCGGCGACGTGGGCCCGGATCGCTGCCGCCTCAACCGCCGTGATGGTCAGCCGGACGTGGCAACAGTCCGAGCAGCCGGTCGTGCACTGCATGTCCGCGCCGTGGCGGTCGGCCACCCGGGCAAAGAATGCGTCGACCTTGTGGGCCAATTCGTCGAACCGGGTCACCGCACCAGGGATAGCACGTGGTTAGAATCGCCTCGCCATGGATCTCAACGACATCGTCGTGTTCACCAAGGTCGTCGAGACGAAGAGCTTCACCGGCGCGGCCGAGCAGCTCGGCTTGCCCAAGTCGACGGTGAGCCGCAAGCTGGCGCAGCTCGAGGAGCGGCTCGGCGTCCGGCTGGTCCAGCGCACCACGCGCAAGCTCGCGCTGACCGACATCGGTCAGGCGTACTACGAGCGCTGCGCGCGGATCGTCGCCGACGTCGCCGCCGCCGAGCAGCTGGTCACCGACATGCAGTCGACGCCGCGCGGCCGGCTGCGGATGACCGCGCCGGTCGATCTGTCGATGCGCTACCTCGGGCTGATCGTCGCCGACTTCCTGGCCGTCCACTCCGACATCAACATCGAGCTCGAGGCGAGCGACCGGGTCGTCGACCTGATCGAGGAGGGCTTCGACCTCGCGGTCCGGTTCGGCACGCTGCCGGAGTCGACCCTGATCGCGCGCCGGCTGTGCTCGATCAGCGCGGTGATGTGCGCGTCGCCGGCCTACCTCGCCAGGCGCGGCACGCCGACGACGATCGAGGAGCTCGACGAGCACGACCGCGTGCTGTTCACGCCGAGCCCGCGGACCCAGAGCTGGATGATGGCCCATGGCGACCAGGTCTACGAGTTCGGCCGGCCGGCGCGGTTCGCCAGCAACAACGTCGGGGCGTGCTACGAGGCGGTGGCGGCGGGTGCCGGCATCGCGCTGCTCACCGACTTCATCGTCGCGCGCGACTGCGAGCGCGGCATCCTGACCTACGTGCTACCCGACTGGACGGGCCGCGCGATCGAGGTCAACGCGGTGTACCCGGCGCGGCAGAATCTTCCACCGCGCCTGTCGCTGTTCCTCGACCATCTCGCGAAGGCGCTGTCGCCGCCGCCGTGGGCGATCCCCGCACCCACCCCGTAGCGCGGGGACCGTGCCGCCGGTGGAACATCCTGTCTCGCCGGCGCAGCTTGCCGGCGCTCGAGGCCCACGCTTAGCTGGTGCATGTCCAACATCGCTGAGCTCGAGAAGAAGCTGAATGACGCCATCCTGTCCGGGAAGGCCATGGAGGCGTTCGAGGAGCTGTACGACGACAACGTCGTGATGCAGGAGAACTCCGAGCCGGAGTACCGCGGCAAGGACTTCAACCGCAAGCGCGAGCAGGAGTTCTTCGCCAGCGTCGAGGCCTGGCACGGCGGCGCGGTGCTGGCGTCGGCGGTCCACGGCGACGTGTCGTTCTCGGAGTGGACGATGGAGGTCTCGCTCAAGGGCGTCGGCCAGATCAAGATGGACCAGGTCGCGGTCCGCCGGTGGAAGAACGGCAAGATCGTCCACGAGCGGTTCTATCACAAGTGATCGACGCGGCCGGCGCCGCCACCGACGGTGACCACCACCCCCGGCGACGCAGACGCCGGGGCGGGCGGCTCCGGGGCCACATCGATCGCCACGTCGAGGAACGCCTGGATCGTGGCGAGGTTGGTGGTCGCGTGGAGCGATAGCGGCAGCGTGCGAAACCGGCCGCCGCCGGCGACCGCGAGCGGCAGCAGCAGCTGATCGGCGAGGTGGACACCGACCGGGACGTCCGCGGCGAGGAACGCGGCGAGCTCGTCGCACGCCTGCTCGGCGACCCGCTCGGCGCGCAGGCCCTTCTCGCCGAACGCCGACACCAGCTCGCGGCCGGCTGCACGCTCGACCTCGACGAGCAGCACGTTGGCCGGTCCGGGGCCGCGGACGTCGCGGACCTCGCACTCGGCGGCGGCCAGGCCGAGCCGGTCCTGCACGACCGCGTGCTCGCGCTCGGCGACGTGGGTCGGCAGCCGCGACAGGATCGCCGTGGCGTGGCGCGACGTGATCGGCCCGGCGTCGACGATCTCGATCGGGCGCAGCGCTCCGCCGGGCTCGACCGTCACGGTGATCTGGCCGTGCCCGTCCCGGCCGCGCGGCTCGCCGCCCGGCGCGAAGCCGTGGCGATCGAGCGCGAGCTCGACCCGCGCGCCCATCGCGCGCAGGTGGGGCAGCCACACCCGGGCCAGGAACTCGAACGGCGGCGCGAGCGGGTTGTGGGTGCCGCCGCGGATCACCGCGCGCAGCGCCACGCCGGCCGCGATCGCCGGCACCAGGATGGTCTGGACCACCAGCGTCGTCGAGCCCGCGCTGCCGATGTCGATGTCCAGCACGCCGCCGGTGATCACCCCGGGCCGGAACGCGAGCTGCTGCGAGCCGACCACCGCGCCGCGGACCTCGGCGTGGCACAGCCGGGCCGCGGCCTCGACGCACGCCAGGTGCTGGCGGCGCAGCCCGGGCCTGGCCCGCCCGGCCCGGATCCGGGACATCTCGAGCGGCCGGCCGGTGAGCATCGCCAGCGCGAGCGACGTGCGCAGGATCTGCCCGCCGCCCTCTCCCTCCGAGCCGTTGATGACCACGGTGGCCGGGGTCGCCGCTTCGTCTGCCATGTTACCCCTTGACGCAGACCACCTGGCGCAGCTCGTGGACGACCTCGACGAGGTCGGCCTGGGCGGCCATCACCGCGTCGATCGACTTGTAGGCCGCGGGCGTCTCGTCGATCACCGCGGCGTCCTTGCGGCACTCGATGCCCTCGGTCGCCTTCGCGTGATCGTCGAGCGTGAACCGCCGCTTGGCCTCGCCGCGCGACATCGCGCGCCCGGCGCCGTGGCTGCACGAGCAGAACGACTCGCGCTCGCCCTTGCCGCGCACGATGAAGCTGCGCGCGCCCATCGAGCCCGGGATGATGCCGAGCTCGCCGAGCCCGGCGCGCACCGCCCCCTTGCGGGTCACGTACACGTCGGTGCCGAAGTGGTGCTCGCGCTCGACGTAGTTGTGGTGGCAGTTGACCGCGAGCTCGCCGAGCTCGAACCGCGGCAGGCCGATGCCGGGCTCGCGCGCCGCGGCGACGACGCTGGCCATCATCAGGTCGCGGTTCTTGCGCGCGAACCGCTGCGCCCAGTCGACCGCCGCGACGTAGTCCGCGAAGTGCCGGGTGCCCTCCTCGAGGTAGGCCAGGTTGGCGTCGGGCAGGTTGCGCAGGTGCTGCTTCATGTCGTCGCGCGCGAGGTCGATGAAGTACGTGCCGATCCGGTTGCCGACGCCGCGCGAGCCGGAGTGCAGCATGAACCACACGCGGTCGCGCTCGTCGAGGCAGACCTCGATGAAGTGGTTGCCGGTGCCGAGCGTGCCGAGGTGGTTGGCGTCGTTGCCGTGGCCGAGCGCCTTGTGGCGGTCGACCAGCTGCTCGTACTCCGGCGCCAGCGCCTGCCACGCCGCCGCGGTCGCCACCGGGATGTTGTGCCACGCGCCGCGATCGCCGCGGCCGCCGTTCGCGGTCCGGCCGTGCGGCACCGCGGTCTCGATCGCCGTGCGCAGCGGCCGGAGCGTGTCGGGCAGCTGGCTCGCGGACAGCGTGGTCTCGACCGCCATCATGCCGCAGCCGATGTCGACCCCGACCGCGGCCGGGATGATCGCGCGCTCGGTCGGCACCACGCTGCCCACCGTCGCGCCGATCCCGAAGTGGACGTCGGGCATCGCCGCGACGTGGTGGAACACGATCGGCAGCTTCGCGACGTTCTCCAGCTGCTTGCGCGCCGCGTCCTCGACGGGGACGCCCCGCGTCCACGCCTTGATCGGCACGCCGCCGTCGGTCTCGATCAGATCATAGCTCGCCATGACACGACATCCGTTTGCACCTTGCATCCCCCGTGGGCCGCCGGCAACCGGCCGGCCTGGCCGCTCGCAAACCGCAACGGTTCGCGAGGGCGCTATTACCTACGGGGTTCTCTCCGGCGATGCAAGCGCGATCCGCCAAGTCCGCATGGGCTCAGCGGTAGCCCTGGGCCTGGAGGTTGAACAGCGTGGCGTAGCGGCCGTGAAGTTGCCCAGCTCGCCATCACTGCAGACAATGCCATCATTGCAATCATGGCGAGCATCACGATCCGGAACGTCGACCCTCAGCTCAAGGCGCGGCTGCGGGTGCGCGCAGCCCGTCATGCTCGTTCGATGGAGGCGGAGGTACGTGCGATCTTGCGCGACGCGGTTGCAGCGGAGGCTGCCAGTCGAGGCAGCCTCGCGACCGCCATCGCAAAGTGTTTCGAGGCGGTCGGTGGTGTCAACCTCGAGATCCCACCCCGGGAGCCGATCCGGGAGCCCCCGAAGTTCCGGTGACGCTGGTGACGTTCGATGATCATCCTCGATACAAACGTCATCTCCGAGCTCATGCAGGTCAAGCCGGCCCCGTCCGTGGCTCGCTGGAGCGAAGGTTTGCCGTGGAGCAGCCGGTGCACCACTGCGGTCACGCAGGCCGAGATTCTCCTCGGCGTGTCGTTGCTCCCCAGGGGCAGGCGCCGCGACATGCTGGAGGAGGGAGCGCGGATGATGTTCGACGAGGTGTTCTCCGGTCGTGTGTTCTCGTTCGATGGGGACGCGGCCCGTGCCTACGCGCGCATCGTGGCTGCGCGGCGTCGCGCTGGCCGGCCAATCTCGCAGCTTGACGCCCAGATCGCGGCGATCGCGAGCTCGACGGGCTGCGATCTCGCGACCCGCAACACCGGCGACTTCGAGGGCTGCGGGGTGGAGCTGTACGATCCCTGGCAGGGCTGACCGCTTGCACGTGCCCGAGCTGTTACCTTGCAGGTCATGGGCGCGCGCGTCTCGATCCGGCTTCGGCCTGCGATGCTCGCCGCGCTCGACCGCCGGGCCAGGAGCTGCGGGCGACCCCGAGCCGCCGTGATCCGCGATGCGCTGACCCTGTATCTGGCGCAGCCAGAAGCGGCGGCGCGCGGCCGATCGACCGGATCCGGAACTTGCTGGGTGTGATAGACCGGCTTCCCTCCGACCTGGCGAGCCGCCGCCGGGCTCAGCGGTAGCCCTGGGCCTGGAGGTTGAACAGCGTGGCGTAGCGGCCGCCCTGGGCGAGCAGGTCGGGATGCGAGCCGCGCTCGATGATCGCCCCGCGGTCGAGCACGATGATCTCGTCGGCCATCCGCACGGTCGAGAACCGGTGCGAGATCACGATCGCGATCTTGTCGTCGGTGAGCTCGCGGAACCGATCGAAGATCGCGACCTCGGCGGCGGCGTCCATCGACGCGGTCGGCTCGTCGAGCACCAGCACGTCGGCGTCGCGCCGCATGAACGAGCGGGCGAGCGCGACCTTCTGCCACTGGCCGAGCGACAGCTCGCGGCCGTTCTTGAACCACTTGCCGAGCTGGGTGTCGTAGCGCTCGGGCAGGGTCTCGATGATCGGCCGGGCCAGGCCGCGCTCGGCGGCGTCGGCCCAGCGCGCGCGGTCGTCGTAGGCGCGGTCGTCGCCGGCGCCGATGTTCTCGCCGATCTTGAGCTGGTAGCGCACGAAGTCCTGGAAGATGACGCCGATCCGGCGGTGCAGCGCGCCGGGCGACCACTCGCGCAGGTCGCGGCCGTCGAGCGTGATCCGGCCCTCGGACGGCTCGTACAGCCGGGTCAGGAGCTTGATCAGCGTGGTCTTGCCGCTGCCGTTCTCGCCGACGATCGCGAGCTTGGAGCCCGGTGGGATGTGGAGGTCGACGCCCGACAGCGCGGGCTCGCGCGCGCCCGGGTAGGTGAACGAGACCGCCTCGAACCGGACGCCGTCGCCGGGCTTGGGCCCGGTGAGCTCGGCGCCGCCGGGCGCCATGGTCGGCGTGTCGAGGAACTCGTAGAGGTTCGACAGGTACAGGTTGTCCTCGTACATGCCGCCGATGTCGCCGAGCGCGCTCGCCATCGTCGACTGGGCGGACTTGAACACGGCCGCGTACATCATGAACGCGCCGGCCGACAGCGCATCGAGCGCCCCTGCCGGGCGCATCGCCGCGATCGCGATCCACAGGTACATGCCGTAGAACGCCAGCGTGCCGATCGTGCCGAGGATCAGTGCCCAGATCGCGCGGTTGATCGTGATCTTGCGGTCGCCCGCGTAGAGCTTGTCGAAGATCGCCTTGTAGCGGTCGAGGAACCGCGGCCCGAGGCCGAACAGCTTGACCTCCTTGGCGTGGTCCTCGCGGGCGAGCACGGTCTCGACGTAGAGCTGCTCGCGGGTCTCGGGGGTCCGCCAGCGCGACAGCCGGAACGCGTCTCCCGAGAACTTGAGCTCGGCGACGAACGGCGGGATCGCGGCCGCGATCAGCACACCGAGCGCGATCCACGAGAACCCGGCGAGCAGGGCGCCCAGCGTGACCAGCGTGATCAGGCTCTGGCCGAGCTCGAACGTCTGCGAGACCAGCGACAGCGGCCGCGACGACGCCTCGCGGCGCGCCCGGGTCAGGCTGTCGTAGAGCTCGGAGTCCTCGAACTGGGTGAGCTCCAGGGTCAGCGCCTTCTCGAGGATCTCGACGTTGATCTTCTGGCCGAGCTGCTGGCGCAGCAGGTTGCGCATCATGCCGAGCAGCCGGTTGATCACCGCCAGGCCGATCACCAGGCCGAGCTCGGTGGCGAGCCAGCCGAGGGCGGTGTTGCGGCGGGCGACGGCGATCGCGGGGTCACTGCCCGCCGCCTCCGCGGCCTTGAGGATCGAGTTCAGCAGGTCCTTGCCGACCAGCGCGACCGCGCTCGGCAGCACGCCGGCGACCACGCTCCCGACCGCGAGGCCGATCGCGAGCGCGCGGCTGGTCGCCCACACCAGCCGGATCGCGCGCCGGCTGTACTTGAAGACGCCCAGGTAGCTCTTCCAGCTGATCGGCTCGGGCGGGGGCTTGGTCTGCAGGCCCTTGTCGTGCGGGTTGACCACCAGCGCCTTCTCGTTCGCGCCGCCACCGCCACCGCCGCCACCACCGCCACCGCCGCCACCGCCGCCACCGCCACCGCCGCCGTACGCCGCCGCTGCCTGGATCGCGGTCAATGCCATGCCTGGGACTGTAGTGCTGCTCGGCGGTGACGCCTACCCGCCGGACGGGTAGCTTTGCGCGGACGCGGCCCCGCGGGCTGGGCTACCATCCGGTGCGATGGGGCAAGAGCGCGAGGAGAGCCAGGGCTACTTCGAGATGCTCTGGGACTGCGATCACTGCGACGCGCGCGGCCTCTACGCGAAGAGTCAGCGCCACTGCGCCAGCTGCGGCGCGCCGCAGAACCCCGACAAGCGCTACTTCCCGCAGCCAGGCGAGGAGCGGCGGGTCGACGGGCACCTCTACGAGGGCGCGGACCGGACCTGCCCGGCGTGCAGCGCGCCGCAGTCGGCGCGCGCGAACAACTGCACGCACTGCGGCTCGGTGCTCGACGGCGCCGCCGAGGTCCGCGGCGTCACCGACGCGCCGGCCGCCGCGCGCACCGCCCCCCAGAGGCCGCGCCGCCGGCGTCGGATCTGGCCGTTCGTGCTCGGCGTGCTCGTGATCTTCGGGTTCGGCGTGTGGTGGAAGTGCGTGCGCAGCCAGAGCGCGATGGTCGAGGTCGCAGCCCATCGCTGGACCGGCGCGGTGGCGCTCGAGGAGTTCAACGAGCGGACCGAGGAGGCCTGGCGCAACGAGGTGCCGGTCGAGGCGAGCTTCCCGATCTGCCACGAGCGCCAGCGCGGGGCGCGCCAGGTCGAGGACGGGGAAGATTGCCACATGGAGCGGCGCGACAAGAAGGACGGCACGTTCGAGCAGGTCAAGAAGTGCAAGCCGAAGTACCGCTCCGAGCCGGTGATGGACAGCTGGTGCCGGTTCACCGCGCGGCGGTGGAAGCAGATCGACGAGGTCAAGGCGACCGGCACGGGCCTGATGCCGGCGTGGCCGGCGAACGTCCCGGCCGGGGACACTCCCGCGCAGATCGGCGCGCGCCGCCAGGGCCGCCGCACCGAGACCCTGTCGCTGGACTTTCGCGGTCACGGCAGCTGCGACGTGAACGACGCGGTGTGGCGCAAGTACACGGACGGCCAGAAGCTCCAGATCGAGGTCCGATCGTCGTCGGGTGACGTGGTCTGCTCGTCGCTGTAGCGCCGGGTAGGATACCGGCGCGTCCCGCGGCGGCCCGGCGCGCGCGGCGATTCGCCCGCGTGATCGCCCGCGTGGCGCCGCCGCGGCCGGCTTATAGTCGACCCGCGTGCCGCGCATCAAGACCACGGTGGTCGGCAGCTACCCGGTGCTGCCATGGATGGTCGGCCACCCGTCGCGGCTGGTGCTGCGCGACGCGGTCATGGCCGTGCTCAAGACCCAGGAGCTCGCCGGGCTCGACCTGGTCACCGACGGCGAGCTCCAGCGGTTCGACGCCAACCACCCCGAGGCCAACGGGATGATCGACTACTTCGTCGCCCAGCTCGACGGCATCCGCAAGGCGGTGTCGCCGGCGGACTTCGAGCGCTGGCGCGCCGACCGCGCGGCGGGCTACCAGCTGCCGGGCGCGACCGTGGTCGGCAAGATCGGCCCCGGGACGCTGAACCTGCCGCGCGACTGCGACCTGACGCGGTCGCTGACCCGGTCGCCGCTCAAGTTCACGTGCACCGGCCCGCACATGATGGCGCGCATGCTCGACAACCGGCACTACCCGGACCTGCCCGAGCTCGCGATGGACCTCGCCGGCGTGCTGCGCCAGCAGCTCGAGCTGGTCGAGGCCGACGTGGTGCAGCTCGACGAGGCGGCGATCGCCGGCTCGCCGCAGGACGCGCGGTGGGCGGCCGAGGCGATCAACCACGTGCTCGACGGCGTGCTGTGCGAGACCGCGGTCCACATCTGCTTCGGCAACTACGGGGGCCAGCCGATGCTGCGCGGGTTCTGGCGCGACCTGATCCAGTTCCTCAACGCGCTCCACGCCGACCACCTGGTGCTCGAGTTCGCCCGGCGCGGCTACGACGAGCTCGAGGTGTTCGGCGAGCTCGATCCGCGGATCGGCCTGGGGATCGGCGTGATCGACATCAAGGACAACGAGGTCGAGAGCCCGGAGCTGATCGCGTCGCGCCTCGAGAAGATCGTCGACGCGCTCGGCCCCGGGCGGCTGCACTACGCCCACCCCGACTGCGGGTTCTGGATGCTGCAGCGCAGCGTCGTCGACCGCAAGATCCAGGCGCTGGTCGCCGGGCGCGACCTGTTCGAGGGCCGGCTATGAGGAGCACGCAGGACGCCGCGGCGCCCGCCGCCGATGCGGAGGCCGACAAGGCCGCGGTGCGGGCGGCCGTGTTCACCCACCTGGCGGGGCTGGTGATCGCGCCGACGGTCAGCGCGCTGTACGAGCGCGGCGCGCTCGACCCGCTGCTCGACGCGCGCGGCCCGGTGCCGTTCGACGACATCGTCGAGCGCACCCACGCCAACCGCGGCTACCTGCGGATCGCGCTGCGGCTGCTCCGGGCGTGCGGCTGGCTGGTCGAGGAGCCGCGCGGCGCGTACGCGTTGACCCGGCGCGGCCGGATCGTCATGACCCTGGCGCCGCCGCTGTACGCCGAGCTGACGTCGTACTTCCTGCCCAGGGCGCTGTACCTCGAGGAGTCGCTGTTCGGCGCCGCCGACGAGCCGATGGTCAACCTGGTCCGCGAGCTGGTCCAGCGCGCCAAGGACGGCTGGCGGATCGCGGTGTCCGACGACGCGGTGACCGCCGGGGTCCGCGAGCTGGTGCGCGGCCACCTCGACGGCATGCTGATCGGCCCGGCGGTGGTCGCGCTCGCCCGCACCGGCGCGCTCGCCCGGATCGCCGCCGGCCCGATCGATCCCGGCGAGCTGTCGGGCAACGACGCGATGCTGCGCTGCCTGTTCGACCTGCTCGCGGCGCGCGGCTGGCTACGCCGCACCGGCGTGGCGGTCGAGCTCTCGCCGGCGGGCCAGTACGCGGCGCAGATCGCCAGCGCGTACGGCGTGACCGTGTCGTACCTGCCGACGTTCGCGGTGCTGCCGGCGCTGCTGTTCGGCAACCCGCGGATCCCGCGCGTCGACCCGACCGGCTTCGAGATCCTGGTCAACCGCGCGATGAACGTGTGGGGCAGCGGCGGGGCCCACCGCACCTACTTCCGGCGGCTCGACCAGGTGGTGATCGAGATCTTCAACCGGCCGATCGAGGACCAGCCGCGCGGGATCTGCGACATGGGTTGCGGCGATGGCTCGCTGCTCGCGCACCTCTACCGCGTGGTCGCCGAGCAGACCGAGCGCGGCCGGATGCTCGACCGCCACCCGCTGGTCATCGTCGGCGCCGACTTCAACAAGGTCGCGCGGCGCGCGACCAAGCAGACCCTGCGCCAGGCCGGCATCCCGGCGTTCCACGTCATCCCCGGCGACATCAACCGGCCGGCCCAGCTCGCCGGCGATCTCGAGGCGCTCGACCTCGACGTCCACGAGCTGCTCCACATCCGGTCGTTCCTCGATCACAACCGGCCGTACGCCCGGCTCGCGAGCTACACCGCCGGGTCGCGGACCGCGCGGACGACGGGCGCGTTCGCCCACCTCGGCGACGAGATCCCGCCCGACGAGCAGGAGGAGAACCTGGTCCGCCACCTGCGCCGGTGGGCGCCCTACATCGCGCGCTACGGGCTGCTCGTGCTCGAGCTCCACACCCTGCCGCCCGAGCTGACCTGTGCCCACCTCGATCGCACGCCCGCGGTCGCCTACGACGGCACCCACGGGTTCTCGGACCAGTACCTGGTCGAGCTGCCGGTGTTCCTGGCGTGCGCACGCGAGGCCGGGCTGCGCGTGCACGAGCGGTTCGCCGCCGCGTTCCCGCCGTCCGAGCTCGCGACGGTGAGCCTCAACTACTTCACGGCCAGCTGAGCGTGCGACCGGCTCAGCGCTTGCGGCGGGCGGTCGACTGGACCTTGCGGCGGCGCAGCCGGGTCGCTTCCTTGAGCCGGCGCTCGGTGCGCTCGATCGCCTGCTGCTGGCTGTGCTTGGCGCCCATGCCGGCGCGCTGGACGTAGCTGCCGTCGGGCTGCATGTCCCACGCACCGCGCTGGTCGGTGAGCTGGTTGTCGAGGATGTGGCGCAGCTCGGCCTGCAGCCGCGGGTCCTCGATCGGCACCAGGACCTCGACCCGCTTCTCGAGGTTGCGCTGCATGGCGTCGGCCGAGCCGATGTAGTACTCGGGCCGGCCGCCGTTGTGGAAGTAGTAGATCCGCTCGTGCTCGAGGAACCGGCCGAGGATGCTGACGACCTTGATCGTGCTCGACACCCCGTCGAGCCCGGGCCGCAGCCGGCAGCTGTCGCGGACGATCAGGTCGATCGTCACGCCGCGCTGCGACGCGCGGTACAGCGCGCGGACGATGTCGACGTCCTCGAGCGCGTTGAGCTTCCACTGGATGTGGCCGCGGCCGCCCGAGCCCTGCAGCGCGATCTCGCGCTCGATCTTCTCGAGCATCGCCTGCTTGAGCTGCTTGGGTGCGACCAGCAGCTTCTGGTACTTGCGGCGCGGCTTGTAGCCCGTGGTCAGGTAGTTGAACAGCTCGGTCAGGTCGCGGCCGATCGCGTCGTCGCAGGTGAACAGCGCGAGGTCGGTGTACAGCCGCGCCGTGCCGGCGTGGTAGTTGCCGGTCGCGAGGTGGGCGTAGCGCCGCAGGCCGTCGTAGTCCTGGCGCACGACCAGCGTGATCTTGGTGTGGGTCTTGAGCCCGACCACACCGTAGGTGACGTGGATGCCGGCGCGCTCCATCCGGGTCGCCCACTTGATGTTGGCCTCCTCGTCGAACCGCGCCTTGAGCTCGAGCACGACGGCGACCTGCTTGCCGTTGCGCGCGGCGCGCACCAGGTGCTTGATGACGTCGCTGTCCTTCGACGTCCGGTACAGCGTCATCTTGATCGCGCGGACCTTGGGGTCGTCGGACGCCTCGCGCAGGAACCGCTCGACGCTGTGCTGGAACGACTCGAACGGGTGGTGCACCATGAGGTGCTTGGCGTCGCGGATCGCGTGGAAGATGTTGCCGTCGGTGAGCAGGTCGATCGGCGGCACCGGCGCGTGCGGCGGATCGCGCAGCTCGGGGGCGTCGAGTGCGGCGATCTCCATCAGATCGCGCTGGCCGTGCGTGCCGTCGGCCTCGAACACGTCGGCCTGCTCGTCGAGGCCGAGCTCGGCGGCGAGCCGGCCGCGCAGGGTCGGCTGCATGGTCTTGTCGACCTGGAGCCGGACCACCGGGGCGAACTTGCGCTCGCGCAGCTCGATCTCGATCATCTCGAGCAGGTCCTCGGCCTCCTCCTCGTCGCGCTCGGTGTTCGCGTTGCGGGTGACCCGGAACTTCGAGCACGCCTCGATCTCCATCCCGGGGAACAGGAGGTCGAGGTTGTTGGCCATCACGTCGGCGAGGTCGACGAACGTGCGCGACGTGCCGATCCGGACGAACCGCGGCGTGCCGCCCGACGACGGCACCTTGACCCGGGCGAGCAGGGGCTCGCTGTCGTTCTCGTAGCGCAGCGAGACCAGCAGGTTGAGCGACAGGTTGGACACGAACGGGAACGGGTGCGCGGGGTCCATCGCCTGCGGCGTGACCAGCGGGAAGATGTTGGTCAGGTAGTACTCGCGGACCCAGGCCTGCTGCTGGGCGTCGAGGTCCTTGAACGGCGCCAGCCACACCCCGGCCGCGCGCAGATCGCCGGTCAGCTTCTCGAGGATGACCTGCTTGCGCGCCTCGAGCCGGGTGATCAGCTCCAGGCAATCGCTGATCTGCTGCTGCGGGGTGCGGCCGTCCGGCGTCACCTTGTGGAGCTGGGCGCCGACCTGCTGCTTGAGGCCGCCGATCCGCTTCTGGAAGAACTCGTCGATGTTCGAGCTGACGATCCCGATGAACTTGACCCGCTCCAGGAGCGGCACGCGCTCGTCCTCGGCCTCGTGCAGCACCCGCCAGCAGAAGTTGAGGTAGGTCAGCTCGCGGTTGAGGTACAGCTCGGGGGCGCCGAGGTCAGTCGGCAGGGTGTCCCCCAGCGCGGGCGCCGGTGGCGTGCGCCCTGCGGCCTCGACCGGCCGGAGCACGGCCCGGCCGTCGCGCGCGTCGGGCTCGCGCGTCTCCCGGGCATCGCGGTTGTCCCGGGCGTCGCGGTGATCGAGCGCCTCCGCCACAACCTCCAGACGGTGAGCCCCCGACATGTCGCTGGCGAGAACGGAACGGTCGGCGGGCATCACCGGAAAAGTATACCCCCTCGGTGACGAGTTCGTCACCGCAGCCCATACGAGATTCCGCTGATATTACAGGGGACTGTGTGTTCTGTCCGGCGAGGGGAGCCCGGCCCCTCCGTCCTTGCCGGTGAGCTCCGCGAACGCGTGAGGCCCAGCTCCCTGATCGATCCAGACCTGTCCAGGGGTCACGCCGCCCGTCCGGACCGGCGCTGGACCGAGCTCTCGGGCCCAGAGGGCGTGTCCCGAGGCCAGGTCGATGGCGACCAGCTGGTGCCAGTCCGGACCGGACACGATCTCGTAGGACCGCACGTGATCGGTGAGCGTGACCGGCCCGTCCGCCGGGAGGTCGATCGGCCCGTGGTCCGGCGCCAGCCGCATGCCCCCCAGCTTGGTGGCGTCGTGCATCGACAGCGCGAACAGCTCGGCGTGGCCGTCGCGGATCACCCGCACCGACACCGCGGTCGGGCTCCACGCGATCCCCGGCGCCCCGGGCCGCCCGCCATAGCGCGGGACCAGCGCCTGCCACATCACCGCCGCGTCGTTGCGCAGCTCGAGGAACGCGCGGTCGCCGCCCGCCTCGGCGCGGACCACGAGCGCGTGGTGGTCATCGATGGCGATGCGGTCGATCTCGGCCCCGGCGACCGGCCGGGCGTGCACCATGAACCAGGCGCCCCACGCGCCGACCGCGAGCCCGATCCCGACGAGGATCGGGCCGAGCCAGCCGAGCCGCGAGCGCGCCATGGCCGGCACCCTAGCGCGAAACGCGCGGCGCGGCGCCGGCTGCGACGTTCTGGCAGGCCGACCCGCGTCAGCCGGCACCGCGCTGCCAGGCGGCGGCGAACAGCTCGTGGATCGGGCGCAGCGGCAGGACCCGGCCGAGCGGGGCGGCGAGCGCACCGCCCTCCATGCGGGCCTCGTACAGCGCGAGCTTGGATCGCTCGACCGCGGGGTGCGGCGGGAACAGCTGCTCCCAGGGCCCGTCGAGCACGAACTTGCGGTTGGCGCGCGGATGCTTGGTCTCGACCACCAGGCCGGCGGCGACCAGCGCCGCGGCGGCCTTCTTGTGCTTGGTCTGGGTCCAGCCGTTGAGCTCGCGGGTCGGGGCGTCGCCGCAGTCGACCAGGGTGAGCAGCTGGAGGTAGAGCGCCGCGGCGTCGCGATCGAGCCCGAAGCGCGCGCCGGCCGCGTCGACGATGTCGGGCGCCGACAGCCGCGGGTCGAGCTCCGAGCCGCCGGCCGCCAGCGGGGTGTCGGCGGCGCGGGCGATCAGCGCGGCGACGCCGGGCGATAGCGCGGCCTGCCAGACGTGGTACAGCCCCGACCACGGGAACACCTGCTGCGGGTAGTGCAGCTCGGCGGCATCGCGGGCGCGCGCGAGGTTCTCGGTGTCGGTCGGCGGGATCCGCCCCGGCCGGAAGTACACGTAGCCGTGGGCGACGACGATCGCGCCGTTGTCGACGCCGTGCTGCGACGGGTTGGACTGGTAGCCGGGGGCGACGTAGGGCTTGCCCTCGATCTTGAGCTCGCGCGAACCACCGAACAGCAGGAGCTCGGGGTTGTTCAGCCGCGCGAGGATCTTGGCGTGCAGCCGCGGCACGCCGAGCCTGCGAGGATCCCCGGCGGGGAGGTAGCTGCCGAGCAGGCAGACCGCCTGCATCCCGGCGAGCAGCGCGCCGCCGTGGAACGGCGACCGGTCCGAGGTCGTCCTGGGCGGCCCCTCGTGACTGGTGTACCAGCGCGCGTCGACGTCGAACGTCGACGGGCGGTCGGTCAGCGCGGCGTCGATCTGGTCGGCGGGGAACGGCGCGATGATCCGCGGGAGCTCCTCGAACGCGTCCATCATCGTGCTGCCCTAGCTCTCGCCGACCGGCTTGCCCCCGGCCGGTGGTTTGGTGTGGTCGAACGGCTTGGGGCGTACCAGGCCGCCGGGCGCCGCGGCCTTGGCCTGGACCAGGACGCGCCGGCCGGATGCGAAGAACACCGTGATCTTGCCGGGCTCGGCGATCTCGACCACGCCTTGCCCGAAGCTCGGGTGGTCGATCCGCTCCCCGACCTCGAACAGCTCGCTCGCGCGGTAGCTGCGCGACGGCCGGGACAGATCGGCGGCGACCGCTGGCTTCTCGAACCGCTCGACCGGCGGCTTGGATTCGCGCACCGGCCGGGTGGTGGCGGGCAGCTTCTTCTCGGCCGGGGCGCCGTGCGGCGACTTGTAGCGATGGTAGCCGCTGCACTGCTTGCACTGGACCTTGACGATCCGCTCGCCGACCTTGGCGACGACGACGTGCCAGACGTCGCCGCACTTCGAGCACAGCGCTTCGACGTCGGCACCGACTCCTGCGGACATGGGCCCGCGAGCATAGCAGCTGTGCCGGCACAGAAGGGCATGACGCCGACTCTGGTGCGAGCCGATGGCACAGGCGCCCCGCGGTCTTTGTTAAGATCCCAGCATGAGCCAGGCCTCGGCCGATGCACTCGTCGCCTCCGGGAACGAGCTGCTACGCGTCGAGAACTATTCAGACGCGGCGGCCAGGTTCGAGCGCGCCACCCAGATCTTCCCGCCGCACGCCCTGGCCTGGAAGGGGCTGGGCCACGCCCTGCTGTGCATGGGCCGGGCGCAGGAGGCCACCCGGGCGTTCGACCGGGCGATCGGGCTGCGCCCGGAGAACGCGACGGCGCTGTGGGGCGGTGCCGTCGCGCACGCCGAGATCGGCAACAAGGTCGTCGCGCAGAACTACCTGCGCCGCACCCTCGCGCTGCAGCCGACCTGGATCGAGATGGCGCGCACGGTCAGCCAGCTGGTGCCGCTGCTCCAGGTCTCGACCCGGGCGGCCGATGCGATGCGCTCGGCGCTCGGCACGTTCTCGACCCGCAGCTACCGCCACGTCAGCGACGAGAACCAGTCGATCGAGGTCGCGCGGTTTCCCGATCAGCCGAGCTACGGGCGGTGGACCTACGCCACGCTCGGGCTGGCCAACACGGTGTGGCGCGAGCTCGGCCGGCCGCGGGTCGAGCTGCTGTTCGCGACCACCGTCGACACCGAGGTCTGCGGCCAGGTGCTGGCGACGCTGGCGTTCCACCTGTCGAGCACCGGGTTCTTCCCGGAGCCGGGCGTGATGGTGCGCGACGTGATCGGCGCGCTCGGCGCGGGCGACCTGTCGCCGCGGCTGCCGCACGTCTACGTCACCGTGCCGCGGCTGTGGCGGGTGTCGTTGCCGATCGTCGCCGGGCCGCCGCCGGTGACGCTCGCCCACGTCGTCGCGGTCAGCGAGGCCGAGTACGCCGCCTGGCGGGGCGACGTTGCGGGCTTCGAGAAGCTGCTGGCGGCGCGCAACATCGACCTGACCGACCTGCGGCGACCCGGGTGACGCGGCGGCCACGCGGCGCGGCGCGGCGTCGTGAGACCAGCCTGGAGACCGGTCGCGCCCGCCGCGTGACCCAGATCGCGGGAACCACATGGGCCGCGGCCGGCCGGCCGGCTCCCGACCGCTTGCCGGGATCGGCGCGCTTGCCAGTCCGCCGGGGGGCGTGCCACAACGAACCCATGAAGCGTCTCGGGTCGGTTGCGTTGATCTCGTTGATCTCATTATCCGCATCGCTGTCCATGGTTGCGTGCGAGAACGGCTCGCGGCTCGACAGCTCGGTGAAGAACGCCTCGAAGGAGCGGGGCGACAAGGGCGACAAGGGCGACAAAGGCGACAAAGGCGACAAGCCGGCGGCCTCGTTCAAGGGTGATCACAGCGGCTCGGTCGAGGAGCGGGTCGCCCGGCTCGAGGCGAACTACGACAAGAATGCCGAGGCGCTCGATTTCCTCGGCAAGGTCTACGAGCAGCAGAAGGCCCAGCAGCAGCGCGCGCAGCGCGAGGAGCCCGATCCCGATGCGGTGTTCGCGATCGACGTCGCGCCCGACGTCAAGCTCGGCGAGGTCGAGGGCCCGGCCACGGCGCTGGTCACGATCGTCGAGGCCTGGGACTTTGCTTGACCCTACTGCCAGAGGGTCAGTTCGACCCTCGAGGAGCTGGTCAAGGAGTACAACGGGAAGGTCCGGGTGGCGTTCAAGAACATGGTGGTCCACCCCCAGGTCGTGACCGACGCGCACAACGCGGGGTGCGCCGCGGCCAAGCAGGGCAAGTTCGTCGAGTTCAAGAACGCGTTCTGGGACAAGGCGTTCGGGCCGTACTCCGCGCAGCACGACCCGTCCAAGCTCGGCGTCGACAACATCATGGCGATCGCCAAGGACCTCGGGCTCGACACCGCCAAGCTCAAGGCCGACATGAACGGCCCGGACTGCAAGGCCCACATCCAGGCGGACATGGCCGAGCTCGGCAAGTTCAAGGTCGGCTCGACGCCGACGTTCTTCATCAATGGCAAGCTGGTCGTCGGCGCCGTGGGCAAGGACAACTTCAAGCAGATCATCGACGAGAAGCTGAAGGTCGCCGAGGCGTCGGGCGTATCGGGGGCGAGCTACTACGACAAGGAGATCATGGAGAAGGGCGTGAAGCAGTTCCGCTCGAAGATGGAGGCCGGCAAATAGCGAGCCGGTCGGGCTCCGGGAGTGTGTGAATCGGCTTGCCGACGGGCGGCGAGATTGGCACGCTCCCCCGCCATGAAGATGATCTCCAGGACGGCGCTCCTCGCAGCGCTGGCGCTCGCGGCGTGTCAGCAAGCCCCGAGTCGCCTCGACAATGTCACCAGCAAGCCGGGAGCCACGGCGCCCGGCAAGACTGCGGAAGCGCCGGCCGGCAAGATCGACCGCAGCGGCAGCGTGGAGCAGCAGCTCGCGCGGCTGCAGGACGCGTACGACCGCAACGTCGAGGCGATCGACTTCCTGAACAAGGTCTTCGCCCAGCAGAAGGCGCAGCAGCAGGCGCAGGAGCGCGACGAGCCGGCCGAGGACGCGATGTTCGCGGTCGACATCGCGCCCGACGTCAAGCTCGGCCAGGTCGAGGGTCCGGCCAGCGCGCTGGTGACGATCGTCGAGGCCTGGGACTTTGCTTGACCCTACTGCCAGAGGGTCAGTTCGACCCTCGAGGAGCTGGTCAAGGAGTACAACGGGAAGGTCCGGGTGGTGTTCAAGAACATGGTGGTCCACCCCCAGGTCGTGACCGACGCGCACCACGCGGGGTGCGCCGCGGCCAAGCAGGGCAAGTTCGTCGAGTTCAAGAACGCATTCTGGGACAAGGCGTTCGGTCCGTACGCCGCGTCGGGCGGCAAGGACGGCGCGTCGCTCGGCGCGGACAACATCATGAAGATCGCGCAGGGCGTCGGGCTCGACACCGGCAAGCTCAAGGCCGACATGGACGGCGCCGAGTGCAAGGCCCAGATCGAGACCGACATGACCGAGCTCGGGAAGTGGCACGTCTCGGGGACGCCGTTCTTCTTCATCAACGGCAAGACGATCAACGGTGCGCTGCCCAAGGAAGCGTTCAAGCAGGTGATCGACGAGAAGCTGAAGATCGCCGAGGCGTCGGGAGTGCCGGGCGCGAGCTACTACGACAAGGAAGTGATGGAGAAGGGCGAGAAGCAGTTCCGCTCCAAGGTCGATCCGAAGCCGCACTGAACAGCCGCGGGGTCCGAGAACGCTGGGTAGCCCCAACCGTCTGACCCTCGGATCGACACCTCTTGAGCGCACAGGGTGCGTCGGTGGCGGACGCGCGGTTGCGCTGCCGCACATCCCGGCCAAGACATCGCTTGCCGATCGAGAGCGGGGTTGGCACCCTCTCCGGCCATGAAGCTTGTTTCTCGCCTCGTCGTCCCGCTCTGCCTCGGGGCCGGTCTCCTGCTCGCCGGCTGCGCGCAGCCGCAGGCCCACCCCGAGCACCCCGCCGCGAAGCCCGCGGCGGCGGAACCAGCCGCTGCGCCCGCGGCGGGCGACGCGAACGCGAAGATCGATCGCACCGGCAGCCTCGAGCAGCAGCTCGCACGGCTGCAGGACGCCTACGATCGCAACACCGAGGCGCTGGCGTTCCTGAACCGGGTCTACGCCCAGCAGAAGGCGCAGCAGGCCCAGGAGGAGCGCGACGAGCCCGCCACCGACGCGATGTTCGCGGTCGACGTCACCGGCGACATCCAGGCCGGCCAGGTCGACGGCCCGGCCACGGCCCCGGTGACGATCATCAAGGCGTTCGACTTCGCATGTCCGTACTGCCAGCGGATGGCGCCCGTGATGAAGGCGCTGGTCGCCGAGTACAAGGGCAAGGTCCGCGTCGTGTACACCAACCTGCTGATCCACCCGCCGGCGCGGCCGGCGCACCTGGCGAGCTGCGCCGCCGCCAAGCAGGGCAAGTACCTGGCGTTCAAGGACGCGTTCTGGGACAAGGGCTTCGGGCCCTACGCGGCGTCCGAGGGCAAGGACGCCGCGTCGCTGGGCGAGGACAATATCCTGAAGATCGCCCGGGGCGTCGGGCTCGACACCGCGCGGCTCAAGACCGACATGGCGAGCGCCGAGTGCAAGGCGCGGATCGAGGGCGACATGGCCGAGCTCGCCAGGTGGCACGTCAACGCGACGCCGACGTTCTTCATCAACGGCAAGCTGATCTCCGGCGCGCTGCCCAAGGAGGAGCTCGTGCAGCTGATCGACGCGCAGCTGAAGGCCGTCGAGGCCTCCGGCGTGCCGGGCGCCGACTACTACCAGAAGGTCGTGCTCGGCAAGGGCGAGAAGCAGTTCCGCTCGAAGGGCGATCCCGGGCCGCGCTAGCTTCCGGTCCTCGCTCCGCCACGGCGCTCCTCGCACCGTCTTGCAACCGCCTGGGGCGCCGCCGCGGTCACGGCCGCAGCCGCGCTCCGGTGCCGGGGTGGTAGTCCACGATCTGCATCACCAGGTCGCCGTAGTCGGTGACCGCGTTGATCTGCAGCGGCACCCGGCCGTCGTCGTTGCTGACCCAGATCGTGAACCGGCGCTCGGCGTCGTCGGCGGTGCGCGAGCCGTCGCGCCGCAGCTTGTAGGTCCGGCCCTCGATCTGGAGCGCCGGCAGCTCGCCGAGCTCGGTGACCAGCTTGGCCTTGCCGCGGATCGTCACCTCGGCGTGCCACATCGAGCGGCTGCGGAACACCTCGAGGGTGTGCTGCGCGCCCGGCGGGCCCTCCCAGGCGCGCAGCGCGAGCAGGAACGTGTTGTAGTCCCACACCACCGGCAGCGACGCCTTCTGCGGCTCGGGTTGCGGCGGGCCGTCGTTGACGTGGTACAGCACCGGGATCGTGTCGCCGGTGCGGCCGGCGAGATCGATCACGGCGTGCTCGATGTCGGTCTTGCTACCGGTGGCGTACTCGTCGGTCTGGAACCGCAGCGAGCGGCCGGTCGCGACGTCGACCCACGACGTGAAGTGGTCGTCGATCGTCGCGAAGAACGCCGCCAGGCCGCGGGTCTTCGCGTGGCCCTGCACGACGATCACCTTCTTGCCGTCGAGCTCGGTGACGTCGCCGACCGCCAGGTCGTAGGTCGCGAGGTCGATGCCGCGCAGCGACAGCCGGTACTGCATGTGCTCTCCCGGCGTCGCGAGCGGTGGACCGTCCCCGAGCTGCGCCGCGGCGGGTGCCGCGGTCACCGAGGCCGGCGCCGGCGCCGCGGGTGCGGAACCGGGGCGGCTGCCACACGCCGCGATCAGCGATCCCAGGACGACAGTCCGCGCGGCGCTGTGCACCTGAAAAGCGTAGCCCAGCGCGGTGACGGGCGCGTGCTATGAGCTCGCAATTGCTGACCGAGTTGCCCCATCGCGGGGCGCGTCACCCCACGCTTGGGCCACGCTTGGGCCACGCTTGGGCCACGCTTGGGCCACGCTTGGGCCACGCGCGGGCCGCGCACCGCCGTGTACGAGATCTGCGCCACATCGGCGCCCGGGTCGGCGCGCCAGGCCCTGTTACGCTGCACTTGGGTTCGGCGTCCATGGCTGGTAAGGTCCGCGGCACCTCGCTTCAGCAGCGAGGGCAAGAGGCAATCGATGGATACCAAGCACCTGGACCGGGTTGTGATCCGGTTCGCTGGCGATTCTGGCGATGGCATGCAGTTGACCGGAACCGAGTTTGCCAAGGCTGCGGCGGAGGCGGGCAACGACATCTCGACCTTTCCCGACTTCCCCGCCGAGATCCGTGCTCCCGCAGGCAGCCTGTTCGGCGTATCGGGGTTTCAGCTCCACTTCTCGGCGTCGGAGATCTACACGCCCGGCGATGCGCCCGACGTGCTGGTCGTGATGAACCCCGCCGCGCTCAAGACCAACCTCAAGGACCTCGTCGACGGCGGCACGCTGATCGTCAACACCGGCGCGTTCGTCGAGGCCAACCTCAAGAAGGCGGGCTACGCGTCGAACCCCATCGACGATGGCACGCTCACCAAGTACAAGGTCAACGCGGTCGACATCAACCACCTGACGATGGCCGCGCTCGACGGCAGCGAGCTGTCGAACAAGGACAAGGGCCGCGCCAAGAACTTCTTCGCGCTCGGCCTGGTGTTCTGGATGTACAGCCGCGAGCCCGAGAGTGAGATCCGGCGGATCTACCAGCAGTTCGCCAAGAAGCCGGAGTTCGGCGAGGCCAACGTCAAGGTGTTCAAGGCCGGCTACCACTACGGCGAGACCGCCGAGGTGTTCCAGACCGTCTACAAGGTCCCGCCGGCGGTGTTCAAGCCCGGCATGTACCGCAACATCACCGGCAACGAGGCGATCGCGCTCGGCCTGGTGGTCGGCGCCGAGCTCGCCGGCAAGAAGCTGTTCTACTCCGGCTACCCGATCACCCCGGCGTCGTCGATCCTGCACTCGCTCGCCAAGTACAAGAACTTCGGCGCGATGACGTTCCAGGCCGAGGACGAGATCGCGGCGATAGGCGCGGCGCTCGGCGCAGCCTACGGCGGCTCGATCGCGGTGACCGCCTCGTCGGGCCCGGGCGTCGCGCTCAAGGGCGAGGCGATCGGCCTGGGCGTGATGACCGAGCTGCCGGTCGTGATCCTCAACATCCAGCGCGGCGGTCCGTCGACCGGCCTGCCGACCAAGACCGAGCAGTCCGACCTCTCGCAGTCGCTGTTCGGCCGCAACGGCGAGGCGCCGATCCCGGTGCTCGCCGCCAAGTCGCCGGGCGACACGTTCTACTGCGCGATCGAGGCGGTGAAGATCGCGACCCGCTACATGGTGCCGGTGATCCTGCTCAGCGACGGCTACATCGCCAACGGCAGCGAGCCGTGGCCGCTGCCCAACCTCGCCGCCCTGCCGCGGTTCGAGGTCGTCCACCGCACCGATCCGAGCGGCTACTTCGTCTACCAGCGCGATCCGCGCACGCTCGCCCGGTCCTGGGTGATCCCCGGAACGCCCGGCCTCGAGCACCGGATCGGCGGCATCGAGAAGGACGCGCTGACCGGCAACATCTCGTACGCGGCGGACAACCACGAGCAGCAGACCCGGGTCCGCGCGGAGAAGATCGAGCGGGTCGCCCAGGACATCGGCGAGCTCGACCTGGCGGGCGCCGAGTCCGGCGACGTGCTGCTCGTCGGCTGGGGCGGCACCTACGGCGCGCTCCGCCAGGCCCAGCAGCAGCTCGCCGCGCAGGGCAAGCAGGTCAGCCACGCGCACCTGCGCTGGCTGTCGCCGCTCGAGCCCGGGCTCGCCAAGATCATCCACAACTTCAAGCGCGTCATCGTCGCGGAGCTCAACATGGGCCAGCTCCGCCAGGTGATCCGCGCGACCTTCCTGATCGACGCGATCGGCCTCAACAAGATCCAGGGCCAGCCGTTCAAGGTCCGCGAGGTCCTCGACGCGATCGAGAAGCAGCTCGACGCCAAGCACACCGAGTCCGCCGCGGTGGCCGCACAGCCGCAGGCGAGCGCCTAGCGCCGGAACCAGGCGAAGGAACAAGCCATGACCGAAGCAGTCAAGATCAAGCTGACCAAGAAGGACCTGGAGTCCGATCAGGACGTCCGGTGGTGCCCGGGGTGCGGCGACTACGCGATCCTCGCCACCGTCCAGCGCACGCTGGCGCAGATCGGCATCAAGCGCGAGAACACCGTGTTCATCAGCGGGATCGGGTGCTCGTCGCGGTTCCCGTACTACATGAACACGTACGGCTTCCACACGATCCACGGCCGCGCGCCGGCGATCGCGTCGGGGCTCAAGATCACGCGGCCCGAGCTCGACGTCTGGGTGATCACCGGCGACGGTGACGGCCTGTCGATCGGCGGCAACCACATGATCCACGCGCTGCGGCGCAACATGGATCTCAAGATCCTGCTGTTCAACAACCAGATCTACGGCCTGACCAAGGGCCAGTACTCGCCGACCTCGGCGATCGGCACCCGCGCGCCGTCGACGCCGACCGGCTCGATCGACCACCCGCTCAACCCGATCTCGCTCGCGCTCGGCGCCGGGGCGACGTTCGTGGCGCGCGCGGCCGACACCGACGCCAAGCTGCTGGCGACGATCCTGCAGGAGGCCTACCGGCACAAGGGCGCGGTGTTCATCGAGCTGCTCCAGAACTGCCCGGTGTTCAACGACGGCGTCTGGGAGGCGGTCAAGGACGACCCGGCGGGACGGCAGATCGCGCTGGTCGAGGGCAAGCCGCTGGTGTTCGCCGGCGGCACCAGGGGCATCAAGCTCGGCCCCGGCATGACCCCGCAGATCGTCGACGTCGGCGACGGCCCGGGCAAGACGCCGGTGTCCGAGATCCTGGTCCACACCGAGCGCGGCTCGATGCTGTACGCCAACCTGCTCGCGCAGCTCGTGCAGCCCGACTTCCCGATCCCGATGGGCGTCCTGTACCGCCATGACAAGCCGACCTACGGCGAGCTCGCGGTCCAGCAGGTCGACGATGCCATCGCCAAGCAGGGCCACGGCGATCTCAACAAGCTGATGTACTCGGGCATGGTGTGGGAAGTCGGTGCCGACGGGACCCGGCACTGAAGATGTGTAGATCAAAGGGTCGCGAGCGCGTTCCCGAGACGTCGAGGTTGAGCTCGACGTCGACGCAAGGCGTTGACCTCGACGGCGACGTAGACGTCTGACTCCACCGTCGACGTTGAACCTGGGCCCGAATCGCCGGAGAGAATTCTCCTCGAGAACGATCCACGGTGGTCAAGGGTCAAGGTCTCGGTGGGAGTCTACGTCGTACGTCGCCGTCAACCTCAACGTTGGGGGTCAAGGTCGAGGTCATCGTCAAGGTCCATCGCGACGGGGATCTTCACTCGACACGTCTTGAGCGCAAAGATCGACGCTGAGCCCGGAGGTCACCAGAAACGCTCGCGCGCTGGCTTGACGCCGCCACCAGCCCGGGGAAGATCCGCCCCATGTCCGCGCATGTGGTCTCCGCCGACGATGTCGAACGCACCATCACCTCCTTCACCCGGCTCGACCAGCGCGGCGACAAGAAGGCGATGAACAAGCTGGCGCAGCGGCTGCAGCGCGAGCAGCCGTTCCTGCTCCAGCACGCCGCGGCGGTCAAGACCGAGCACGGCGCCACGGTCGGCGAGGCTGCGGTGTTCTACGCGACGCTGGTGTGGGCGATGTTCGACCGCGGCCGCGCCGCGACGCTGCCGCGGCTGACCGCGCAGAACCTCGCCGACGCCGACAAGGTCGTCGCCGAGGGGCTGGCCGCGGTCGAGGGCCTCGCCGACAGGCCGCCGCACGAGCGTGTCGCGCCGGCGCTGGTCGAGACCCAGCCCCACATCTACGCCAAGCTCGCCACGCTGCTCGCCGAGGACGTCAAGGAAGCGGCGATGACGGCGGAGACCGCGGGGACGATCATCAAGCCAACCCAGGTCGTGATCGAGGCGTTCGACGCCGCGCTGGCGGGCCGCCGGCCCGGGGAGCGGCAGGGCACGTTCGTCGCCGACGCCAAGGTCGGCCGCAACGAGCCGTGCCCGTGCGGGTCGGGCAAGAAGTACAAGAAGTGCCACGGCGAGCTGGCGTGACCCGGCTGGTCACCGATCCGGCGCGCGGGTAGCATCCGATCCGTGACGGGAGACCAGATCGAGTACTCGCTGATGGCGGCTGCGGGCCTGTTCTGCACGCTGGTCGGCGTGGGCTGGATCGACATCGGCCTGCCCGCGAAGAACCGGGCGACGATGCGGTGGGCCGGGCCGGTCGTGCTGATCTGCGGCCTGCTGCTGCTCGCGCACGCGCTCTGGCCGTGAGCGTCAGTCGAAGCCCTCGACCTTGATCCACGGCCCGGCGGTGTAGGGGAACGACTGATCGAAGTGGACGTGGGCGACGTACCACAGCATCACGTCCTCGCCCTCGAGCACCTCGTCGCCGACGTAGGCGGCCGGGAAGGTCTGCGCGCCCGCGCCGCTGCGCGGCGAGTACGGCGCCCACTCGCCGTCGTGGTGGCGGATCGCGAACAGCTCGGCGTCGTCCCAGGTGTGCGGCCGGAGGTGGATCGCCGCGCCCGACGCGACGTCGACCTGGCGCCACACGTTGCCGTGCTCGTCGGCCTCGCCGCTGTACGGGAACCAGCCCTCGCGCTCGACGCGCTGCCACCGGCCGGCCTCGAACCGCTCGACCGCGTCGTGGCGCGCGCCGTCGAGGTCGAAGTCGAACCGCCAGTGCGGGTGGTAGGTGTGCTGGTCGTGGACGCCGGGACCGTAGATCGTGAGCCACGGGCACAGCCGGCCATCGTCGTGGAACCGCCACAGCTGGGTGTAGTGGTAGGGCCCGGCGGCGAACGCCGCCGACAGCTCGATGTCGCCGCGGAACGACTGCATGCGGACCGGGCCCTGCAGCGTGCGGGTGCCGAGCGGCGCCCACCACGGCCCGTGGGTCTCGCCGGGGTCGTCGCGGACCTCCAGCGTCTCGTGCTGGTGATCGACCGTGACGTAGGGCAACGAGCCCTCCCACAGCACCCGCCGGCCGCGGTAGTCCGCGAGGTAGATCATGATCCCGGCCGACTCGGTCAGCCGCCAGTGCACCTTCCAGTTCGCCTCGCTGATCAGGTTGCTCATCACCAGTGCTCCGCCGGGACCACCTGGGTCACCATGTTCTCCAGCAGGTCGACGACCGCGACCACCGAGGCGTGGCCGTCGGCGCGGCCGAACACCACCGCGGCCGAGCGCCGCGCGAACGCCAGGTCGTCGGGGCCGCGGCCCCAGTAGTGCAGGGCAGCCTGGGCGGTGTCCCCCAGCGCGAGCTTCTCGCGCACCCGGGCATCGACCATCGCGATCGACACCGCGAGCGCCTCCTCGTCGCGCGACAGCATCGGCTGGGCGCGGGTCAGCTCGAGGTGCGCGACCACGCCGGCGTCGAGGTCGACGCACGCGTCGACGGTGCGGTCGGCGGCGTAGTCATACGCGACGATCCGCGCCAGCCGGTGGCCGGCCATCCAGTGCGGCGGCTTGACCACCAGCGGCTCGCTGCAGATCACCCGGTAGCGGCCGACCTTGGCCATCGAGCTCAGCCGGCGGTCCTCGGTCAGCGTCCGGAGCGCGTCGGCGACCTCGCCCGGGGTCAGCGGATCGAACAGCGCGGGGTCCGCGGCCGCGATGTCGGCCGGTGCGTCGGAGGACTTCGCCTGGGGCGCCGGCGCCCTGGCGGGCACCTTCGATTTCGGCTTGGGCTTCGCCGGCTTGGCTGCCTTCACCGGCTTCTTCGACGACGCCATGGCGCGGACTATACACGGCTTTAGATCGGTGACCCGGGTCGGGCGTCTCAAAGCGCATGGTGACTCGCCGCTCGCTGCTCACCTCGCTTCTCCTGTCGGCCGCGTGCTCCGCGGCCTATGCCGATCAGCCGGTCGGCCCGGCGTTGCCACCGGCGCACGTCGCGCTCGCGATCGCGCCCGCCCGGCTGCGCGCCCCGTACGACGTGCAGATCCTGCGCAGCGACGGGGCGGCGCTGCCGACCTACGCGCTGCGCGATCGGTTCTACGTCCAGGGCAACGCCGGCGAGCGCTACGTCCTCCGGATCACCAACCCGACGCCGCGCCGGATCGAGGCCGTGGTCTCGATCGACGGGCTCGACGTGATCGACGGCGACAGCGGCGACCTGCGCAAGCGCGGCTACGTCGTGCCGGCCTACGGCGAGACCCGGATCGAGGGCTTCCGGACCTCCCAGGCCGACGTCGCGACCTTCCGGTTCTCGTCGGTGTCCGGCTCGTATGCCGGTCAGAAGGGCAAGGCGCGCAACGTCGGCGTGATCGCGGTCGCGCTGTTCGAGGAGCAGCCCGCGCCCGACGAGCAGCAGATCATCGTCGGCCGGGCGCCGCCGCCGCGCCGCCCTCGCCCGTACGACTACCGCAACGACCTCGACGCGTCGCGCTCGGCGCCGGCCAGCAGCGGCGCGGCCGCGCCCGCGAGCCCACCGCCGCGCCACGCCAAGGACAAGTCGGCTGCCGCCGACGAGGCGCCGCGCAAGACGTCCGGGCGCGCCGAGGCGGCGCCGGCGCAGGCGCCGAGCGCGCCGTCCGGCGGCTACGCACCGCCGTCGGACGTCGAGGGCGATGACCTCGCGATGCCCGAGCCGCAGCGCCGCGAGCGGCTCGGCCTGGGCACCGAGTTCGGCGAGCAGCGCACCTCCGCCGCGAGCTACACCCGGTTCGTCCGCGCGGGCGGCCGCCCGGTCGCGATCGCCGAGCTGCGCTACAACGACACCGCGGGGCTGATGGCGCTCGGGATCCCGGTCCAGCCGATGCCGGACGGCGATGAGGTCATGCTGCGCGAGACCGCCAATCCGTTCCCCGGCGACCGCTTCGCGCAGCCGCCGCGCTGACCGTCACGGGCCGGCCGCCGAGCCCGAGCCGGGCCCGCCCGGGCCGCGCGGGCCTCCGCCCGAGCCCGGCCCCGGCCCTCCGCCGGATCCCGGGCCACCGCCGGCGCCCCCGGTGCCGGCGGGGCAGTTCGGATCGGGAATGTACGCAGGCACGACGACCGGCACCTGCATGGCCTGGGTGTCCGGGCCCGCCGCGACGGTGACCGGCTGGCAGAACACCGGCAACGTGTCGGCGCGGTCGGTCGCGTAGCACAGGGCGTTGCCGCGAACCTCGATCGGGAGCGGCGCGACGCAGGCGGTGTAGGCTCCCGCCGATATCTCGCTGAAGGTCGCGACCCCGGTGCCGAACGCCCGCGAGCGCGCCGACATGCCGGGGCCGGAGCCGGCGAGCTTGTGCTGCAGGTCGTTCGCGTTGGCCGCGGTGATCGCGCCGTTGACCAGCCAGATCGACGCGATCCCGAGCGCACCGGCCGACGGGACGGCGGTGACCTGCACCGTGATCGTGCCCGGATCGACGGTGAGATCGAGCGTGACCTGCGCCCCGGTCGGCACGTCGGCCTGCCTGGAGTAGGACTTCATCCCGGTGCGCGGGTTACCGACCATCGCCGAGACCTTGTAGGTGTCGGGCGCGAGCGCGTCGAACCGGTACGCACCATCGCTGCCGGCCATCACCGTGAAGATCGCGCCCGGCGTCGCCGCGGCCTGGCAGGTCACCGCGATGCCACCGAGCGGCTGGCCGCCCTGGGTCAGCGTCCCGGCGAGCGAGCCGTAGGCCTCCAGCGCGAGGGTCAGCTCGGTCTGGCCGGGCATCACGGTCGGCAGGCCCATCGCACGCGACCGGCCGATCGCCGGCTGCTCGGCGACCACGGTGAGCTCGCCGTCGCCAAACCCCGACAGCGAGAACGCGCCGGTGGCGTCGGTGGTCGTGGTCTTGGTGGTGGCGCCGAACTGCTGGGCGAGCGGCCCGGCCGTCGCGCTGGTCGTCCCGTTGCCCATCACCGTCCGGCCGGCGTACACCGTGGCGTCCGGCACCGGCCGGCCGCTGGCGACGACGATCCCGGCGATCGAGCGGCCCTGAGCCACGGTGATCGTCCCGGCGTCCACGGTGCTCGACGCGGTGAGCGTCACCTGGACGGCGGTGTTCTGGAAGCTCGGGCCGCGCACCGCGAGCGCGTAGGTCCCGGGCGCGACGCCGTCGAGCTGGAACGCGCCACCGTTGCCGAGGAACGACTGCTGGTTCTGCTGGATCGACACCGTGAACAGGTCGGGCGCGCTGCCGTCGGCGAACGCGACCTTGCCCTTGACCGAGCCGTCGCGCGGGACGTCGAGCTGGACGCCGGTATCGCCGGTCGAGGCGACCACGGCGTCGCGGAACCCGCCGCGCCGCGGCCCGGTGCGCCCGGCGGGCGCCGCCGACAGCCGATACTGCCCGCCGGCGAGCCCGGTCAGCGTGAACCGGCCGGACGAGTCGGTGACGTCCTCGGGGATGCCGCGCAGCCGGAGCTGCGACGGATCGAAGCCGCCGGGGCCGCCGCCACCACCGAAGAACCCGCCGCGCGCCGGGAACGCGGTGACCTGCGCGCCCTCGACCGGCTGGCCCTCGGGGTCGACCACGCTGCCGGAGATCGAGCCGGTCACGTCGAGCATCAGCATCACCTGGTCGACGTCGCCGGCGCTGGCGTCGACCGCGACGGTCTGCGACGCGCCGGCCTCGTGGAGCGCGACCGCGGCGAGCGGCCTGCGCGGCAGGCCGCGGATCTCGAACACCCCGCTGGCGTCGCTGACGGTCTGGCGCGGCGGCTCGAACATCCGGGCGAGCGCACCGCCCGCGCCGCCGCGGCCGCCCCGGCCGGCGCGCCCGCCGTCGGCGCCGGCCGCGTCGCCGATCCGGACCTGCGCCCCGGCGACCGGCTGGTGCTGGGGGTCGATCACGCGGCCCTTGACCACCGCGCCGACCTCGAGCGCG
>JBGQCL010000012.1:0-60417 GCA_041495365.1 Kofleriaceae bacterium | reverse complement strand
CTTGCTCCTGCTCCTGCTCCTGCTCCTGCTCCTGCTCTCGCTCCTGCTCCTGCTCCTGCTCTCGCTCCTGCTCTTGCTCTCGCTCTCCTCTTGCTCTGCTCTGTGACTCCCCGGCGCCTGGACGCGCCCTCCTGGGGAGTCCCTGGCGGCGGAGGACCTCGCGCTCTCCGGGCGAGGTCCTCCGCCGCGGCCCGCCCCGGCGCGACCGCCCCGGATCCGCGGGCGCGACGTCGGACCGCGCGCTACACGTGTGGCCATGTGCTGTGACGCCCACCCAGGCGCGGCGCAACACGGCATGGCTTCGACTTGTCCCTGGCGGCGGGCCGCGGGATAGAATCGGCGCCAGGTTCGACCAGCCAACACGGAGCGAGATGGCCAACGCCGACAAGAGGAAGCAGTCGTTGTATTTCCCCGAGGACATGCTCAAGGAAATCCAGCACGAGGCAGCGCGCCTCGACCGTTCTCTGTCCTGGATCGTCCAGCAGGGATGGAAGATCGCCCGCGACAAGCTCAAGGCGTTCCCCGCGAGCAACGACGAACCCGAGGGTCTGCCCGACCCCCGTGAGGAGTCGCCCTAGCCGGTCCGGGTCAGGGCGCGGGCGCGCCCGCCGACACGACGGGCAGCTCGATGAAGCTCGCCTGATCCGGCGCGTGGTACACGCGCTGGGTCGCCTTGCGGTAGTCCGCCGGCTTGGCCCAGAAGATGTTCGGCACGAAGGTCTGCGGGTTGCGGTCGTAGAGTGGAAACCAGCTCGACTGGATCTGGACCATGATCCGGTGGCCCGGCAGGAACGCGTGGTTCGCCGTCGGTAAATCGAAGCGATACAGCAGCGGCTTGTCCGCGGCGATCGGCCGGGCCGTGTCCAGGCCCTCGCGGTAGCGGCCGCGGAAGATGTCGGCCGAGATCATCAGCTGGTATCCGCCCATCGTCGGGTCGCTCGCGACCTCGTCGGGGTAGACGTCGATGACCTTGACCACCCAGTCGGAGTCGGTACCGCTGGTCGAGGCGATCAGGTGGACGGCCGGCTGTCCGGAGATCTTGACCGGCGCGGTCAGGACGTCGGTGGTGAAGCTCACCACGTCGGTGCGACCCGAGGCCTCGCGCTGGTCGGTCACCAGCCAGTTCCGCCAGCCGATGTTCTCCTCGTGGCTCGGCTGCTCGATCGGCCGGCGCCGGAACGGCACCGGCTTGGCCGGATCGGACACGTACTCGTCGAACGCCGCGCCGCCCGCGGGAGGAGCCGCGAACGCCGCCTTGCCGCCCTCGGCGAGGTAGAGCGCGGACGGCTTGATCGCGCAGCCGCTCGCGCACCCGGCGGGCCAGCTGGTCAACCGCCGCCAGCGGTTGGTCCCGGTCTCGAACGCGTTGACCGGCGCGACCTCGCCCCGGGGGCCGCCGTCCTTGAGGTAGCGGTCGAGGAACGGCCGCAGGATGTCGCGGCGGAACTGCAGCGCGGTGTCGGCGTCGAACCGGATCGGGCCGAGCGAGCTGCCGTCGCCGATCTCGCCGCCGTGCCGCCACGGCCCGAGCACCAGGAACACCTTGTCGTGGCCGGTGTCCCTGGGCGCGATCGCCTTGTACACCGCGATCGCGCCGTAGATGTCCTCCTGGTCCCACAGGCTGTGGACCAGCATCACCGGGACGGCGAGCGGCTCCCTGGCCAGCACCTGGTCGACCGCCTGGTCGCGCCAGAACCCGTCGTACGCGGGGTGCGCGACGATCTTGTTCCAGAACCCGATCTGCTCCATGCCGTGGCGGCGGCCGAGCTCGCCGGCCGAGCCCGCCTCGAGGAACGTGTCGTAGTCGTCGAAGTGGCTGCGCCAGAACTTGGCCTCGGTGGCCCGCGTCGCCTCCTGATCGTGGATGTAGTCGATCCCGAGCTGGCGGAACGCGCCGTTGTGGAACCAGTCGTCGCCGCGCCAGCCGTCGACCATCGGGTTCATCGGCACCGAGACCTTGAGCGCGGGATGCGGGTGGACCAGCGCCATCAGCGGCAGGAAGCCGTCGTACGAGATCCCGAGGATGCCGACCCGGCCGTTGCTCTCCGGGACGTTCTTCACCAGGTAGTCGATCGTGTCGTAGGTGTCGGTCGCGTGATCGACCGGCGTGGGGTTGGCCGGCCCGTGCAGCGGCCGGTTCATCACGTAGTCGCCCTCGGACTTGTGCTTGCCGCGCACGTCCTGGACCACCCGGATGTAGCCGCCCTCGACGATCACGTCGGTCGCGTTGTCGTAGCCCTGCAGGATCGGCGCGAGGTGGCCGGACTGGCCGTGCGCGGTCAGCTCGGACGCGTTGTACGGCGTGCGGGTGAGCAGGATCGGCGCGCGCCTGGCGCCCCTGGGCACCAGGACGACGGTGAACAGCTTCACGCCGTCGCGCATCGGGATCATCACCTCGCGCCGCGTGTACTCGAAGCCGTAGGTCGACGGCGTGTACTGCGCCGGCGTCTCGCTCGGCAGCCTGGGATAGCGGGGCGCCGGCCTGGCAGGCGCCGCAGGAGGGCTGGCGGGAGGTGCCGCCAGCGAGACGGCGGCGCCGCCGAGCATGATCGCTGTGAAAACCGGTCGGGTCCACTGCATGAGGGGCCTCTTCATCGCATCCGCGGGGGCGGCAGGATACCGATTCCCGGCCCGACCCGCCGGCCCCGATGTGCGGGCCTGCACAGGCGTCCGACGTCGACCCACATGGCGCCCACGGCGGGCGGCGATGTGCGAACACGTGTTACGGGTCGCGACCCGGGGCCGGGCGCTCCCTCGATCCGATGTAGATAGACTCCGCCAGCACCGAGCCGTCATGTCGCCGACCACGAACCTCGCGATGACCCTGGTGTTGCTCATCGCCGCGTGCGGCGCCGACACCGCCGAAACGCCGCCGACCTACAGCGAGCTGTACACCCGGTACTTCGCGCCGGGAACGCCGGGCCACTGCGCCACGGCGGGCTGCCACGGCGACCCCATGCACATCATCTGGCTGTGCGGCACCACCAAGGACACCTGCTACGCCGGCATGACCTCCCCGGACGCAGGGCTGATCAACACGGCGGTGCCGCGGCTGTCGCTGATCGCCGATCCGGTGAACTCGCCGCTCAGCTGGGTCAACCCCAGCGGGCCGATGCCGATGGACACGCCGGGGCCGTTCCCCGAGGGCCGCGACGCGATCCTGGCGTGGGTCGCCGCGGGCGCCCCGAACGACTAGTACCGGAGCGGCTCCAGGTACTCCATCAGCTCCTTGGTGCGGTGCCGGAACGGCGGCGGGATCTGGAAGCTGGTGCCGAGCTGGTCGATCTTCTCGTCGACCGTCATGCCGCCCTGCTTGGACACCGTGGCCTCGAACAGCGCGCCCGCCGGCGTGCGGACGTAGATCGAGTCGAAGTAGCCGCGGTCCTTGCGCTCCGACACGTCGGTGAAGCCCATGCCCTCGATCCGGAACTTGACCTGATCCTGCGCGGTGTAGTCGTCGACCTGGAACGCGCAGTGGTGGACGATGCCCTCGCCGTAGGTCCAGCTCGCCTGCGGCAGCTCGGGCTCGAGCGCGAAGTCGACGATCTTTCCACTGTGGCCACTCGGGCCGGCGGGCGCGCCCTCGCCGTCGCCGAACACGTAGCGCACGTGGCGGCCGTCCTCGGCGACCCGCCGCGCGCTCCAGCCCACGGTCATGAACTCGTTCGAGGTCTCGTGCTCGCGCACGCTGACCACGATCGCGTGGGTGCCGCGGATCGCGAGCTCGCTCGGGACCTCGCCGTTGGAGTATGGCTTGCGGTCGTCGTCGGCGATCCCGACCAGCTCGTAGTCCAGCCCGCACGGGTGCTGGAACTGGAGCGCGCGCTCGCCGAACCGCGACGCCTCGCGGACGGCGAAGCCGTGGTCGGCCAGCCGCTTGTGCCAGAACGCGATCGCCGATACCGGGATCGACAGGCCGAGCGTGCGGATCTGGCCGGTGCCCTTGCGGCCCTTGCGGCCGGACTGCCGCATCGGGAACGTGGTGACCAGCGTGCTCTCCTCGCCGAGGTCGTTGCCGTAATACAGGTGGTAGATCGGGACGTCGCCGTCGTAGAGCGCGGTCTTCTTCACGCTCTTGAGCGACAGCACCTTGGTATGGAAATCGTAGTCTTCCTGAGCGACACCGGAGCACAGCGTGATGTGGTGGTGACGCCGGATGGGAGCGTTCGCGGCGGAAGTTGCCATGTCGCCGACTCTAGGCCCGCCACACGGCGGCGAGAAGCCGGAAAACGCCGCTCCCGCGCGGCGGCCGGTGTGTGCGGGGCGAGGTGGGTCACACGCCGCGTCAAAACAGCAGGACCTCGCCGGCCTCGCTGCGGTTGACCTCGACGTCGTCGTTGGTCACGGTCGGGTGCGCGGCGGGTGGGATGTCGGCGTCGACGCCCCAGTCGGCGGCGAGCTGGTGCGACACATCGGCGAGCCAGCCGTCGATATGGAGCAGGCTCTGCGCGCAGACGTCCTGGAACTGCAGCTTGGACAGCGCGGCGTGCGACTCGGACACGACCTCGGCGAGCGCGTTGTCGCTCTCGGCGAGCGTGGCGCCGACCGCGGCGCGCAGCTCGGCGACCCGGCGATCGACGGCGTCGATCCGGTCGCGCGCCTCCTCGGAGAACGCGTCGACCACCCGGGCGAGGTGCTGGTTCTGGCGCACCAGCTGCGGCACGGTCTTCTCCATCGCGTTGGCGAGGTCGTAGACCGTCTTGTTGGCGCTCGCGATCGCCTTGGACAGCTGCTGCATCTCGCTGGCGATCGTGCTGAACACCGACGAGCCCGACGACCGCGACGCCTCGATCCGGGCGTTGATCGACAGCACGCGGGCCGCGGCGTTGAGCCGCTCGATCTCGCGCGCGGCCGAGGTGATCGAGCGGACCTGCTCGGCGACCGCGGCGACCTGGGCGGTGTGCTCGGCGACCGCCTTGCCGACGCTCGCGGTGTGCTGGCGGACGTGATCGGACTGGCTGCGGATCGCGCGGGCGAGGTCGGACTCCTCGTTGCCGACCGGCCCGGCGAGCACCTCGCGCAGCCGGGCGATGTGGCGGTGGGCGACCTCGACCACCCGCTGGACGTGGCGCCCGGCGGCCAGGACGCCGGTCTCGGTGGTCTGGTTGACCTGGCGGACGCGGGCGATGATCCGCTCGCGCGTCTTGCGCAGCCGGCCGAGCATGGTCCTCGCGGGCGCTGCCACGGCGATCACGCAATCAGCCGCTGGACGGCAGCGACCAGCAATTCCGCCTTGAACGGCTTGATGATCCAGCCCTTGGCGCCGGCCTTCTTGGCGCGCTCGATGAGGCCGGGCTGACCCTCCGTGGTGAGCATCACGACCGGCAGCGCCTTCCAGCGGGCGTCGGTGCGCAGCTTCTCCAGCATCTCGAGGCCGTTCATCCGCGGCATGTTGACGTCGCAGATCAGCATCGCGATCGACGCATCGACCTTGCCGATCGCATCCACGCCGTCGACCGCCTCGACGACCTGGTAGCCGGCCTGCGACAGCGCCAGGCCGACCTGCTGCCGTACGGTGGGAGAATCATCGATGACGAGGATCTTCTTCATGGCTTGCAGAGCAGTTCGTCCGGTTCCCACCTGCATTGAGCGCTCCATGGAACCAGCCGATGGCCGACTCGGATCACCGGGCAGTCGAGCGCCCGTGAGCTCGTATCCGAGCCCACATCCCCTTGGCACGGCTCTGGACCCAGCGACGTATGACCTCTCTCCACGCACCTTTGCGCGAGATCCTCGCCACCAAGGCCCACGAGCTGTTCGCCGACTACGGCGTGCCGTGCTCGGTCGGGCCGGCGCATCCGGAATCCGGACGCATGCTGTGCGGGATCCTCGGGTTCACCGGCGACCGCCTGTGCGGCTCGGTCGTGATGTCGGCGTCCCACGACGCGATCGCCGACAGCAACCCGATCCACGACGGCGCGACCCGCGGCTGGGTCGCCGAGCTCACCAACCAGCTCGTCGGCCGGTTCAAGAACACGCTGCTGCGCCACGGCCTCGAGCTCGCGATGTCGGTCCCCGTGGTGCTGACCGCCGCGCAGCTCACGCCGCTGCCGCAGACCCACGCCGATCCGATCCGGCTCGACGTCGGCGGCGGCTTCCTCTCGATCTGGCTCGAGATCGAGGCCGACCCCGAGCTCGTGCTCGCCGAGCCCAGCGCCGACACCATGATGCCGGCCGAGGGCGATGCGATGCTGTTCTGAGCTCGCCCCGGACGCCGACGCCCTCGCATTCTCGCCGGTCGATCGACTCGATCGGCGATTCGATCGACGATTCGATCGACGATTCGATCGACGATTCGATCAAACGATCGAGCGCGAGCTGGATTCGGCCGCGCAACCTCGGGTGGTGATTGATCAACCCGCGTGGCATCGCGGTTGCTCTGGCAGCGAGCAACCACGGGAGGAACCCACGATGCTTCGCCCTCTGCTCGCTGCACTGTTCGTCACCGCTGCCGCCACCGCCGTCGCCCACGCCGACCACAGCCGCGCCGGTACCCCGGGCACCGTCACCGCCTACGAGCTCGACGCCCGCACGGTGATCGACGTCAAGACCTGCTTTCGAACCACCAGGTTCGGCGGCCACGACTACGCGCGCTGCGGCGAGTGGCTGCGCGACTCGCTCAAGTTCCAGATGTGCCGCGACAAGGGACCCGGCACGCACCGGTACCTGTACCAGGTCGGCGACGGCAGGAAGAACCCGTCGTCGGTCTACTGCAAGAAGTGACGCGCAGGAAGGGACGCGAGCGCGCGTGGTACAAGACATGGTGATGCCGCGCCTCGTGGTGCACGAGCCGGGTGGCGTGGCCACGTCGGTCCAGGTCGACGATCAGGTCCGGATCGGCCGCGACGCGGCGATGCAGGTCGTGCTCGGCGACGGCAAGGTATCGCGCCACCACGCGACGATCAGCCGCGACGGCGACGCCTGGATCGTGGTCGATGCCGAGTCGCGCCACGGCACGTTCGTCAACGGGGAGCGGGTGTCGCGGCGGACGCTGTGCGACGGTGACCGGCTGCAGATCGGCGCGACCGTGCTGCGGTTCGAGCAGGTCGAGGACGGCTCGGGGGTCGCGCTCCACCTGACCCAGACCGAGCAGGTCGGCAGCGACGAGCGGCTCCAGGTGTTCTACCAGCTCGCCGAGGCCACCGCGGCGATCGACGACCCCGAGGCGGCGCTGCGCCGCGCGCTGGCCGCGATCGTCGCGGTGCTCGGCTGCGACCGCGGCGTGATCGCGCTGGGAGCGTCGCCGCCGACGCTGCGCCGCGCGGCCGAGGTCCAGGCCCGCGATCTGGTGATCGGCCGGGTCGTGATCGAGGCCGTGCTGGTGCGCGGCGAGGCGGTGCTGCTCGGCGGGCCCGCCGGTGGTGCGACCCTCGATCGCCAGGGCGTGCGCTCGGCGATGGCGGCGCCGCTCCGGCTGCGCGACCGCACGCTCGGGCTGGTCTACATCGACGATCTCGGCCGCTCCGATCGGTTCGGCCAGGACGATCTCGCGCTGCTGGTCGCGGTCGCCCGGCTCGCCGCGGTGATCGTCGACGTCTCGGCGCGCTACGAGCGCGTGGTCGCGCTGGTCGAGGTCGCGCAGCACGAGCGGGTCGCGCCCGAGCTGGTCGGCAAGAGCGAGGCGATCCGCCGGGTCCGGCGCGAGCTCGAGCGGTTCGCCGCGACCGATCTGCCGATCCACCTCACCGGCGAGAGCGGGGTCGGCAAGGAGCTGGTGGCGCACGCGATCCACGCCGCGTCACCGCGCCGGTCGGCGTCGTTCGTCGCGGTCAACTGCGCGGCGATGCCCGACACGCTGCTGGAGAGCGAGCTGTTCGGCCACGTGCGCGGCGCGTTCACCGGCGCGGACAAGGCGCGCCGCGGCAAGCTGGCGCTCGCCGACCGCGGCACGCTGTTCCTCGACGAGGTCGCCGACCTGTCGCCGGCGGCGCAGGCCAAGCTGCTGCGCGTGCTGGAGGACGGCGAGCTCGTGCCGGTCGGCAGCGAGACCGCGAGCCGCGTCGATCTCCGGGTGGTGTCGGCCACGCACAAGGACCTCGGGCGCGCGGTCATCGAGGGCCGGTTCCGCCAGGACCTGTACTACCGGCTCGCCGGCGCCGAGATCGCGATCCCGCCGCTGCGCGAGCGCGGGAGCGACGCGGTCGAGCTCGCCGAGCTGTTCCTCGCCCGCGTGCGCCAGCGCCGGCCGGCGCCGTCGCGGCTGTCGGCCGAGGCGATGGCGGCGATGGCGGCGTATCCGTGGCCGGGCAACGTGCGCGAGCTGCGCCACGCGATCGAGCGCGCATGCGCGATCGCGGCCGGCGACGCGATCGAGCCCGGCGATCTGGCGCTGCGCGCGCCGCTCGGGGCAGGCCCGCCCCCGCCGGGGGCTCCCGGCGGAACGCTGGCGAGCCAGTACGCCGCGCTCGACGCGACCGAGCGGCGGCTGGTCGAGCAGGCGATGGCGGCGGCCGGCGGCAACGTCTCGGAGGCGGCCCGGCTGCTCGGCATCACGCGGATCATGATGAAGCGCCGCATCGAGCGGTTCTCGGGCGCGTCCGGCGACCCCGGAGAGTAGCGAGCCGCGTGGAGCGCCGGGCGCGGGCGGCCGCCGTGTACACTGCGCAGGTGGATCCGCGCGACGGCATCGGCGGGACGACCGATGACGCGCCGCCGCGGATCGCGCCACCCGAGCTCGCGCCGGGCGCCGTGATCGCAGGCCGCTATCGCGTCGAGGCCCGGCTCGGCAGCGGCGGCGGCGGGACGGTGTGGCGCTGCCGCGACGACCAGCTCGGCGCGACGGTCGCGCTCAAGGTCGTCGCCCCGGGAGCCGACGTCGAGCGCTGGCGGCGCGAGGTCGCGATGGCGCGCCGGATCGCCGACCGCAACGTGTGCCGGGTCCACGATCTCGGCGAGACCCCAGAGCTGCGGTTCGTGACGATGGAGCTGATCGAGGGCACGAGCCTGCGCGATCGGATGCGCCGCGGCATCCCGGCCGGCGAGGCGCGCGCGCTGTTTGCGCAGGTGGTCGCGGGCGCCGCCGCGATCCACGCCGCCGGCGTCGTCCATCGCGATCTCAAGCCCGAGAACATCGTGGTCGCGGCCGACGGCCGCGCCGTGATCGTCGATTTCGGCCTGGCGCGCGAGCCGGGGCCGGGCGGCGCCGCGGTGACCCATACCGGGGTCGTGGTCGGCACCCCGCGCTACATGTCGCCCGAGCAGGCGGCGGGGGAGCCGGTCGACGCGCGCAGCGATGTCTGGGCGCTCGGCCTGATCGGCCACGAGCTGCTGACCGGCCGGCTGCCCGTGCCGGCCGCGCCGGACGCGGCCCGCGCGCTCGGCCGCGCCATCGCGCCGCGCGGGATCGCCGCCGTGATCGGCCGCTGCGTCGCGCTGGACCCCGATGCGCGTCATCCCGACGCGCGGCAGCTCCAGGTCGCGCTCGCCGCCGCCGGCCGGCGCCGCCGCACCCCGATCGCGGTCGCCGCGGTGGTCGTCGCGGTCGCGGGCGCCGCGGTGCTCGTCGCGCGGTCCCCAGACCGCGGGCGCGCTACCGACGAGGTCCGCCCGCCGCGCACCGGCGACGCCGAGCTGTTCCCGCTCGTCGGGGAGCCGGAGCACTGGCCGCGGGATGCGGCGACGTCGGTGGCGGTGGCGCGCGACGGCACGCGGTTCGCGTACACCACCGCGGGCGGCGAGCTGCGCGTGCAGGCGATCGCACCCGGTGCGGCGCCCGAGAGCTGGACCGTGCCGCGCTACCGGCGCGCGCCCGCGGCGTACGGCGACAGCCTGATCACGCTGTGGTGCGCCGGCTGGTTCAGCGACGGCTCGCTCGCCGTGATCGGCACGACCTATCGCGACGGCTATCACCTGTTCCGGATCGATCGCGGCGGGGGCGGGCGCGTGCTCCACAGCCAGGCCGCCCGGTTCTCCGCGGCGGTAGCGAGCGACGACCGGGCGGTGATCGGGATCGCGGGCGCCGGGGTGTTCGTGCTGGCGGCCGGCCGGGACCCCGACCAGATCCTGGCGCTCGGACCCGGCGAGACGGCGCCGGCGATCGCGGTCTCGCCCGACGGCCGGCAGGTCGCGGTCGCCCGCCGGGCGGCGTCGCCCGACCAGCCGCTCCGGATCCAGATCGTCACACCGGGCGACGGCGGCGTGCGCGAGGTGTGGCGCGGGCCGAGCGCGGCGCGCCCCGACGGCCTGCTGGCATGGCTCGACGGTGCGCGGATCGCGTTCACCGCGCGCGAGCGGTCCGGCGCGGCGGCGCTGTACACGCTCGATACCGCCGACCCCGGCGCGCCCGTGGTGCGCGGCCGCGGCGGTTTCGGTCCGGGCTCGGCGGCCGGCGGCACCGTGCTGGCCGTGATCGACCGGGAGGTGGCGAGCGTCGAGCTAGGCAACGCTCGGGCCGAGCAGCTCGCGCCGGTCGAGGCCAACGTCGCCGCGTCGCGGATCGCGGGCTGGACCACCGACGGACACCTGGTGTTCGCGCTGGGCGAGCCGGCGCAGGTCGTGCGCGCGGTGCCGGGGCGCGGCGCCGAGCCGTGGCCGGGCAGCCGCGCCTGGGTCGACATCCCGGACACGGTCGACGGCGACAGCGTGATCGCGCATCGCCGGGAGCCGGCTCCGCCCGGTGAGGTCGTGGTCGAGCGCATCGATCCGGCCGGCCGGCGCACCGAGCTCGCCCGGCTCCCCGGCGACCGCGCGGCGGACACGCCCGTGCGCTGCGCGGGCGATCGCGCGCCGCCGTGCGTGCTGCAGGAGATCACCGGCGGCAACGTGCGCTGGGTCGAGATCGATCCGGTGACCGGCGCGCGCGGGCGCGTGCTGCACAGCCGCGGCCTGGGCGACCGGGGGCCGCGCGACGCCGCGCTATCCGTCGACGGCAAGACGCTCGCGATCGTCGAGGGGACGTCCGAGGTGATCGTCGTCGATCCGGCCGCCGGCACGGCGCGCAGCTACCCGGCCGGCGGCGACGCCGCGCTGGTCAGCGCGACGTTCGGCCCCACGGGCGACATCTGGGCGACGTCGGTGGGCTTTCACGGCCACCGCTTCGGGGTGATGGTGTTCGAGGTCCGCCCGCGATCGAACGAGTACTGGGCCGCGGCGAGCCGCGGCAGCCCGTCCCAGCTCGCGCTGAGCGCGGCGTGGCGGCCGACGGTCAGCCCCGACGGCAGCCAGCTGGCGATCGCGGTGCGCGAGCACCACACCCGGATCGTGCGGGTGCAGGGCCTGTGATCCACGCGCCGGCGCCGTGAGCTCGCTACGGCTCGCATGGCAGGGCGCCCTTGAACATGCGCACGTCGGCGAGGTTGCCGTCGAAGAACGACTCGCCGGCCGGGATCCCGAACTTGCTTCTGCCCAGGAGCAGCGGTTCCACCGTGTTCAGGTGCCCATCGGGGACGGCGACGCTCGCCTTCCGCTTTCCGTCGAGGCACAGGATGAGGTTGCCGCCGGTCTGGACCGCGCGAACGAAGTGCCAGTCTCCCGCGCCGGGCCAGGGGGTGAGCGCGTCGGCGACATCGATGGTGTTCCCTACCAGCATCAGGGGCGACTGCGCGTCGAGCATCCCGAATCGGGAGATCCCGATGCCGAGGCCGCCGTACGCGCTGTCGTTGTTGAGATCGATGTCGGAGGCCAGCCAGAGGTCCTCGCCACCGGGAGGCGCCGCGCGCTGCCGGGCCCACAGCTGCAGCGTGAGCGCGGTGTTCTGGGCGAGCGGCTGGGTGGGCTCGTAGTCGGTTCCGAGCGCGATGTCGGCGGCGGCGTTCTTCTGCCCGAAGGGATCGTCGCCGAGAACCACCGGAGTCGCGTTGAACATCTTGTCGAAATGGGTGAAGGAGATGCTCTGGCACAGATCGCTCACGGCGTTGCCGGTGGCGCCTGCAAATCCAACCGCGAGCAGGCACGTCTGCGGGAACAGCATGCCGGCCGAGCTCGCGATGAACTGGATCGCCACGTCGCTGGCGCCGGCGGCCATCGGCGCCATCGCGACCAGGAAGCGGTCCTTGGCCAGCGCGTCGACCGTGATCGTCTGCTCGAGCGGCTTGCCGGCGACGGCGACGCCGGTGAACAGGGCATCCGGCCGGCCGTTGCGATACAGCCGGATCGTCTGATCGCCGCCGCTCGCCATGAACGCCTTCACGGTCAGCTCGATCACTTGCTTGGCCGGCGCGGTGAACTCGATCGCCGGATCCGCCGCGCTGGCGGTGCCGGACGACGACACCAGCAGCGCATCCGGGAGCATCGCGCAGGCCGCCGTGCTCGGGTTCGCCGCGCAGGTCGTGATGTGGTTGGCCGGATCGACGCCGGTCATCTTCGTGCTGCTCGCCGCCATCGCCGTCCACGTGCGGTCGCGATGGTCGTCGAGGTAGCGCCACATCTTGGTCTTGCCGGTCGCGCTGCCGTCGAAGTCGACCGCCGCATCGGCCAGACAGGGCGCGTTGCAGGTCGCCGGCCCGGTGTTACCGCCGTCGTCGCCACCACCGCCGGGACCGGGGCCGTGGGCATCGAACAGCGACTGGCTGCACGCAGCGCAGGCCAGGACGCAGAGCCAGCCGAGTCGGATCAGAACCATAGCTCGCCTCCGAGGAACGTCGGGATCGTCCAGCCGTGCGCCTTGCCGGCGTAGGCGGCATAGCCCTCGAGCCGCACCGCAAAGCTCGGTGCCGGCTGGTAGCGCACGCCCGCGCCGAACGCGCCGGCGACGAACCGCTCCATGGTCGATCCGTCGTTGAACGACCACGGCATGGCGACGATGGCATGGAGCGCGAGCGCGTCGCCGGTCAGCCGGACCCGGACCGACGGGACCACCGAGAACCCGACGAACACGGTGTCGAGCCCGAGCTCGAACCGCGAGCCGAGCGGCAGCGCGAGGCTGAGCGACGGCGCGCCGGTGTCGCGGGCGAGCTGCAGGTTGGTGCCGAAGCCGGCGCCGATGCCGAAGTGCCGGTTGCGATGGCGCGGAACCGCCGGCTCGGCGGTGGCCTCGACCCCCATCGGGGTCGGCGCAGCCGTCGGGCCTGGGGTCTCGCCCGGCGGCTCGCGGGCCAGCGGCGGCTGGGTCAGCACGAGCTCGACCGCGACCTCGTCGCCGGACGCGACCCGCACGGTGCGCTCGGCGTCGGGGCGGCCGGACGCGCGCGCGGTCAGCCGGTGCTCGCCCGGCGGCAGGATCAGCGGCATCGCGCTGGTGTCGAGCGGCGCGCCGTCGAGCAGCAGCGTCGTGCCGTCGATCGCCGGCGACACCGTCACCGTGACCCGCGCGATCAGCAGCAGCGTCGCGTCGAGCTCGCTCTGCGCCGCGGTCAGCCGCGCCGCGGCCACCACGCCCTTGCCGTCGGCGAGGAACCGCCGGTAGTAGTTCACCGCCTCGGCATAGTGCGACAGCTGGCGATGGCAGCTGGCCATGTTGTAGAGCACCAGCGGGTGCGGCGCGATCTCGTAGGCGCGCTGGAACTCGGCGAGCGCCTCGGTGTACTTGGCGTCGTTGAACAGCCCCACGCCGCGCTTGAAGCGCTGGTCGGCTTCCTTCTGCTTCGGGTTCTTCGGTTTGGCCTTGGGGTCGGCCTTGCGGGGCGCCCTGGCGTGTGCGTCGGGCGCCGCGCATAGCTCCACGGTCGCCGTCGCGAGGCCGAGGGCGACGAGGACGATGCGGGGGTCAATTGTCATAGGGGCTCTGGCTCTCGATCCGCTCGGGGCGCTCGGTGGGTCGGTCCTTGTGCGGCTTGCCGCGGCCGGGCGCGACCGCCTTCTTGAGCTGGACGACCAGGCGCTGGCTCTCGTCGAACGCCATGGTCTCGTCGTCGGGCAGGTAGCCGGCGGCGGTGATCCGCAGGTGGTGTTGCCTGGCGTCGCGCGGGACCACGAGCTCGGGCCCGGTGACGGGCTGGTCGTCGAGGGTGACCGTCGCGCCGGCGGGCTCGATCGCCAGCCGCAGCGTGATCTTGGGCGGGGCGGCCGGCTCGTCGATCGACAGGGGACCTTCCCGTCCCCTCTGGACCGGCGAAGCCGGTCCATTCACCCCTCCGCGCGTCGCGTCGCGCGGCTCGTCGACGTGTTGCGGCGCTGTCGTCGGTTCGGCGTGAACCGGAGGCGTCGTCGCTGGCAGTGTCACGGGCGAAGGCGTCGCCGCCGGCCCGGTCGCCACCGGGGAATCGCCGCGGGTCCCGACCACGGCCGCGATCACGATGCCCACCACCGCGATCGCGAGGCCGAGGACGATCACCGGGGTCCGCGATCGGGGCGCCGGGCTCGTTCCGACCGGCGGCATCGGGGTACCCGGGCCGGGCATCCCGGGCATGCCACTCTGGCCGCTCACGCCCCGCACCGACGATGATCCCGGCCCGGTCGACTGCGGCCAGGATGGGTGCGTGTTGCGCACGGTCGCCGGATCACCCGGGACTGTCGGCGGCACCAGCGCATCGGCGCGGCGCTGGGTCGACGACCGGAACGGCAGCCCCGGCGCCGATAGCCGGCCGGTGGCGGCATCGCGGAACACCTGGTGGCAGAACGGCATCAGCGCGGCCTCGAGCTCGTGCGCGCTCGACGGCCGATCGCCGGGAGCGAGCGCCATCGCGCGCACGATGATCTGCTCGAGTGCCTCGGCAGGTCCCGCCGGAGCTGGCGCGGCCTGGTGTACTCGCCGGTCATCACCCGGTACATCAGCTGGTTGTAGTTCTTCGCCTGGATCGGGACGACGCCGATCAGGATCTCGTACAGCATCACCCCGAACGAGTAGAGATCCGCGCCGATGGTGACCTCGCTGTCGCCGCGCGCCTGCTCGGGCGACATGTAGTACGGCGTGCCGAGGATGAGCCCGGTCGTGGTGAGCCGGAAGCTCGAGTCCTGGCCCTTCGCGCGCGAGATCCCGAAGTCGAGCAGCTTGACCATCTCGCCGCGGCTCTGGCGGACCATGAACACGTTGTCGGGCTTGAGATCGCGGTGGATGATCCCGGCGTGGTGCGCCGCCGCCAGCGGCGACAGGATCGCGCAGCCGAGCTCGCAGGCGTCCTCGACCGGGAGCGGGCCGGTCGCCTTGAGCCGGTTCGCCAGCGACTCGCCCTCGAGGTACTCCATGACCAGGAACGGCTCGCCCTCGGTGCTGGTCCCCAGATCGGTCACCTGCGCGATGCCCTCGTGGCCGATCTGTGAGGCGGTGATCGCCTCGCGGTGGAACCGCTCGAGCATCGGGGCGCTGTTCAGCTGTGGGTTCAGCACCTTGATCGCCACCCGTTTGCGCAGCCCGACGTGCACGCCGAGGTAGACCGCGCCCATCCCGCCGGTCGCGAGCAGCCGCTCGATGCGGTACTTGTCATCGAGCATCGTGCCTTCTGACAGCTGGCGGGATCCCGAGGCGGCTTCCACTCGGGCACAAGGATAAGCTACGAAGCGCGCGAATTCACGTCGAATAACCGGCCTTCCATGAGCGTTGGGTCAGACCACCGCCGCTTTTGACATCGATCACCTGCGAGCGGGCTGCCTCACACCAGAGCACGCGAATCGGCACGCTTTGCTGCACCTGGCCGGTGCAAATGCGAAGCGCGTCACGCCGTGACGTAAGATGCCCGCGGTGTTTGCCCATCTCGCCGTTTCGGGTCTCGCGCGTGCTCGCCGGTTCGTCGTGCCCATCGGGCTGGTCGCGCTCGCCGGGTCCGGCGCCGCGTGCTCGTCACGGCCGGGCCCGGCAGTCGCGCCGGCTCGGCCTGCGCCTGCGCCTGCACCTGCGCCTGCGCCGGTGACCGCCGCGCCGGCCGCGCCCGACGAGCCGGTCCCGCTCGGGCGGCTGCCCGCCGGGGTCCGGCCGATCCGCGAGTCGCTCGCGCTCGAGATCGACCCGGCGGCCGACCGGTTCTCGGGCACCGCCGACATCGCGCTCCACCTCGATCAGCCGCGCGCCCGGATCTGGCTGCATGGCCGCGGGCTCGCGGTGCGCTCCGCCGCGTTCATCCTCGGGTCGGGCGCCGAGATCGCGGCGCGCTGGGAGGAGGTCGATCCGAGCGGGGTCGCGCGGGTCGCGCCGCTGGCGCCCGCCGGACCGCTGCACGGCGACGTGACGCTGCGGGTGGCGTTCGACGCCGCCTACGACCCGCAGCTGGTCGGCGTCTACCGCGTCGCCACCGCAGCCGGGCCGGCGGTGTTCTCCAAGTTCGAGGCGATCTACGCGCGCCGCGCGTTCCCGTGCTTCGACGAGCCGGCGTTCAAGCTGCCGTATGACGTCGCGCTGACCGTGCCGGCGAGCGCCGAGGTGATCGGCAACATGCCGGTGGCCGAGACCGCGCCGGTCGCCGCCGCCGGGGCGGGCGCAGGGTCCGGTGCCGCCCGCAAGCGCGTCCGGTTCCAGACCACGCCGCCGCTTCCGTCGTACCTGGTCGCGTTCGCGGTCGGCCCGTTCGAGGCGCGCTACGCGGCGGTGCCGCCGAGCGAGGTCCGGCCGGCGCCGCTGCCGGTCACCGCGATCGCGATCCGCGGCCGCGGTCAGGACACGTCGTACGCGCTCGCCGAGGAGCGCGCGCTGCTCGCCGAGCAGGAGCGCTACTTCGGGATCGCGTTCCCGTTCCCCAAGCTCGACCTCGTGGCGGTGCCCGACTTCCAGTCCGGTGCGATGGAGAACGCCGGCGCGATCACGTTCCGCGACTCGCGGCTGCTGGTCGACGACCGGGTCGCGTCGCTGGGCGATCGCATCGCGGTGACCAGCGTGATCGCCCACGAGACCGCGCACCAGTGGTTCGGCGACTTCGTGACCATGCGGTGGTGGGACGACCTGTGGCTCAACGAGGGCTTCGCGACGTTCCTCGACACCCTGACCCTGCGCGCGGTGCGGCCCGAGCTCGAGGCCGAGCTCGAGGCGGCGTACCGGACCCACATGGTGATGAACACCGACGCGCTCGCCGCCGCGCGGCGGATCCGCCAGCCGATCGAGACCACGCACGACATCACCAACGCGTTCGACAACATCACGTACGAGAAGGGCGCCGCGGTGCTGACCATGCTCGAGCACTTCATCGGTGCCGAGCCGTTCCGCCGCGGCCTGCACGACTTCCTCGCCGCGCACGCCGGAGGCAACGCGACCACCGACGAGCTGGTCGGCGCGCTGGCCGCGGCGTCGCACCGGGAGCTCGGCCCGCTGGTCGCGAGCTTCCTCGACCAGCCCGGCGTCCCGGTGGTCACCGCGTCGGTGCGCTGCGAGGCCGGCCGCGGCCGCATCGAGCTCGCGCAGGCGGCGTGGCGCGCCGTCGGGTCGATCGCGCCGCGCACCGGGTCGTGGACGATCCCGGTGTGCGTGCGCTACGGCGTCGCGGCGAAGCCGGGGACCCACGCCGGGCCGTTCGCCGCGCCGAAGGCCGAGCCCAGCATCGATCAGACCTGCGCACTGCTAACCGCACCGACCGGCTCGATCGCGCTCGCGGAGTGCCCGGACTGGGTCCTGCCCAACGCCGACGCCGCCGGCTACTACCGCTCGGCGCTCGCCGCCGGCGATCTCGAGCGGCTGCGCGAGCGCGGCCTCGGCCGGCTGTCGACCGTCGAGCGGGTCCAGCTCGGCCGCGATGTCGAGGCCGCGTTCGACAGCGCGGCGCTGCCCGGCGGCGACGTGCTGCGCGCGCTCGAGCCGCTCGCCGGCGACCCGCACGGCGCGGTGGCGCTGGTCCCGCTCGGCCTGCTCGGCTTCCTCGACACGTTCCTGTTCGATCCGCAGGATCCCCGCGATCGGGCGCACCGCGCCGCGCTGCGCGCCCGGATCACCCGGCTGTACGCGCCGGCGCTCGCCCAGCTGGGCTGGACTCCGTCGGCCGGCGAGCGGCCGTGGCGGCGGCGGTTCCGCACCCAGCTGCTCGGCTTCCTCGCGCTCCAGATCGAGGCCCCGCCGGTGCTCGCCGAGGCCGCGCGGCTCGGCCGACGGATGCTCGGCATCGAGCGCCACTCCGCCGGCGCCGCGGGCCAGCGCGCGCTGAACCTCGACGCGGTGTCGCCCGATCTCGCCGACGTCGCGCTCGCCGCCGCGGCGCGCAGCGGTGGCGCCGAGGTGTTCGACGCGCTGGTCGACGAGCTCGCCCGGTCCGCCGATGCCCAGCTCCGGCAGCGCATCCTGCAAGCGCTGGCGAAGACCCGCGCGGCGCCGCTGGTCGCCCGGGCGCTCGACCTCGCGCTCGATCCGCGGCTGCGCCAGAACGAGCGGGTGATCGCGCTCGGCGTCCTGCTCGGCGCGCCGGACACCCGCGACGCCGCCTGGACCTGGCTGACCGCGCACTTCGACGCGCTGATGCCGCTGTTGCCGGACCGCTACGGCGGCCAGCTGCCGCGCGCGATCCGGATGTGCAGCCGGCGCCAGATCGACGAGGTCCGCGCGTTCCTCGCGCCGCGCGTCGAGCAGCTCACCGGCGGCCCGCGCAACCTGGCGCAGGCGCTCGAGACCGCCGAGCAGTGCGTCGCCCGGGTCGCCGCGCAGCGCGCCAGCGTGATCGCCTACCTCGACGCGCGATGACCGGCCGCCGCGTGGTCAGCGGCGCGCGCGCGCGGTACGCTGTGGGGGGGGGATGAGCTACCGCGACGATCGCGACGCGGATCAGGCGCGGATCGCCTCGCTCGAGCGCGAGCTCGGCGAGACCCGCGACAAGCTCGCGGTGCTGGAGGGCCGCCGGACCCAGGCGCTCGTGCTCGCGACCCACGGCGCGCGGGTCCCCGGTGCGGCGCCGAGCTCGGCCGCGCGCGTGTTCGGCCCGGGCACGCTGCGGCTGGCCCGCCGGTTCGACGGCGCGTTCCCCGCCGCGCGGTTCGAGCACCTGATCGAGCGGGTCCGCGAGCTGACCGGCGATCCGGGTCGGACCGAGGTGCTCAATGCATCGCTGACCTGGTTCGCCTCGCGCGGCGATCGCTCGATCGGGCCGTACCGGATCGTCACGGTCGCGGTGCGCGACGGCGCGACGACGCTGACCGTGACCGACCGGCTGTCCGGGCTTGCCGGCGCGATCTACGGCGGCGTCGGGGGCGGGGTCGGCGGCGGTGGGCTGAGCCTGCCGATCCTGGTGTCGACGTTCGTGCCGATGCTGGCGCCCGTGATCCTGCTCGGCTGGCTGGGCGGCGTGTTCTTCGGCACCCGCGCGCTCTACCTGCGCCTGGCGCGGCGCCGCGCCGAAGAGCTGCAGCAGGTGTTCGACGCGCTGGCGGGCGACATCGAGCGCGCGCTGGGCGGGGACGCGGTCACTGGAGCTTGAGCGAGTCCAGCATCGTGCGGAACGCCTTGGAGTTGGCGTCGACCGTGCCCTTGGGGCCGACCAGCTTGAAGTAGTACGGGCCCGACGGGCTGCCGACGATCGCCGCGAGCAGCGCCTGGTCGGCCTTGTCGACCGGGCCTCCGCCGCCCGGCATGCCCTGGGTGACATAGCGGCCGGTCAGCGACACGTAGGTCGCGTCCTGGCCGGCGAACTTGATCTTCTCGATCTTGGCGGCGTCGCGCGACGACTTGCCGTCCGGCTGCTGGAACTGGTCGACCCAGCGGTTGACGTTGTCGTCGATGCTGCCCGCGCCGCCGCTGCCGAAGTAGTACACGATGAGCTCGGCCTCGCCGGACTTGCCCGGCAGCACGAAGTCGGCGGCGCGCATGCTCGACGTCACCGGCTTGGGGGCCCAGTCGGAGGGCGGGACGACCGAGAACGGGCCGAGCGCGAGCCGGCCGTCGGCGAGCTTGTCGAGTGCCTTGGGCGCGGTCTGCGCCGGCACGGAGCCGCCGTTCGGATCGCCGGCCATGCCGGCGTGCGGGTTGTCCGTGCCGGCGTGCGGGTTGTCCGTGCCGGCGTGTGGGTTGTCCGTGCCGGCGTGTGGGTTGTCCGTGCCGGCGTGCGGATTGGGCGGTGCGATGGGCGCGGGGGCGTTGCTCCCGGGCGCGGTGCCCGACTGCCAGTCGGTGGCCGGGGGCAGATCGCCCTTGGGCGCCTGCTTCTTGCACGAGGCGCCCAGGGCGAGGACAGACGCGAGGGCAAACGCGGGGGCGATCAGCAGGGCGCAGCGGGTCATGGCCTGACTGTAGTGGGTGTGGCCGTGGTCCACCAGCGATCACGGTTGCGGTTCACGGTCCGGCTCACGGCGGCTCGCCGGAGCGATCACGGTCGGGTAGGGTCGCGTCCGGTGCTGCCGTGGAAGACGCTGGCGACGGTCGCGACCGCCGAGGGGGCGCTCGAGCTGCGCCGGCGCGGCGACGGCGTGTTCCTGATCGTGATCGCCGGGCGCGTGCTGATGACCAGCAACGATCGGCGGTCCGAGCAGGCGCTCGCGACCCTGGCGTGCCAGGGGCTCGCCGCGCCGCGCCCGCGCGTGCTGATCGGCGGGCTCGGGATGGGCTACACCGCGCGCGCGGCGCTCGACGTGCTGCCCGCCGCGGCCGAGCTCGTCGTCGCCGAGCTGACGCCCGAGATCGAGGCCTGGTGCCGGGGTCCGCTCGCGCCGCTGACCGGCGGCGCGCTCGACGATCCGCGGGTCCGCGTGGTGATCGGCGATGTCGCACGCGCGATCGCGGGCGCGTCGAACGGCCACTACCACGCGATCCTGCTCGACCTCTACGAGGGGCCGCACGCCGCGACCCAGCGCACCGACGATCCGTTCTACGGCAAGGCCGCGCTGGCCGCGAGCCGGGCCGCGCTGGCCGCCGGCGGCGTGCTCGCGGTGTGGTCGGAGGACCCCGACGAGGCATTCGCGCGCCGGCTGGCGACCGCGGGCTTCGAGGTCGAGGTCCGCCGGCTCGGCAAGCCGCGCCGCCACGTGGTCTACCTCGGCTGCAAGCGCTGACCGCTCAGCGCGCGCCGCCGGCGCTGCCGCGCGCGACGCGGCGCGTCCGGGTGGCCAGCCGATCGACCAGCTCGCGGGCGCGGGTCTCGGCGAGGTCGCAGCCCGAGCGCAGCGCGTGGCGGTACGCGACCAGCGCCATCCGGCGGGCGCGCTCCTGCTTGCCGGTGGTGTCGTACAGCGCGGCGAGCACGGTCTCGAGCCGCCACGCGTCGGCGCAGCTCGGCGCGTCGCGGTCGAGCCCCGGCGCCAGCGCCGCGAGCGCGGCCTCCAGCGCCTGCACCGCCTCGGTGAGCCGGCGGCCCGCGATCAGCCGCTGCGCCTTGGCCAGCGCCGTCGAGATGATCGCGTCCGCGGGATCCGGCGCGGCGTGCGCGCGCAGCCCGTGCACCCCGGCGAGCCCGGCGATGCCTCCGACCCGCTGCGGATCCAGCCGCTCGGTCGGCTGCCGGCTGGCCGCCACCGCGTTCGACGCCGGCGCACCGGTCGCCGCCGGGCGCTGCGCCGTCGGGCGATCGAGCCACGCCTCGGCGCCGCCCGCGGCCGGCTCGGGCTGCCCGGCGAGCGCGGCGTCGAACGCCGCGGCGAGCGCGGTCACGCTCGGGTACCGCGCGTCGGGCGATGGATCGAGCGCGCGCAGCACCACGCGGTCGACCTCCGGCGAGATGCCGCGGCCGGGGGCGCGCCGCGACGGCGGCTCGACCGGCTCGGACAGCTGCCGGGTCAGGATCGTCGAGATGTGCCCGGTGAACGGCGTCGTGGCGGTCAGCAGCTCGTAGAGGATCGTCGCGGCGGCGTACACGTCGCTGGCGATCATCGGATACGCGCCGGCGATCACCTCGGGCGCCATGTACGCCGGGGTGCCGGCGATCAGGTCGGCGGACTCCGGCGACGGCGCCACGGTACGCGCGAGCCCGAAGTCGATGATGGTCACGATGTTGACGTCGTCGACCAGCACGTTCTGGCTCTTGAGATCGGCGTGGATGATCCCTGCGGTGTGGATCGCGCCGAGCCCGGAGAGCAGCTGCGACGCGATCGCGGCGATCCGCTCGCGCGGCAGCGGGTCGTACTGGGCGATCACCTCGTTCAGCGGCATGCCGTGCGCGCGGTCCATGACCAGGAACGGCTGGCCGTCGCACCCGGTGCCGTGGTCGAGCGCCCGCACGACGTTGGGGTGCGACACGGCGCGGAGCAGCCGTGCCTCGTCGGCCAGGCGCGTCACCAGCAGCTGATCGCTGGACAGCGTGTTGCGGACGCGCTTGACCGCGACGATCCGGCCCGAGTGATGGCGAGCCGCGTGGACCTGTCCCATCCCGCCTTGCCCGAGGAGTTCCCCGAGCTGGTAATGGCGGTTGGGCATGGCAGTGCGACAAGCACCCGGCGTGCCGCCGACCATCCGCCCGGTGCGCGCGCAGCGGGCCCAGCAATTTCGCGGCGCTCGAACGCGCGGCGTCCGGGCGAGGCCGGGCTCGCGTCGGCGAGTACCCAGGGGGCCCCGAGTCAGGACGTACCCGCGCGATTCGCCTCGGGGCGGATCGTGAACCGACCGGAACCGCCGGCTTGTCATGTAGGTTCTGTGTTGTCAGGCTCAGGACAGCCGCGACCACAGCGGGATCGACCACAGCACACCGACGGCGATCGACAGCGCGCCGGTGGCCAGCCCGAGCCCGCGGCGGGTCCCGCCGGATCGCGCGATGACGCGCAGCGTGACGCCGGCGGCGCCGGAGGCGAGCGCCATCCCGGCGATCGACCCGAGGCCGAACAGCACCATGTAGATCAGCCGCGCGCCGGCACCCGGGAGCTCGGCGAACGCGATCGCCGTGAGCGCGCCGCTGCCGGCGAGGCCGTGCACCAGGCCGACGACCAGCGGCCGCCACGACAGGGTCCGGATCGCCGGGTGGCCGTGGTCATGCGCCGCGTGCCGGTGCGTGTGGTGACCCGCCGCGGCGCGGAGCGCGACGACGATCGCCCGGGCGCCGAGCACCAGCAGCATCCCCGCGACGCACAGCTCGAAGATCACCGCCGCGCGCTCCGGCAGGCTCGCGCCGACCAGCATGAGGATCGCGCCGACCGCGACGAGTGCGAGCGTGTGGCCGACGCCCCACAGCGCGCCGAGCATCGCCCCACCCCGCAGATCGTGGGTCTCGCCGACCAGCGTCGACACCGCGGTCAGGTGATCGGGTTCGAAGCTGTGGCGCAGCCCGACGAGCAACCCGAGCAAGATTCCGATCGCCGTCGAGGCCATGCGGCACCGTCCTGCAATCACCAGACCCGGACGCGCTGGTCCGGCGCCAGGTACAGCCCCTGGCCGGGCTCGACGTGGAACGCCGCGTACCAGGCGTCCAGGTTGCGGACCGTGACGCCGCGGTACTCGGCCGGCGCATGGCCATCGGTCAGGACCTGGCGACGGAGCGCAGGTTCGCGCGCCTTGCGGCGCCAGGTTTGCGCGAAGCTGAGAAAGAATTGCTGGTCGCCGGTCAGGCCGTCCACCGCGGGGGCCTCGTTGCCGCCAAACGCGATCCGGTAGGCGTCGTAGGCCGCGGCGAGCCCGGCGACGTCGGCGATGTTCTCGCTGTTGGTGAGCGCGCCGTTGACCGCGAGGTCCGGGAACGGGCGGTAGCCGTCGTACTGTCGGGCCAGCGCCGCACTCGACGCCTTGAAGTGAGCGAAGTCCTCGGGAGTCCACCAGTTCTCCAGCCGACCGGCCGCGTCGAACAGCGCGCCCTGGTCGTCGAAGCTGTGGCTGATCTCGTGGCCGATCACCGCGCCCGCCGCGCCGTAGTCCATGACGATCGGCCGGCTCGGATCGAAGAACGGCGGCTGCAGGATCGCCGCCGGGAAGTTGAGCGCGTTCATCGCCGGGAGGTTGACCGCGTTGACGATCTGTGGGTTCAGCACCCACTCGGTGCGGTCGACCGCGCGGCCGAGCTTGTCGAGGTTGTGGCGGAAGTCGAGCCGCTCGGCGCGCTCGGCGTTGCCGTAGGCGTCGCCGCGCACGACCTCGAGCCGGCCGTAGTCGCGCCAGGTGTCGGGGTAGCCCACGCCGACCCGGAGCACGGCGAGCTTGGCCTTGGCCTTGGCCTTGGTCGCCGGCGCCATCCACGCCAGGTTGTCGATCCGGCGCGCGAACGCGGCGATCTCGTTCTTCACCATCTGCTCGGCGCGCGCCTTCTCCGAGGCCGGGAAGTAGCGGGCGACGTAGAGCTTGCCGACCGCCTCGCCGAGCGCGGCGCTGGTGGCATCGATCGCGCGCTTCCAGCGCTCGCGCTTCTGCGGCGTGCCGCTCAGCACCTTGCCGTAGAACGCGAACAGCTCGTCGTCGAACGCCTTCGGCAGCACGTCGGCGCGGTGGTCGATCGCGTGGAACGCGAGCCAGTCCTTCCAGGCGTCGAGCGGCTGGCTGGCGACCAGCGCCGCGAGGCCGACCAGCGCACCGGGCTGCCAGACCACGAACCGCGGCTGGCGGTCGAGCCCGGCGGCGGCCAGGAAGGCCGGCCAGTCGAGCCCGGGCGCGCGGTCGGCGAGCTCGCCGCGCGTCCAGTGGTTGTTGCCCTTCTGGACGTCCTCGGTGTCGACCCGCGGCACGTGGACGGCCGCGATCTCGTGCTCGAGCGCGACGACCCGCCCGGCGCGGGTGGCGGCGTCGGACAACCCGGCGAGCCCGAGCATCGCCGCGACGTGCGCCTGGTAGCGGTCGCGGGTCTCGGCCATCCGAGGCGAGGCATCCAGGTAGTAGTCGCGGTCGGGCAGGCCGAGCCCGCCCTGGAGCAGGAACGCGGTGTAGTGCGCCGGGTCGCTGAGGTCCTGCGCCACCCACAGGCCGAACAGGTTCGGGGTGTCGAGGTTGGTGCTGTTGAGCACGTCGACGTCGGTGCGCAGCGTGGCGCCGAGCGCGGTCGCGAGCGCGCGGCGATCTGCGATCGCGGCGATCTGCTCGAGCGCCGGAGCCAGCGGCGCGGCCCCGCGGGCGGCGATCGCCGCCTCGTCGAGGTAGCTCGCGTAGTAGTCGCCGACCTTGCGCGCGTCCGAACCGGCGGGCGCGTCGCGCGCGGCCTCGGCGATCAGCTCCGCGGTGCGCTTGGCGGTGAGCTCCTGGACGATCGAGCCGGTGCCGTACGACGCGCGATCCGGAGGGATCTCGTGGGTCTTGAGCCAGCCGCCGTTGGCGTAGCCGAAGAAGTCGTCGCCCGGCCGCACCGACGGATCCATGCCGGAGCGATCGACTCCCGACGCACCGGCGGCCGCGGCGGTCGGCGCCTCGGGGTGGCCGGGCGCGCACGCGGCGGCGAGCGCGACGACGAGCCGGGCGGCCGCGGCGAGCCGGGGCCACGCGAGTGGCGATGGCGATGGCGGTGGACTGACGCGGGGCGACGAGCTCATGGCGGCATGATGCGCAGAGCGCTCGCGGTGCGCCAGCGGGTTGCGCGCCGCACGCCGGCCGTCGCGCGCGTCGCAGCCCGTCGCACCGGCGCCGCAGCTGCCGCGCTAGGGCGAGAACGTGTAGCCGGCGCTGCCCCGCATGCAGACGTCGACGTCCATCGTCCACGACGCCGCCGGGATCTCGCCGACGAACGTCAGGTCGACCTTGATCGAGTTCGACCGCAGGTACGCGATCGCGTTCTGCGCCAGTCCGGCCGGCAGCTCCAGCGTGTTGCCGTCGGGTGCGCAGTCGCCGTCGCAGCTGTAGAGCGTCAGCGCCGGCAGCGTGGTGCCGGGATCGTTGCTCGACACCACGACGTCGACGGCCCGGACGAAGTCCAGGTTGTCGAGCCCCGACGTCACGCGGAGCTCGGCGCGGATGAACTGCAGGCTGGCGTCCTGCTTCACCAGGTCGCGGACCTTCGACAGGTCGTCGAACACGAAGCTCTGGGTCGCCGACGAGACCGCCGGGGTCTGGATCTGGAGGTTGGGATAGGTCAAGCAGACGTCGGGGACGTCGGCCGAGACGTCGGCCAGCGGGCATCCGGGGAGTGCGGCGAGACCGGTGAGGAGGGTGGCGGACAGCAACTTGTTCATGGTGGGGTCACCTCGTGAGGTAGACGATGAAGCCGACGCGCGCGGATACCGACCACAGCCGGACCGACGGATCCTGGGCGAACGACACGCTGGTGGTGCCTGCCGACTGCGACATGGTCTCGGCGCTGAGGTTGTGGACCTCGGCGGTGACCCGGCTGACACCGGCGTGGAGGTAGAACGTGAACCACCGCCGGCCGAGCTCGAGGCCGAGGTGGGCGTTGGCGTAGCTGTAGCCGACCCGGTCGAGCACCGCCGACGAGAACGTCGGATCGTGGCTCACCGCGCGGACCAGCGGGTTGGCGTTGCCTTCGGCATAGCGGCCGTACTCCAGCGACAGGGTGGGCGACGCCCACCACGACAGCGGGATCCAGGTGAGCCCGGCGCGCTGGCCCAGGGAGATCAGGTTATGCGACATCCCGGCGTGGGCGCGGATCGATCGGATCGGGCGGACCACGATCGACACGGTCGCGCCGTCGGGCAGGCCGAGATCGGCCCCGGCGCCGATCCGCGGCAGGGCGTCCGGTGCGGCGGTCAACGACGGCATCTTCTCGGGCGCGGCGATGCCGGTCGCCAGCATCGCTGGACCGGCGGCGGCCGGCGCGGCCGACACCAGGATCGGCGCGGCCAGGGCGGCGATCATGGCACCGCGACCTACATGTTCGAATCGGAGATAGCGCGGCATTCGATCGCTGTATCGGCGAGCCGGCGCGCGCGTTGATTGGGCGTTACCCGTCTCGGCCCCGACGGAGCGAACGCGCGCGGTTTGCGCGCGGCCCACATTTCGCGCCGCGGCCGCCGGGGGGTCGCCGGTGTAGCCTCAGCGCGGCCCGCTCGGCGGCTCGCGCAAGAGCCGTCGACCTGCGTTCGACGGCTCTTGTCGATCGGCTTGCCGGCATGCTGCCGGCTGCGCCTGTACGGAGATCGCCGGCTCGAAGACTCGCCGGCTAGCGCCGCTTGGTCTGCGCCTTGATGTGGCGGCGGGCCGACGGGTGTTGCTCGATCACGCTGCGCGCCAGCTTCTGGAGCTCGGGGTGGACGCGGAACTGCGGCTGGACGAACCGGCCGAGCTGGTTGAAGTCGTCGTCGGCGAGCGCGACCAGCTCGGCGCGCGCCGGGCCGCGCTGGTTGGCCGCGAACCGCGCGAACACCCGCGCGACCCGGATCTGCAGCGCGATCTGCTCGGCGTCCTTCTTCGGCAGCTCGATCGTGTCGAGCAGCGCGAGCGCCTCCTTGGGCTTGCCGGTGCGCGCCCAGGCCTCGGCGACGAGGCTCGCGGCGAGCGCCCGGATCTCCTTGCGCTGCGGGTTGTCGAGGTTCATCACGTCGGCCGACTTGCGGGCGTCGCCGGTGCGGCCGAGCCGCAGGTACAGCTGGGTCTGCAGCAGCGACACGTCGTCCTGCATCGCCGGCGGGTAGTTCTTGAGCTCGATCGTGCCGAGCAGCTTGAGCGCACCCTGCGGATCGTCGTCGGCCGCGAGCAGCTGGGCGCGGGCGAACACGTTGGTCGGCGACTTGGCGTCCTTGCCTTCCGACAGCTTGGCGAGCGCCTCGCGGCGCGCCTCCGGGGAGGCGATCGCGCCCTGCAGCAGCGACTGCGTGCTGCGCTGCTTGCGGACGAAGCGCAGCAGCCACAGCACGATGCCCGCCAGCACCGCCGTCAGGACGCCCGCGATGATCAGCACGATCGTGTTGCCGGTGTTGATCGCGAACGCCCACAGCACGACCAGGAAGGCGCCCATGATGAGCCAGGTCTTGCGCGGGATGGCCGCCGCCAGCGGCGCGGCGTCGGGCTTGGCCCCGGCGCCGGCCTCGGTCTTCGCCTCGGTACCGGCCTCGGCGTCGCGGTCCGGCCTGGCATCGCTGCCGACGGCGAGCTTGGCATTGGGCCGTGCGCCCTTCCTGGCCTCGGGCCTGGCATCCGGCTTGGCCTTTGCCTTGCGCTCGGGGTTGGCTTCCTTTGTCACGGTGGCTCCTTGTCTACACGGTCGCCGCCGCGATCCAAAGCACACCGCATGGCATCTCCAATGCGTGAATGATCTCGACACGTTGTGGTCAGGCGCCCGCGTGAGGCGGCCGGCACCACCGTGCGCGCCGCTCCGCTCCGCGGTAGGGTTCACGGGTCGAGCGGCTGCTGCCACGGGCTTGCGGTCGGCTCGGCAAGCATCGAAACTTGGCTGTCGCGTGCCGGCAGTCGCAGGATCCCACCCAAGGAGGGCAGCATGCAGACGCTCCCCACGATCTCCGTCCTCTCGCTCGGCGTGCTCGGGCTGGTGGCGTGCGCGACCACGCCGTCCGGCACGCCCTCCAGCGGCCCGCCGGATCCTCCCACCGGGGAGGCGGACCTCGAGATCCGGCACTCCGGCGCCGCGGTGACCGGCAGCTCGTTCCAGTGCACCGGCACCTGGCCGAGCGCGCTGACCCCGTGCGGCTACTCGTGGAGCTCGAAGCCGCAGACGATCGCGACCAGCGAGGGCGCCGGGAAACTCAGCCTGGTGCTGCGCCGCGCTCCGATGCCGGTCGACGGCGGCGCGTCGAACGTCTTCATCGACCTGATGTTCGACGCCACCGGCAAGCCCACCGCCACCGCGCACGAGTCGACGACCCGCCCACCGCTCGGTGCGGTGGGCGAGACCAGCAAGTCGATCTCGGGCTGGATCGATCCGGCCGCGATGAGCGCCGCCACCGACGCGCGCCAGGCCGGGACGTTCTCGCTGACCTTCGAGTGGGGCACGATCAGCGGCACGTACGACACCACGCCGGCGCCGTAGGAACGAGCCGGCTGTGCTTCGCCGAGCAGTTCTTCGAGTTCCTGTGGATCTCGGCGCGCGGCGACGCCGAGACCAGCCCGCTGCGCCTCGACCGCCGCGCCGACTGGCGCTCCACCGGCGCCTGCCCGTTCGGCGTCTGCCTGCGCGGCGACCTCGGCGCTCATGCCGGCTACTGTGCCTCATAGAGCGGCGCCCAGCGTTCCGACAGCTGAGCCTCGATCAAGAGCGAGAGCTTCTCTGGCCAATCCAGTAGAGACACATCTTCTGAGGAAGCTTCTGAAGAAGGGTTCAGGTAGTTCAAGTCTTGTCTTTGCAGCATGTCGAATGACCAACAAGATAAGACGTCTCAGACTGCTCCAGTCATTCCTGCCAACGAGGCGCCCCGCAGTGGCGATGATGATTTCAATTGTCGACGGCTCCAAGTCTATAAGTGGTTCGACGACACAGTCTTGAAGTGGATTTTAACGGGGCCGTTGTACAACGTTTCTGTTGTACAACAAGACTGTCGTACAACAAAATCGTTGCGATCAGTCTCGTACTCTAGTAAAATAATCGGTTGTGTGGGAGATCCCTGGCCGTGCAAGAGAAGCGCGGACGGGTGGGCGCGCGTCTCTGCCACGCGATCCGGAACTCCCTGCGAGGGCCGATCGACCCCTTCCGTAAGTCGCGCTGGCTCACCTGAAGGCAAGCAAGGCGCTACCTGCGGAAGGGTGGTGCGCGTGGAGCTCGTGCTCGAGACAGCGCGGAGTGCGTCTGCCGAAAACTTGCCCGGGGTCCGGATCGGGGGCTGTATTTCCGAACATCCAGAGGGTCTGCCTTTGGAGGTCGATCATGAGCCACGCTCCATCCATCGCTCTCGCGGGCACCACCGAGGACCACCACGGGGAGGGCGCGGCGAACGTGACGCTGCGGGGCACGGCGCGTGGCCTGGAAATTCTGATCACCGGTACGCCGACGGCCGCGGCGCTGGGCGCACGGCTGACCGAGCTTCTGGCGGAGGCGCCGGGCTTCTTCGCGGGGAGCAACGCGCGGATCGCCATCGACGGCATGCTCCCGATCGGCGCGCTGGCGTGCCTGGAGGAGATCGCGGCGCGGTTCGAGCTGCGGCTGGTCGAGATCGGCCCGGCGGCGGCGCGCCGGTTGCGCGGTGAGATCACCGCGATGCCACCGATCCCGCCGGTGCCGTCCGGGCGGGTCGATCCGCCGCAGCGGTCGAGGCCCGGCGATTCCGCGGAATCGTGCGGCGGCGACACCGGAGACGCTGCCCACGTCCCTGCGAGAGACGCGGCCGCCAAAGCTGCGTTGCTCGCGAGTGCGTCGGGCGAAGCGGTCGCGCACGCCGCATCGGGCCTCCCCGCCTCGAGCAACGCGGCCACGAAAGCCGCGGCCACCGCGAGCGGGTCTGGCGAAGCGGTCGCGCACGCCGCATCGGGCCTCCCCGCCTCGAGCGACGCTGCCGCGAAAGCCGCGTTCGCCGCGAGTGCGTCTGGTGGGGCGGCGGCGAGCACTGCATCGGTCCCACATGGGACGGGTGAGGCGGTGGCGAGCACTGCGTCGGTCCCACATGGGACGGGCGGTGAGGTGGCGAGCACTGCGTCGGTCCCGCATGGGACGGGCGAGGCGGCCGCGAGCACTGCGTCGGTCCCAGACGGGACGGGCGAGGCGGTGGCGAACCCGGTGTCGGTCCCGCATGGGACGGGCGATGCGGCCACCAGAGCTGCGTCCGCCTCGAGTGCACCCGGCGAGGCGGCCGCGAGTGCCGCGTCGGCTCCGATCCTCGCGGATGCGGCCACCAAAGCTGCGTTCGTGAACGACCCGGCGCTGTTCGCGGCGCTGGCAGCGGTGCTCGCGGCGGTCGGCGCTCGCGATGCAGCGGCAGCCGCGGCGGACGAGACCCCGGCGGACGACGCGCCCGTGGGGCCCCGGCTGGTGGTCGGCCCGGTGCGCTCGGGGAGGATCGTCGATCACGTCGGGCACCTGATCGTGGTCGGCGACGTCAACCCGGGGGCCGAGGTGCGCGCCGAGGGCAGCATCATCGTGCTCGGCCGGCTGCGCGGCGTGGCGCACGCGGCGATCGGCCGCGACAAGGGCTGCATCATCGCGCTGTCGCTGCAGCCGCAACAGCTCAGGATCGGGCGCATGATCGCCCGGGCCGGCGATGCGGACCGCCCGGGCGGCGGTGCCGAGATCGCATATGTCACCGGCGAGACCATCGTGGTCGAGCGGTTCTCTGGACGACTTCCCAGCGGCCTTGCCGCAAGCATGTAGGAGAAACCATGGGTCGAGCAATCGTCATCACATCGGGCAAGGGTGGGGTCGGCAAGACCACCACGACTGCCAACCTCGGGGCCGCGATCGCACAGCTCGGGATGAGCGTGGTGCTGATCGACGCCGACATCGGGCTGCGCAACCTCGACGTCGTGATGGGGCTGGAGAACCGCATCGTGTACCACGTGGTCGATGTGGTGCAGCGCAAGTGCACGGCCCAGAAGGCGCTGATCAAGGATCGCCGGCTCGAAAACCTGTGGCTGCTGCCGGCGTCGCAGACCGACGACAAGGACGCGGTGACGCCGGCCGACATGCGCAAGCTGGTCGGCGAGCTCAAGGCGTCGTACGACTACGTGCTGATCGACTGCCCGGCGGGGATCGAGCAGGGGTTCAAGAACGCGATCGCCGGGGCCGACGAGGCGGTGGTGGTCGCGACACCCGAGGTGTCGTCGATCCGCGACGCCGATCGCGTGGTCGGCCTGCTCGCGGTGCAGGACATCCCGACCCGGCTGATCGTCAACCGGATCTCGGCGCAGATGGTGAAGAAGGGCGACATGCTGTCGCAGGCCGACGTGATCGAGATCCTCGCGCTCGAGCTGATCGGCGCGGTGCCGCTCGACGAGCACGTCGTGGCCTCGACCAACAAGGGCATGCCGGCGGTGCTCGAAGGCAAGTCGGCCGCGGCCCGCGAGTTCGCGCGGATCGCGCGGCGGTTGATCGGCCTGGACACCGAGGCCGAGCGCGAGACCGGCGGCGGGTGGTTCTCGCGGATCGGTCGCGCGCTGGGTTTGTCATCGGCGACCGCGGCCTAGGGCCCCGCGAGGTCAGAAACGGAGTTCGTATGTGGAATATCTTTCGCGGGAAGCCATCGAGCCGGGAGGTCGCCAAGGGCCGCCTCCACCTGGTCCTGGCCCACGACCGGGTCGGGCTGGAGGGCGGCAAGCTGCAGGAGATGCGGCGAGAGATCGCCGCCGTGATCTCGCGCTACGTGCCGATCGATCTCGACGCGGTCGAGATCCAGATCGAGACCAAGAGTCGCGCGACGGAGCTGCGGGTGTCGAGCCCGCTCCCGGCGCGCGGCGCCTGAGCCGGCGAGTCTTCGAGCCGGCGATCTCCGTACAGGCGCAGCCGCAGCATGCCGGCAAGCCGATCGACAAGAGCCGTCGAACGCATGTTCGAGCGCTCTTGCGGGGCCGCGGGTCGCGGCGGTTCCGGCGCGCAATCGCCGGGTCGGCGTGACACGATGCCGCGATGCCACCCCTGACGCGCGCCGAAGCCACGTCGTACCAGGAGACCTCGCTGCACGCCCACGTGATGGAGTTCATCGCGGGGCTCGCCGCACGCCGCGATCCGCGGCTGGCGGTGTCGTCGTTCGGCACGAGCCCGGGCGGCCGTGACCTGCCGCTGTGCGTGCTGTCGGCGCACGGGGTGCGCACGCCCGACGAGGCGCGGCGGCGCGGCCTGCCGGTCGTGCTGATCATCAACGGGATCCACGCCGGCGAGGTCGAGGGCAAGGAGTCGAGCCTGATGCTGATGCGCGACCTGCTCGACGGCCAGAACGCCGACCTGCTCGGCGAGCTGACGCTGGTGGTCGTGCCGCTGTTCAACCCCGATGGCAACGACGCCGTGGATCCGGCGAACCGCCGGCTCGACCTGGCGAAGCTGCACGGCCAGATCGGCCCCGAGAAGGTCGGCACGCGGGTGACCGCGTCGGGCATCAACCTCAACCGCGACTACCTGCGCCAGGCGGCGCCGGAGATGCGGCTGCTGCAGTCGCGGGTCTGTCAGGTCTGGCAGGCGGACCTGACGATCGACTGCCACGCGACCAACGGCTCGGTCCACCGCTACGCGATGACCTACGACGTGCCGCACACCGTGGCGACCGGGCGCGGGGAGCCGGTCGCGTACATGCGCACGAAGATGATGCCAGCAGTCACCGCGGCGCTCGCCCGCGATCACCAGCTGCTCGCCGGCTGGTACGGCAACTTCGTCGAGGACGAGCGCTCGCTCGACGCCCAGGTCGACGCTGACCCGGCCGCGGCGGTGACCGAGGGCTGGATGACGTACACCCATCACCCGCGGTTCGGCAGCAACTACCGCGGCCTGACCAGCCGGCTCGACCTCTTGCTCGAGTGCTACTCCTACCTGCCGTTCGCCGACCGGGTGCGGACGACCTACGCTTGCCTGCTCGAGGCGCTGCGCTACACGGCGGGTCATCGCGACGAGATCGTGCAGCTGGTCGCGGCCAGCCGCGAGCCGCGCGATCGGATGGCGATCCGCTACCAGCTCGACGCGTTCGACGAGCCGATCGAGGTGCCGACCCGCACGCCGCGCACGCTGGACGGTGCGCCGTCGGTGGCACGGCTGCGCTACCTCGCGAACTTCGTCGGCGCGACCGTGGTCGACCGGCCGCCCGCCTACCTGGTCGACGCCCAGGTCGCCGAGCACCTGGCGCGCCACGGGCTCGCGGTCGAGGCCGCCCCGGCCGAGGTCGACGCCGAGGTCGCCACGATCGCCGACATCGCCAGCGAGGGCGGCCGCAAGATCCTCGAGTCCGCCCAGGTCGGCGACGTCCGGGTCGTGTGGCACCGCGCCGCGTGCAAGGTGCCGGCGGGCTACCGGATGGTGCGCACCGATCAGCCGCTCGCCGCGATCGCGGTCTACCTGTGCGAGCCGGAGAGCGACGACGGCGCGATCGAGAACGGCCTGGTCGCCGCGCCCGCCGTGGGCGCCGAGTTCCCGATCTGGCGGGCCTGGCCGTAGCCGCTCATTGCGCGGCGGCGATGTGACAGCTCACCGACCGAGAACACTCGCTTCGACGTCACCGCTTCGCGGCATGGAAATAGTTCATCCGACCTCTACCTTCTCGAGCACCCCCTCCTGCATCACCACGGCGTCGAGTGTCGACACCACCGTTTCATTCAGCTCGGTCGGCCGCGGGAAAAGGGCTGTGGAATGGCGGGGGCAGCGGCCATCGGCCTTCTTCCGCGGCCTCCTGCGTGCCGGTCTGGGTTCGCCGGGCGCCGTCTGGCGAAGCTGTGCCTCCGTCGCCTCTCGCGCCTCATGCAACCACTGCTTGAGCTGGGCCTCTCTGGGGAGTTCGAGTACGTACCGCGAGACCATGATGGACTGGTCAGCCACCGCGGCGAACTGGAGGATGCTCTCGTCCTTTCCGGCGCAGAGGAGGAGCCCGATCGGCGGATTCTCCCCCGGCAGCGCGACCTCCTTGGCGAGGTAGTTCAAGTAGAACCGCATCTGTCCGTCGTGGTCTGGCAGGTAGTCGGTCGTCTTGAGCTCGATGGCCACCAGGCACCGCAGCCGACGATGGAAGAACAGGAGGTCGAGGTAGAAGTGTCGGTTCCCGAGCGTGATCCGGTACTGGCGATCCACGAAGCAGAACTCGCTGCCAAGCTCGAGGAGGAAGTGCTGGAGATTGTCGATGAGCGCCTGCTCCAGCGTGCTCTCGTCCACGGCGGTGCCAGCCGGAAGCCCCATGAACTCGAGCACATACGGATCACGGACGAGCGCGCGGGGTCGCTCATCGATGCGCCCGGTCTGCGCCAGCGCGAGGACGGCGTCACGCTCGGTGGACAGGCCAACGCGCTGGTAGAGAAGGGTGCCGCGCTGTCGGATCAATTCGCGCACCGACCAGCGCTCTTTCAGGCAGTGGAGCTCGTAGAACGCGCGCTCGGTCGCGTCGTCGATGCGCGAGAATTCGACGAGATGGGTGAAGGTCAGCTCGGAGAACAGGCGGTGGATCCACGTGGCATCTCGCCACGGAAGGTCCGGCGACGCGACGGCGGTCGGAGATTTGGCAGGCGCCTGCCAAATCTCCAGGGCACCCGGATGCGCCAGCAAGCGCTCCGCAAGGCCGCGGGGATCGAGGGTCGGGAACGCCAGCGCGACCTGCCGACAGTTCCGGAGGTTACGTGCGGAGAGACCGGTAGTGCCTGCGGCCCGGAGCGATTCGGCCAGCCCGACCAGTAGCTCGTCGCCGTACGCGGCGCGGTCGGCGCCGCCCTGCTCGAACGTGACGATCCACGTCCCGATGAGCCAGTTGCGCAGGCTGAGCACTTGCTGTGCTTGCCGCCCCACGGCGAGCACCGCCGCGCGGTCGACGTCCGTGATGCTCGTGACGAGATCGGTGAAGGTGAGCACGCTCATGCGAGATCCACCCGGCAGACGGAGAAGTCGAAGCCACGGCTCACGATTCGGCGAGCGTGGTCCAGCACGTTCAGCCGGCCGAGCATCAGCTTGCCGAAGGTCTCCGTACCGGGCTTGCGTGCAATGGCCACGACCACCTTCGGCTTCCCGGCGTCCTCGAATGTGCACGAAGGCCACTGCGTACGAGACCTCGCCGCGCTCACAATACCCGCTGCGGCGGCCATGTCCCAGCTCGTTCCGCGCTGTCAGGAAGCGGCGAATGCATGGACGGGAGGCGGAGCGCGGCGTAGCCGAGCGGGAATCCAATTTGAGGTCGCGGACGCAGTAAGCATGAATGTGTGTCTACACGGCAACCTTTGATCAGTCGGTCAACAGTGTCAAGGCGATTGATAATGTGAGCTGGCAGGTACGGGTCCGCCAGAGGCCAGCTCCAGGGAGTGCGATCGATCCTCCCCAGTGACAGCGGTGGCTTCGGTTCCCGAGCGCGGCAGATGCTGCGATCAGCGCGTGAAGCGGACGGTGCCGCCGAGCCGGATCGAGAACAGCCGGCCGAGGTCGGCACGGGCGACGACGGCGACGACCGGGTAGCCGCCGGTGGTCGGGTGCTCGGGGCCCAGGACGATCGGCTTGCCGTCGCGCGGGACCTCGATCGCGCCGAGCACCATCGGCCGCGACACCTCGGGCGCGCCGGTGCGCGGCAGCGCGGGGCCGTCGAGCCGGGTGCCGACGCGATCGCTGCTCGGCAGGATGCGGTACTCGGAGGACAGCAGCAGCTCCAGAGCTGTGGGTGGGAATGATCCCAGGTCAGGTCCCCCTATCAGGCGGATCGGAGCCTCCGGCGCGGCAGCCGGGCCGGGCGGCGGCGGCGCGGCGACCTCGGCGAGCCCGGCGAGATCGAAGCGCTGGCCGGTGCGGACCAGGCCGCCGAGGCCGGCGCACAGCAGGGCGCCGCGGCCGCCCAGCACGAGCGGCGCCGCGAGGCCGCCGCGCACGGCGAGATAGGCGACGCGGCGGGGCTCGCTGGCGACGAGGAGCTCGCCGCCCGCCGGCAGCTCGCGCGGCGCGAGGGTGTCGGTGGCGACGCGCAGCGGGCGCTCGGCGCGGATCGCGAGCTGGCCGAGGATCTCGAGCGCGGGCGCATCGTCCGGGTTGCGGACGGCGCGATTGGCGGCGATCAGGCGGTCGGCGACCAGCGCGCCGCCGGGCGGGACGGCCTCGTGCATGCGGCCGGGGCGACCGAGGTCCTGCACGGTGACGAGGCCGAGGGCGCGGACGACGGCGAGGGTCATGGCACGAACCGCACGCGATCGCCGAGCTGGAGCAGCGAACCGTCGGGACCGAACATCTTGACGCCGGCCGTGCCGATCAGGTGCCAGCCGCCGGGCGACTCGAACGGATACACCGCGCTGTGCTGGCCGGCGATCGCGATCGAGCCCGCGGGGACCCGGGTGCGCGGCGTCGTGCGGCGCGGCAGCTCGAGCGCCGGCGGCAGGCCCGCGAGGTAGGCAAAGCCCGGGGCGAAGCCCATGGTCTCGACGGTATACGTCGCGCCGGCGTGCAGCGCGCACACGTCGTCGGGATGGCGGCCGAGCGCCTGGGCGACGCTCGCGAGGTCGGGGCCGTTGTAGACCGCGGGGATCGCGACGTCGCGGCCGGGATCGGGGTCATCGGGCGCGGTGTCCAGCGCGGCGATCCACGCCGGATCGACGCGCGGCTCGGCGGCGAAGTACGCGGCGACGTCGTGGCGCGCGACGACGACATCGACCACGCCGGGCCACGCGCGCACCGCGCGCACCAGGGTCCGCGCCGAGCGCGGCGGGCGCGCGAACCGGATCGCGCGGTCGCCGAGGGCGCGCCACGGCTGCGGATCAGCCATGCAGCGCCTCGTGGACCGCGCCGGCGATCGCGAGCGCCCCCGGGGTGTCGGCGTGGCAGCAGATCGTGTCGACCCGCCCGGCCAGCAGGCGGGCCTGCGCGGCGGCCTCGGCAGGATCGGTCAGCAGCGCGCCCGGCTCGCTGCGCGGCACGAGGCCACCGTCGGGGCGCATCCGGCGGTCGGCGAAGCCCTCGCTGGCGTACCCGGCGCCGTGCGCCGCGGCGGCCTCGCGCAGCGCGCCGGCGGGCGGGCCGATCACGGTGACGGCCGCGCCGAGCGCAGCGGCCGCGGCGGACACGACGGCGCGCGCCAGCGCGGGGCTCTGGTTGGCGTCGTGGTACAGCGCGCCGTGCGGCTTGACGTACACCACGGCGCGGTCGTGGCGCCGGGCGACCTCGGCGAGCGCGGCGCATTGCTCGGCGACCGACGCGGCGAGCGCGGCCGGCTCGATCGCCAGCGTGCGGCGGCCGAAGCCCGGCCGGTCGGGGTACGACGGGTGCGCGCCGATCACGCGTCCGGCCCGGACGCACCAGGCGACGACGCGCTCCATCGACGCGGGGTCGCCGGCGTGGCCGCCGCACGCGATGTTGAGGACGTCGAACCTGGCCCACAGCTCCTCGGGCTCGTCGTCGTGCTCGCCCGCGTCGAGGTTCATCAGCGCCATGCCGGCATTGTAATCTGGATAACCTGCTTCCGCGACGCGTGCATGCAAAGCCACATGGCGAGCACGCACACATGCGGGTCGATGCGGAAGCGCGATCGGGCACAGGCCCGCAGGTGCCGGGCCGCGCGGCGCGGCGCGCGGATGGGTGAATTTCGCGGCGTTGCCGCGAGATCCCCGGAGACGGGATGGGGAGCCCCTGTTGACCGAGAGAGGGGACGGGAACGTCCCCTGTGGATCATTCAACGCACCGGCTCGGTCCACGGCTGATCGCGGGCGAGCGCGTCGGCGCGGCGGACCAGCGCGGCGGGCAGCGCGCCGGTGGTCGCGGCCTCGACCGCCGCGACCAGCTCGGCGACCGAGGCCAGCCGCGCGTCGCGCGACCTGGCGAGCGCGAGCAGGATCACGCGCTCGAGTCCGGGGTCGACCCGGGCGATCGCCGACGGCCGCAGCGGCATGTCGTGGAGCACGGCGTAGAGCAGCGACGGGGTGTCCCCGGCGGTGAACGGCACGCGGCCGGTGACGCAGCGGTAGATCACCGCGCCGAGCGCGTAGACGTCCGCGCGGTGGTCGACCGGCTCGCCGCGCGCCTGCTCGGGCGACATGTACGCCGGCGTCCCGATCACGCCGCCGTGGGTCAGCGTGCTGGAGCTGTCGGCGAGCGCGGCGATCCCGAAGTCGAGGATCTTCCAGGTGCCGTCGTCGCAGCGAAACAGGTTATGGGGCTTGACGTCGCGGTGGACCACGCCGGCGGCGCGCGCGTGCTCGAACGCGCGGCCGATCTGGGTCAGCAGCTCGGCCAGGTCGACGCCGGTCAGCGTGCCCTGGCCGCGCAGCAGCTCGGCGAGCGTCTGGCCGCGCAGCCGCTCCATCGCGAGGAACGGCAGGCCGCCATCGCCGCCCTCGCTGGGGGTCGCGGCCTCGAGCACGCGGACCACGTGCGGCGAGTCGATCGCGCTCGCGACCTGGACCTCGCGGACGAAGCGCTCGACGTGGCGCGCCTCGGACACCAGCTCGCGGCGCAGCAGCTTGACCGCGGCGGGCGCGCCGGTCGCGGCGTGGCGCGCCTCGTAGACCTCGCCCATCGCGCCGCGGCCGAGCACGTTGCCGAGCTCCCAGCTGCCGATGGTGTGATCGGTGAACCGGCCGGGCGCGCCGACCTCGCTCGCGCGGTCGAGGTCGGCGCGCAGCTCGGCGAGCTGGACATCGCGCTGCGCGGCGAGCCGGGTCGCGTGCTGGAGCTCGCCGATCGCGTCGAGCGAGGTCCGGCGGGTCGCGCGCGCCAGCCAGAAGCACAGCGCATACGCGACCTGCACGCACAGCTGGCCGGCGATCTGGGCGGCGACCGTGGCGTGGCGGCCGACCGGATAGAACCCGGGATCGCGGATCGCGCCGCCGATCACCAGGCCGGCCTCGACCGCGTGCGCGCCGGCGGCGATCGCGTAGATCGCGACCGCGCTCGCGGTGCTCTCGGTCCGGCAGAAGAAGTACAGGCCGAGCAGGACCATGACCGGCGCGGCCGAGAACGCGCCGACATAGAGGATGCCGAGCTGGCCGCACACGATGCCGGCGAGCGCGAGCAGGTTCATCCGGGCCGGGCGGTAGGCCGCCGGATCGCGCAGCGCGCGGTACATCCACGCGCTGCCGCCGACGCCGACCGCGAGCGCGGCGGCGAGCGCCCACGCGATCCGCGGATCGCCGGGGACGACCGGCAGCGCGATCGCGACGCCGACGGCGATGATCCAGCCGATCCGCAGGAACGCGCGGGTCCGGCGGACCTCCTCGACGCGCAGCGCGTCGCTCGGGCTGGCCAGCGCCGGCGGCCGGGTGCCGGTCATCGCCGGGTCTCCCACGGCCGGCGGCGGATCAGCGCGTCGCCGCGCGCGCGGATCGCCGGGTCGAGCGCGCCGGCCAGCGCGGCGTCGAGCGCGCCGGCCAGCGCGGCGCCGGTCGCGAACCGCTCGTCGGGCGCCTTGGCGAGCGCGATCGCGCAGAACCGATCGAAGTCGGCGGGCAGTCCGGCGAGCGCGCCCGGCCGCGCCGGCATGCGGTGGACGATCGCGTACAGCAGCGCGGCGGGGTCGGCCGCGTCGTACGGATGGCGGCCGGTCGCGCAGCGGTAGGCGATCGCACCGAGCGCGTGGAGATCGGCGCGCGGGCCGGTGGGCTGGCCGCGCGCCTGCTCGGGCGCCATGTAGTGGGGCGTGCCGATCACGCCGGGCTCGTCGGGCGTGGGCTCGGCCGCGATCCGTGCGACCCCGAAGTCGAGGATCTTCCAGATCCCGGCACCGCCGTCGTCGCACCGGAACAGGTTGGTCGGCTTGACGTCGCGGTGGACCACGCCGGCGGCGGCCGCGGCGTCGAGTGCGGCGCCGATCTGCCGGGCCAGCGCGCGCAGCGCGCCGGCGGACAGCCGGGGCTCGCGGCGGAGCAGCTCGGCGAGCGTTCCGCCGTGCAGCCGCTCCATCGCGAGGAACGCCGGCGCGCCGCCGGCGAGCTCGGCCGACCCGCCGAGGATGCGCACGACGTGGGGCGAGTCGATCGCGCGGCCGGCCGCGAGCTCGCGCGCGAACCGGGCGCGCTGCGCGGGGTCGCCGGCCAGCCCGGGGCGCAGCAGCTTGACGGCGGCCGGCGCGCCGGTCGCGACGCAGCGGGCCTCGTAGACCTCGCCCATCGCGCCGCGGCCGAGCACCGCGCCGAGCCGGAGCTCGCCGATCACCTGGTCGGTGTGGCGGCCCGGGCCGGCGCGCAGCGCGCGCTCGAGGTCGCCGAGCAGCTCGTCCATCATCGCGGCGCGCTGCGAGGCCAACCGGGTGGTGCGCTGCAGGTCGTCGATCGCCGCGAGCGATGCGGTGCGGAGCTGGCGCGCGGTGTAGTACGCGAGCCAGAACGTCGCGAGCACGAACAGCGCGCCGACCGCGAGCGCCGCGCCGGGGGTCGGGACGTCGGACGCGAACACGCCGGGGTCCGCGATCGCACCGCTCGCGATCGCCGCCGCGATCGCCGCGTAGCACACCGCCGCGCCGGCGAAGATCCCGCGCGCGATCCGCTCGGCCTCGGTCCGGGCCACGAAGTGGATGCCGATCACGATCAGGATCGGCGCGGCGGAGAACGTGCCGTACAGCAGCACGGCCAGGTGGCCGTTGACGACACAGATCACCGCGAGCGTCAGCAGCGCCCGCCGGGTGTAGCGGCGCGGGTCGGCGAACGCGCGGTGATAGCCGGAGCTGACGATCATCCCGATCACCACGCCGGCGACGAAGCTGATCGCGAGCGCGCGCGGTGCGTCGATCACGAACACCGTGCCGATCCCGAACAGGCTGAGCAGCCAGCCCATGCGAATGAACAGCCGGGTCCGCGCGATCTCCTCGTCGCGCATCGCGTCGATCGCCGTGACGGGCGCCGCGATGGGCGCGGTGACCGGCGCCGCGACCGGCGCCGGAGCGAGCGCGCGGGCCAGCGGCGCGATCGACGGGACCTCACCGGCGGGCAACAGCGCGGTGGCCTCGCCGCTCGGCAGCACCGCCTGGTGCGCCGGGTGTGGGGAGGGCTCGTGGGCCGCGCCGGCCATCGCGCACAGTCTACGCTGCGCGCGGCGCGGCTTCACCTGCATGCTCGTGTGGCGCTGCCGTGACGATCGCGTGGCAATCGACGCGCCCCTGTCCTCGCGCCGGATCGCCCGCCTCGGTCGTCCCCTCGAACATGCCCCCCGGTTGTTTCCAGTTCGTCAAACACGGCTCGTACAACGGCCTCCTCGATCCGCACGATGGCGCGACATTGCGCATATCTCCCGCGGCCACCAGGAGGGACACGATGTTCGAGACTCGAAGGGTTGTACTCCAGGGAAGCATTCTCTCGACGGCCTTGGCGCTCGCTGGCACGCTGGCCGGCTCCGGCTGCACCGGGGACTCCGGGGCCGCCGGCGCCAGGGGCGACAAAGGCGATCCAGGCGCCGCGGGCGGGCAGGGCCCGGGGGGCGGAACGGGCTCGCAGGGCCCGGGGGGCGGAACGGGCTCGCAGGGTCCGGGGGGCGGAACGGGCCCGACGGGTCCGTCGGCCTTCTCGTGCCCCGTCGTCCCGGTCGGCGCCGGCACCGGCGTCCACGATGCCGCGGCGGACCTCGGCACGGCCACGCCGATCAAGCACCTGGTGATCATCTTCGGCGAGAACGTGTCGTTCGATCACTACTTCGGCACGTATCCGACCGCCAAGAACCTCGCCGGGGAGACCCGGTTCGCCGGCGTCGCCCCTACCCAGGGGGTCAACACCCTGGCGACACCGCTCGACGTCAACCACGGCTTCGCCCCGCTCGCCGGCGTCGATCTGCTGAACAACAACCCCAACAAGGTCAGCGCCACCGTCCCCGCCAACCCGATCCGGCTGACGCCGGCGCAGGCGTCGACCGCGGACCAGGGCCACAACTACAAGCCCGAGCAGCAGGCGTCGCACGGCGGAGCGATGGACCTGTTCCCGCAGTTCACCGGCGCGGCCAACCCGTCGCCGCTGCCGTCGCTCAACACCACGGGTCTGGTCATGGGGTACTACGACGGCAACACCGTGACCGCGCTGTGGAACTACGCCCAGCACTTCGCGATGAGCGACAACTCGTGGACGACGGTTTTCGGTCCGTCGACGCCGGGCGCGATCAACCTGATCTCCGGCCAGACCAGCGGCATGACCTCGCCCAACAAGCCGTTCGCCATGTTCTCCGCGACCCACGCCGTCGCCGATGGCCAGGGCGGCTTCACGCTGATCGGCGACACCGACCCGTTCAACGACGTGTGCTCGGTCGCGTCCGATCAGAACCTGATGGCGGGCCCGAACATCGGTGACTTGCTCAACCACCATGCCCCGGCCATCTCATGGGGCTCGTTCATGGGTGGCTTCGACCTGAACCTCACCAACCCCAACGGCACGTTCGGCTGTGGCCGGGTCACCAACCCGAGCCAGCTGCCGTTCGCCGGGGCGTCGGTCGACTACATCCCGCACCACGCCTGGTTCCAGTACTACGCGTCGACCTCCAACCCGCAGCACCTGCGGCCGAACTCGGTGAGCGACATCGGCAACAGCACGCTCGCCGACGGCGAAACCCCCGAGCCCGCCAACCACAACTACGACTCGCATGACTTCTTCGATGCGCTCGGGACGGGCAACCTGCCGGCGGTGAGCTTCGTCAAGGCGCCGGCGTTCCAGGACGGCCACGCCGGCTACTCCAACCCGGTCGACGAGCAGGCATTCATCATCTGCACGATGAACGCGCTCCAGGAGAGCAAGTTCTGGGCGAGCACGGCCGTGATCATCGCCTACGACGACTCCGACGGCTGGTACGACCACCAGGCGCCGCCGATCGTCAACCCGTCGTCCGATGCGAACGTCGATCAGCTCAACGGGGCTGGCCTGTGCAACACCACCAGCGCGCAGCAGGGCCACACGGTCGGGCAGGCCGCACTGCCCGGTATCGACAAGGACGGCAACCCGGTCGGGCCAGTGAATGGCCGGTGCGGCTATGGCACGCGCATGCCGCTGCTGGTGCTCTCGCCGTTCGCCAGGAAGAACTTCGTCGATCACACGCTGACCGATCAGACCTCGATTCTGAGGTTCATCGAGGACAACTGGCTGCACGGCCAGCCCATCGCGCCCGGCGCGTCGTTCGACACGATCGCCGGCACGATCGAGAACATGTTCGACTTCCCGACGCCTCCCGAGGGCCGGGCGAGCAGGACGCTCCGGCTCGATCCCCGCACCGGCCTTCCGCTCGCGAAGTAGCGTAGGCTCCCCGCGCGATGACCCTGTCTCGCAGACAGCTGCTGCGCGGCGCCGGCCTGGCGGCTGCCTGGGTCGGTGGCGGCGGAGCGCGCGGGTGGGCGGGCCCCGAGCCCGCGCACCCCGGCGGTCACGGGCCGGCGATGGCGAAGCGGCGCCCGGTTCCGCTCCGGCGCCCGCTGCACATCGCCGAGCTGGCGAAGTTTGTCGATCCGCTGCCGGTTCCGCCGGTGGCGCACAGCATCGGCACCGCGCCGGGTCCAGGGCGGCCGGGCCGCACCGTGCCGCTCTACCGCGTGACGATGCGCGAGGTCGAGGTCCGGATCCATCGCGACGTCAAGCCGACCCGGTGCTGGAGCTACGGCGCCGAGGTGCCCGGTCCGACGTTCGACGTGCGCTCGGGCCAGCCGCTCGCGATCGAGTGGCGCAACGATCTGCCGGCGAAGCACTTCCTGCCGATCGATCACACGCTGTGCGGTGCCGGCGCGAAGCTGCCCGAGGTGCGCACGGTCGTCCACGTCCACGGGGCCCGGGTCCCGCCGGAGAGCGATGGCGACCCCGAGCGCTGGTTTCCGCCCGGCGGCTCGCGGATCGTGCACTACCCCAACCGCCAGGACGCCGCGACGCTCTGGTACCACGACCACGCGATGGGGATCGAGCGGCTCAACCAGTACGCCGGGCTGTTCGGCGCATATCTCGTGCGCGACGCGGTCGAGGATGCGCTCGGCCTGCCGCGCGGGCCGCACGAGATCCCGCTGTTCCTGTTCGATCGCATCCTCGACGAGGACGGCCAGCTGTATTACCCGACCTCGGGGATCCCCGAGTCGCCGTGGGTCTCGGAGATGTACGGCGACGCGATCCTGGTCAACGGCAAGCTCGCGCCCGAGCTGGAGGTCGAGCGCCGCGCCTACCGGTTCCGGATCTACAACGCCTCGAACGCGCGGTTCCTCTATCTCACGCTGTCGAACGGTGCGCCGTTCGTCCAGATCGGCAGCGACCAGGGCCTGCTGCCCCGGCCGGCGCGCGTTCCGATGCTGTCGCTCGCGCCCGCCGAGCGGGCCGACGTCATCGTCGACTTCGGCGCGCTGGGCGGACAGTCGGTCGTGCTGAGGAGCCAGACCTTCCAGCTGATGCGATTTCGCGTTGCGCCGGGCCCGGTGGTGCGCGCGTGGCAAGTCCCCGCCGCGCTGCGCGGCGTCCCGCGCACGCCGCGCGCCGCCGCGGTGAAGACCCGGACGCTCGCGCTCGAGGAGTACCAGGACGCCACGTACGGCATGCTGATGCTGCTCGACGGCAAGCGCTGGCGCGATCCGGTGACCGAGAGGCCGGTGCTCGACACCGTCGAGATCTGGGAGCTGGTCAACTACACGGGCGACACCCACCCGATCCACCTGCACCTGGTCCGGTTCCAGATCCTCGAGCGCCAGAAGTTCGATATCGACGCGTTCCGGTTCGAGCACAAGATGCAGCTCGTCGGTCCGCCGATCCTGCCCGAGCCGGCCGAGCTGGGCTGGAAGGACACCGTGCAGGCGCACCCCGAATCGATCACGCGGATCATCGTCCGCTTCGAGGGTTACACCGGGCGCTACGTCTGGCACTGCCACGTGCTCGAGCACGCGGCCAACGAGATGATGCGGCCGTTCGAGATCGTGAAGCCGGGTGCGCGGCGGACCTGAGCCGCGCCGCTACAGCTTGACCCTGACCCGCAGCCCGGCGACCAGCGCGCCGGCGCCATCGCCGCCGGGGTGGTGGAACCACTGCAGGTCGGGCTGCAGGCTGAAGAACGCGGTCAACCGCAGCTTGTAGAACGCCTCGACGAACCACTCGTCGCGGGGGCCGCGACTGCCACCGAGCGGCTCGGCGACCCGGAAGGTGCCGGCGCCGAGCCCGACGGTGTCGTTGCGGCGCGGGCCGATGCCGTGCCACGCCGCCGAGCCGCCGGCGTAGCGGGTGACCGGCGTGCGGTCCGGCCGCGCCCCGCTGGCCCGCAGGATCACGGTGAGGCCGCGCGGGTCGTCGGGGTCGCGCGGGTGGAGGTAGATCCGCTCGTCGTTCTGGACGAACCAGCCGGCGTTGGTCTCGAAGCTGCGCGGCATCGCGCCGCTGGCGGACCCGAGCTCCGGGAAGTCGCCGGACCGCCACCACGCGCCGATGCTGGTCGTGCCGCCGTCGCGGTCGGCGGGGCCGTAGCGGTGGGTCGCCGCGGCGCCGCCGACCAGCGTGTAGCCGCCGCCGGACTGGAACGCGGTGGTCAGCCCGAGCCCGCCGACGTCGGGGCTGCCCTCGTAGATCGCGGCCTTGCCGGACAACCACGCCACCGGCTGCGCCGCGACGAGTGCGCCCAGGCCGGTGGTCGGGTACGACGGCAGCGGCGAGGTCGGGTACATGCCGAAGTTGTTGTTGATGAAGTTGCCGCCGAACCGCGGCGTGCCGAAGTCGCGGTTGGCGTCCTGCTTGCCGATCCGGATCCGCAGCCGGTCGTCCGCGGCGGTCTGCTCGAAGAACAGCTCGGTGAGCTGGGTGTAGGGCTCGGCCTCGAGGTTGGTCACCGGCTGGGCCGAGCCGACCGCGCCGGTGATGCCGCTGTTGCCGTGGTTGTTCTGGCCGAGCGCGTAGAGCGTGCCGCCGTTCCACAGGCCGAGCTTGTGGATGTCGAGCGTGATCGCCGCGTCGAGGTGGCCGAGCACCGAGCTGTCGCCGCGCGCGGTGAACGCCTCGCTGGCGTAGAACACGTCGATCGTCACGCCGCGGTCGGCGAGCGCGCTGCGGGCGCCGCCCCAGTCGCCGGTCAGGTGGTCGCCGTCGAGCCAGCCGTGCTCGGCGGGCGGCTGCGGCTGGCCCTCGGGAGCCGGGCCAGCGGCCCCCTGCGGCTCCGCCTGCGCCCGCGCCGGCTCGGCGGTGGTCCACGCCGCGACCAGCATCGCGAGCGCGGTGAATCCGATCGCGCGCCGGGCCACGCGCCGGGCCACGAGATCGACGGCGCGCCAGGCCGGGAACCCGACGAGCGCGTCATGCACCCCACCGAACTGCATGCCGCATCGTCGCCGATCTGCCACCTGTCGTGGCAGGCACCGACGCCGGTGGGGCGATTTGACCCGGCCGCTCAGCCGGCCGGAAACCCGCGCTCGCGCATCAGCGCGTCGGTATCGACGTCGCGGCCGCGGAACACCCGGAACGCCTGCTGCGGCGGGATCGAGTTGCCGGCGCGCATGACCGACTCGTGGAGCCGCCGCGCGATCGCCGGATCGTAGAAGCTGCCGGCCTCGCGGAACGCCTCGGCGGCGTCGGCCACCAGCGTGTCGGCCCACAGGTAGGCGTAGTACCCGGCGGAGTAGCCGTCGCTCGCGAAGATATGGCCGAACTGGGTCGGCCGGTGGCGCATCACGATCTCCCGCGGGCAGCCGATCTCGGCCATCACGCAGCGCTCGAACGCGATCGGATCCACCGGCGGGTCGGCCGGCGCGGTGTGGATCTCGAGGTCGTAGATCGCCGCCGCCAGGTACTCGATGGTGGCGAACCCCTGGTTGAAGTGCCGCGCGCGCTCGATCTTGGCGACCAGCTCGGCGGGGATCGCCGCGCCGGTCTGGTAGTGCCGCGCGAACCGGCCGAGCACCTCGGGCGTGGCGAGCCAGTGCTCGTGGAGCTGGCTCGGGAACTCGACGAAGTCGCGCTGGACGTTGGTGCCGGCGAGCGTCGGGTAGCAGACCGCCGAGCACAGGCCGTGCAGCGCGTGGCCGAACTCGTGGAACATCGTCCGCGCGTCGTCCCACGAGACCAGCACCGTGCCGCTGGCCTTCATGAAGTTCGCGTTGTTCGACACGATCGGCGATACCGGCTCGGCGATCGCCTCCTGCGTGCGGTACTCGCTCATCCACGCGCCCGACTGCTTGCCGTCGCGCGCGTACGGGTCGAAGTACCACAGGCCGGCGTGACGGCCGTCGCGCGTCACCTCGTAGACCGCGACGTCGGGGTGGCACACCGGGACGTCGTCGAGCCGGTGGAACGCGAGGCCGTAGAGCTCGCCGGCGACCCACATCATGGCGTCGCGCATCCGGTCGAGCTGGAGGTACGGTTTGACCTCGTTGTCGTCGAGATCGTACCGCGCCTTGCGGACCTTCTCGGCGTAGAACCGGTAGTCCCATGGCTCGATGGTGATGCCCGCCTGCTCGGCATCGGCGGTCGCCTGCATGTCGGCGATCTCCTCGCGCGCGCGCGCGACCGCGGCCCGCCACACCTTGCGGAGCAGCGCCATCGCCGCGTCCGGTGTCCGCGCCATGTTGTCGTCGATGATCCAGTGCGCGTGGCTCGGGTGGCCGAGCAGGCGGGCCTTCTCGGCGCGCAGCGCCAGGATCTCCGGGATCAGCGGGCGGTTGTCATGCGCGCCGGGGTGCTCGCCGCGGCTGACCCACATCCGCCAGCCGCGCTCGCGCAGGTCGCGCCGCGTCGAGTAGACCAGCAACGGCTCCATCGCCGAGCGCGTGTTCGCGATCCGCCAGCCGGGCTGGCCCCGGGCGGCCGCGGCCTCGCGGGCGGCGGCGCGCAGCGGCTCGGGCAGGCCGGCGAGCTCGGCCTCGCCGGTCAGCTCGAGCGCCTGGCTCTCCTCGTCGGCGAGCAGGTTCTGGGCGAACCGGGTGTACAGCGTCGCGAGCTGCGCGTTGATCTCGGCGAGCCGGGCCTTGTCGGCGGCCCCCAGCGCCGCGCCCTGGCGCTCGAAGTTGCGGTAGGTGACCTCGACGAGCCGGACCTGCTCGGCGGTCAGGCCCGCGGCGTGCCGGCCGGCGTGGACCGCCTGGATCCGGGCGAACAGCGCCGCGTCCTGGATGATCTCGTCGGAGAACGCCGCGAAGATCGGCGCCATGTCCTGCTCGATCTGCCGGACCTCGGCGCTCGACATCGTCGAGGTGTAGACCCCGAACACGGCGGCGGCGCGGCGCAGCGGCTGGCCGGCGCGCTCGAGGGCGTCGATCGTGCTGGCGAACGTCGCCGGCTCCGCGCTCGCCGCGATCGCCGCGACCTCGGCGCGGTGCAGATCCATCGCGGCGAGCAGCGACGGGTGGAGCTCGGCGACCTTGACCTCATCGAACCGCGGGAAGCCGCCGTGCGGGCCGGTCCAGGGAGCGAGCAGCGCATGATCCGTCACAGGTGTCCTTTCGCGTGGGCAGCGGAGGTCCTGACGGCATAGCATCCGGCGGAAGGCAAGCTATTCGGATCCAAGGACCTTCCGCGCGCGCCGTAACCGGCGCTGCATCGCCTTGGCTCGCTCGATGGCTGCGGGTACGCGCATGAACCAGCCCCGTGCATCTCACGCTGCGTGCCCCGGGCGACTGCACCTGCGATCGCCGGCGTTGGCGAGTTGTCCCACGTGGGACCGCGGGCAAGCTTCGACCCACGCGGGGGACCGCGGGCAAGCTCGCCCCCACGTGGGGGGACCACGCGCAAGTTCGCCCCCACGGGGGGGACCTCGGGCAGGTTCGCCCCCACCGTGGGGGACCTCGGGCAGGTTCGCCCCCACGGGGGGGACCGCGGGCAGGCTCGCCCCCACGTGGGGGAACTGCGGAGAGGCTGCGCCTCGATCTACGTCGGGAGCTGGGCGCTCAGCTCGCGCCGGTCACCGCGGTCGGGTCCTGGCTCCTGACGCGGGGAGTGCTGCGTCCTTGCCGCGGCTGCGGCGAGTGAGTCCCCACAGCAGGCCCAGCTCGCGATCGAGCAGTGCACGGGCGTGCGCGCTCTCGACCTGCCAGCCCCACGCATCTGGGGTAGCGGCTCTCGGCGATCGGTCTCGGCGATCGGTCTCGGCGATCGGTCTCGGCGATCGGTCTCGGTTTCGGTCGTCAGCGCCCCGATGTCGACGATCGCGCCCCGATCGATCGGTCTTGGCTACCCGCGCTTGCGGCCGCGGCGCTTGCCACCGTCGAGCTGACCGGTCATTCCGACCTTGGCCGGCGGCGCGGGCCACAGCCCCACGACGGCGAGCGGGATCGCCGGCCACAGCAGCGGCGCGAGCAGCGGCTGGGTCAGCACGCCGACCAGGCAGAGCACGAGCAGCAGCGCCAGCATCGCGAGCCGGCCGCGCGCGTACCAGCGCGACTGCGCCGGGATGAACAGCACGAGCAGATCGAGCGGCAGGAGCATCAGGCAGGTCTCGTTCCACCGGATGTAGGGCAGCGGGCTGAGGATCGCCAGCGCGGTGAGCACCGTGCCGAGCAGGACGTACGGCAGCACGGCGATGGCGAGCCCGGCGCGCTGGCCGCGGCCGATCAGGCGCGTGATCCACGCCGGTGCAGTCAGCAGCACGATGACCAGCGCGAACCACCCCCGGCCGCTCGGCCCGTCGGTCTCCGGCGGCGGACCGCGGCGCTCGTACAGCGTCATCGGCTGGATCCCCCACAGCTTGGTCGCCGCCTCGCGCAGGTACTGGGGCAGGAACATCCGCTCGTAGTAGGTCGGCACGCGGTCGGTGACCCGGCCCATCGCGATGTCGGTGATCACGAGGGGCACCGTGTCGGGCACGGGATCGGGCATCTGCAGGCCGTGGAACCCCTCGCGGGCCAGATCGCGGAACGTCTTGCCGTCGGTCGGCTCGCGCATCGCCGCGAGCTTGCCCCCGGTGGCGTCGTCGAGGATGTCGCGCACGCGGGTCGTGCAGTTGTCCCAGAAGTGATCGTAGGCGTAGTACTTGTTCGGCTCCAGGATGTCGTGCTCGAGCTTGGCGATGACCTTCTGCTTCTGCTCGCGGGTCAGCGGCAGCGGCTGGATCCAGATCGTGCGGTCGGTCTGCTGGTAGATCCACAGCATGTTCTCGATCGAGTCCTTGCCGACCCAGAAGCTGCCGGCGCCGCGAAGGAACCCCCAGGCCATCCCGAGCGGATGGTGGAAGTCGCCGATCCCGTAGTTGTAGCAATCGTGGCGCTGATCGTCGTACTGCACGCACAGCGCGATATGGCCGTGGCGCTCCCAGATCAGCGAGCCGATGCCCATCGTCACCAGCTCGATCACCGGCTTGTCCTGGTATAGCTTCATGACCTCGGGCGGGACCTCGATCGGGCGGCCGGGCCAAGGGCCAGCAGAGGCGCGCCCGGACAGCGCGGCGCCCAGGAGCGTGGTCGCCAGCGCGGCCGCCAGCGCGGCGAGGCGTCGAGTCATCGTCGTGGGAGTTTGTTGTGCGTCGCCGCGCGGCGCAAGGCCCAAACCGCCGCGGCTACGACACCCAGTGCCAGCGCGCACGGGTCGAGGTGCCGAGCACCAGCTCGGTGTCGCCCGTGAGCTGGATCAGCCGCGCCTTGGGCTGGTCGCCCTCGCGCGTGCCGTTGAGGCTGGCGGTGTCGATCGCCAGGATCGCGTCTTCGACCTGGATCAGCAGCGCGTGGACGCGCGACAGCGACGGGTCGTCGGCGAGCTGGGCGTTGTTGCAGCGCGCGTAGCGGCCGATCAGCACGCCGTCGCGCAGCTCGTCGTGGCCGATCCGGATCGTGCCGCGGCTGCGCGGGCTGATCAGCTCCAGCGTGCCGGCGGTGTCGCCGCTGTCGACCAGGCCGTCGGTGGTGTCCCGCGGGCCGTGGGTGCGGATGATCAGGCTGCGGTGGGTGATCGCGCTCGCCAGCGTCGGCAGCTGCGGGACGCGCGGGGAGCGGCGCACCGAGCCCTGCGGCGTCTTCTCGAGCTCGTCGAAGTACACGCGCTCGGGCAGGAACGCCCAGGCGTCCTGCGCGCTGGCCGGCCAGTCCGTCGGATCGCCGAGCGCCATGATGAACAGCGCGTAGCCGCCGCAGCGCAGCAGGCCCGGCCCCTCGCAGCGAAGGCCGCGCAGCGAGCGATCGTTCTCGTCGGTGAACGCGTCGGTGGTGCGCAGGTCGAGCACGCGGTAGCGCACGTTGGCGCCGGGCCGCCAGTCGTGCACCGGATCGAGCACGACGCACAGGTGGCGCAGCGCGAGCCGGGCATGGGCGTTGAGGTACAGATCGCACTCGTCGTGGCGCCCGATGATCGCGGCGACGTGGCGCTGCACGCGGGCGAGCAGCCGGACCAGCCCCATCGGCCGGCCGGTGACCTCGTCCACGGCGACCAGCGCGATGCCGGGCTCGGCGACCTCGCGACAGCGCTCTGCGAAGCCGGCGTAGGACGAGAGGAACAGCTCTCGGAACGCGCGTCGCGGGCGGGTGGCCGTCGATGGCTGCAGGCAGGTGACGTTGTTATTGCCACTGCCGCGAATCTGGTCAGCCCACAGGTCGACCCCGATGGTCTTCATCGACGTCCGGGCCCCCGCATAAGACGACGGTAGCAGAGACTGAGGCCGCGTGCTGGATTCGTTGGGGTAGTGTGTTGCGTGAGATCGCGAGGAGTGGGAAACACGGGCATGTATGCGCACTGCGCCATCCTGGCGCTCCTGATCGCCTGTCACGGTTCGTCCTCGTCGGTATCGCCCGGATCCGGGACAGCCGAGACAGCTGTACCGGTGTCGTCGGCCGCAGGGTCCGCGGCGCCAGCGCCCGGCACGCAGCAAAACACGACACCGCCTCGGGGAAACCCCCTACCTGAGCCGACATCGCCGAGGACACCGGGGACCTCGCCGCCTCCGCGGAGGCCCGCCGCACCCGCGGAGCCGGTCGCCGGTGAGACATCCTTGCCAGCCGCACCTGCCGGATCTTCTGCGCCCACCGGTGGGACCGCGGCGCCCGGCATCGAGGAGGCGTGTGGCCCGGGCGATCGCTGCGCGCCGGGGCTGACCTGCGTCAGCTACTACGGCTTCGCCGGCGCGCGCGGACCCCAGTTCAAGACGTGTGAGATCCGTTGCAAGAACGATTCGGTCTGCCCCAAGGGCAGGACCTGCGTGACGGTGTCCGATGGCCCGGGCCAGGTCTGCCGCTAGCAGCACACGCCGATTCCGGTTCGCTTCGGTTCGCGCTCGGGGTCCCGGGCGCCGAAGATTGCCTAGGTCTTCTTGAGCGTCAGCGCCATCTGGATGACGAGCTCGGGCTGGGCCGGGGCCTCCTTGGGGTCCTTCGAATCGTTGCCGACCTTGAAGTCGAGCCGCGAGAACGACACCTCGCTCTTGATGCGGATGCTGTCTGCCTTCTGATCGACCACGTCGAACGTCACCGGGTACTTCCTGGTGACGTCGCGGAACTTCACCGTGGCCTCGGCGGTGAACGTCTTGTCCGCCTTCTTCTTCACCTTGTCGATGTCGACGGTGATCTTGGGGAACTTCCTGGTGTCGAGGAAGTCGGGGGTGTTGAGGTGCGCGTCGCGCTTGTCCGCGCCGGTCTTGAGGCTGGTCGCGTCGATCTCGAGCGTGGCCTTGCCGCCCTCGATCTTCTTCGGATCGAAGCTGGCCTTCGTGACCTTGAACGAGGTGAACTGGACACGGACCGGATCGGTGGGCTTGGCCTCCGTGTGCTTGGCGAGCACGACGATCGAATCAGGCTCGGGATCGGCGGCGAACGCCGGGCCGGCCGAGCCGGAGAGCGCAGTCATAGCGAGCGCGGTCGACAGGACGAGTAGCTTCAACAGTTTCATGGTCAGCTCCATGCGCCGGATCGTCAGCCGCTGGTGTGGCGCATCACCAGTGACACCTGGATCGGAATCTGGTCGCCGTCGAAGTCGCCGGCGTCCTTGGCGAGGGCGGTCTCCTTGATCACCACGGGAAACTCGGCCTGGATCAGCAGGACGTCGCCCCCGGGGCCGCCCCCGGGGCCGCCCCCGGGGCCGCCCCCGGGATTGGTGACGTGAAGCCGCGCCAGCGCGGCGGCGTCCGGCTTCTTCATCGTGCCGGTGACCTCGATCGCCTGGGTCTTGCCGATCAGGGTCAGCGTGCCGTGCGCGCGGAACCGGATCGCGCCGGCCCCGGCCTGGTTCGCCGCGATCACGCGGTCGAGCGCGACCGAGATCTTCGGGAACCTGTCCGTCATCAGATATTCCTCGCGCGCGTGGGTCGAACGCAGATCGATCCCGGTGTCGACCGAGGCGGCGTCGACGCTGATCTCGGCGGTCATCGGCCGGGTGAAGTCGTGCGGGTCGCCCCGCCAGCTGCCGCGGATGCCGCCGCCGGGGCCGGCGGTGAACCGCGCATCGAAGGTCTCGTGGCCCGACGACAGGTGCGCGGTGATCGACGTGCCGGGGTGGGCCACGACCTCGTAGCTTCCGGCCGGGGCGTCGATGATCCCGACGATGCCGGCCTCGATGCCCTGGATGGTCGAGGCGGGTAGCGTGTCGACCGCGTTCGGCGGGCCACCGCCGCTCGCGAACGCGAGGATCGGCAGCGCGAGCGGCAGCGCGCCGACCAGCCACGTCGCGCCGCGCAGCGCGGGGGTGCGATGGCCGAGCCGGGCCTCGCGCCGCCGGATGAACCAGCCGGCGACCACGAGCGCCGCCGCGACCGCGGCGATCACCGCGCACAGCTCCAGGCCGATCCACACCGCATGCTTCGGGCTGATCTGCCAGCCCAGATCCGGATCTGGAACATAGAAGCGCTTCGTGAACGCGCTGTAGAGGTTGTGCGAGCCCTGGATCTGCCAGCGCACCAGCGCTGCGATCAGCGCAGCGATCGTCAACACCACCGGCGCGAACGGCGTACCCACGTGCCTTGGGTAACCCGATCTCCGTCGCGATGCACTCGGACGGCGCGAAACATTGTGTTGCGTCCGTCGGAGATCAGCCCTGAATTTCGAACTGCGACGGAGCGTCGCACGCGGTCGGCCGCCGGGTGCTACTCGGCCAGCCCGCGGTACAGCCCCGGCCGGCGGTCGCGGAAGAACCCCATGCTGGTGCGCAGCCGGCGGATCTGCGTGAGGTCGAGCCGAGCCAGCGCGATGCCGGTGTCGGTCCGGCCGAGCTCGGCGAGCCGGTCGCCGCGCGCGTCGGCGACGAACGAGCTGCCGTAGAAGGTGATCGCGTCCGGACCGTCGCCCTCGGTGCCGATCCGGTTGGCCGCGACCACGCCGACCGCGTTGGCGACCGCGTGGCCGATCATCACGCGCTGCCAGGGGTCGCGGGTGTCGAGCTCGGGCTCCTCGGGCTCCGAGCCGATCGCCGTCGGGTAGAACAGGACGTCGGCGCCGGCGAGCGTCATCGCGCGCGCGGCCTCGGGAAACCACTGATCCCAGCAGATCGCGACGCCGATCGTGCCGAACCGGGTCGCGAACGCGCCAAACCCGGTGTTGCCCGGCTTGAAGAAGAACTTCTCCTGGTAGCCCGGCCCGTCGGGGATGTGGCTCTTGCGGTAGACGCCGAGCGCGCCGCCGTCGGCGTCGAACACGGCGATCGAGTTGTAATATTCCGGCCCGGCCTGCTCGAAGAACGACACCGGGATCACCGCGCCGAGCTCGGCGGCGAGCCGCTGGAAGTGGCGCAGCGTCGGGTGGCCCTCGGCGGGCCGGGCACGGGAGAAGTCGGCCTCGCGCTGGGTGCGGCAGAAGTAGTGGCCCTCGAACAGCTCGCTCGGCAGCAGGATCTGCGCGCCGCGGCCGGCCGCCTCCCGGCACAGCTCGGTCACCCGGGCGACGTTGCCGGCGACGTCGTCGGTCAGCGCGGTCTGCAGGGCGGCGACGGTGACTTCCATGCCGCGCACTGTACCCGATCGGGTTCCGCGCCCGGTTCACCCGCCCGGTTCACTCGCTCGGTGCCGGGACCCGCGGCTGCTGCTGGGTCGAGCAGTGGAACGCGCCGCCGCCGACCACGACCGGCTTGCCCGGCAGGCCGACCACCCGCCGGGTCGGGAACATCGCCGCGATCGCCTGGACCGCGGCGTCGTCGGCCGCGGCCCCGTAGGTCGGCACCACCACCACCGTGTTGGCGATGTAGAAGTTCATGTAGCTCGCCGGCATCAGGTTGCCGGCGGCGTCCTCGACCGCGCCCGGCGACGGCACGGTCACGATCTCGAGCCGTTCGCCGCCGGCGGTCCGCGCCGCGCCGAGGTCGGCGAGGATGCCGGCGAGCGCGTCGCGGTTCGGATCGCCGGGCGCCGGCTCCATGCACGCGACCACGCCGGGCATCACGAACCGCGCCAGCGTGTCGATGTGGCCGTCGGTGTGATCGTTGAGCAGCCCGCGGTCGAGCCACACGACGCGCTCGGCGCCGAGCGCCCAGTGCAGCCGCGCGTCGAGCGCGCCCTGGTCGAGCCCGGGGTTGCGCGCGCCGCCGAGCAGGCACTGGCGCGTGGTCAACAGCGTGCCCTCACCGTCGGGCTCGACCGCGCCGCCCTCGAGCACGAAGTCGAACGCGGCGCCGCGCACCCCGGTCCGCTCGACCAGGTGCCCCGCGACCTCGGGGTCGCCCCGCATCACGTACTTGCCGCCCCAGCCGTCGAACTGGAACCGCGCCGCCGCCAGCTCGCCGGGCACGCCGGGCGCTCCGGGGCGGGTCACGAAGATCGGCCCGGTGTCGCGCAGCCACACGTCGCCGTAGCGCAGGCGGTGGAACCGCACGCCGGCGGCCGCGGGGCCGAGCAGCGCGCGCGCCGCGGCCTCGTCGCCGGCGTCGCGCACCAGGAGCTCGACCCGCTCGCCGCGCGGCCGGCCGCCGCCGAGGTCGACGATCGCCGCGAGCATCGCCATCAGCGCGCGCTGCGGCGCCTCGAGCCCCTCCAGCCACTGGTCCGGATCGTGCGGCCATGCGGTCCACACCGCGTCGTGCAGCTCCCATTCTGCCGGCATTCGGAACATCGGACTCGCTTCTTACCAGATGCTCGGCAGTCCCTCCCCAAGTCGAGCAGGCCTTGATGATCGCGTGCGGATTTCGCGACGAGTAGCGCAGCTGACGCTCAGCTCCAGGCGTCGGGGGGCGGCTCGACCGGCGCCGGGCGGCCGCGGCGGGCGGCGATGAACGCGGCGGCGAACGCGTGGGCCGACGGGAACCGGCGGCGGGGGTCCTTGGCCATGGCGATCGCGAGCACGTCCTCGATCACCGAGGACACCCGGCCGAGCGCGCCGGGTCGCATCGGCGCGACGTGGACGACCTGGTAGACCAGCTCGGACAGGTCGCGGCCCTTGAACGGCGAGCGGCCGGTCAGGCAGCGGTAGGCGATCGCGCCGAGCGCGTAGACGTCGGCGGCGTGGCTGACCTGGCCGCCCGACGCCTGCTCGGGCGCCATGTACTGCGGCGTGCCGACGATGCCCTCGCCGGTCAGCGTGCCCTCGCTGCCGAGCACCTTGGACACGCCGAAGTCGAGGATCTTCCAGGTCGCGCCGCCGTGGAAGAACAGGTTGTGCGGCTTGAGATCGCGGTGGACGACGCCGGCGATCCGGGCGACCTCGAGGCCGCGCGCGATCTGGTCGATCATCGCGACCAGCTCGTCGGACGGCAGCCGGGTCGCGGCGCGCAGCCGGGTCGCGAGGTCGGCGCCGTGCAGGCGCTCCATCGCGAGGTACGGCACCGGCGCCTCGGGCCGCGACAGCTCGAACACGCGGACGATGTGGGGCGACTCCAGCCGCGCCGCGACCGCCATCTCGCGGTGGAACCGCTCGACCAGCGTCGAGCTCGCGGTCGACCGCGCGTTGAGCAGCTTGACCGCGGCCGGCGTGCCGTCGCTGCGCGTTGCCTCGTAGACCTCGCCCATCGCGCCGCGGCCGAGCACGAGGCCGAGCTTGAAGCTGCCCATGACGCAGTTGCTCCATCGCCCCTCGTTGGCGTGGTTGGCCCGCCGCGCCTGGTCGACGACCTCGGCGAGCGCCTGCTCCTTGTCGCCGATCACGCGCATCGCCTGCTGGAGGTCGGCGAGCGCCCGGGCGTTGAGGCTGCGCGCCCACCGGCCCAGGCCGTAGCCCGAGGCCATGAAGCCGCAGACCAGGATCTCGGCGACCCACAGCTGGTGGTGCTCGGCGAAGTGGCTGGTCAGGATGCCGCGATCGGTGGTCCAGCCGAGCATGATCGGCAGCGCGATCGCGATGTGGCCGCCGATGCCGATCACCGCGGTCGCGATCGCCGGCCAGCGCTGTCGCCCGAGCGAGATGAAGATCAGGGCCAGCATGTTGATCATGACCACGGCGGAGTACGGGCCGAAGTACAGGATCGCCGGGACGAAGCCGACGTTGGACAGGAGCCACAGGACCCCGACCGGGACGGGGCGGTAGAGGTCGGGGCTCGTGGTCAGGTAGAGCAGCACGACGTTGCACGACCCGAGCAGGCTGATCCCGATCCAGAACAGCTGGCGGTAGGTCGGGTCACCGCCGAGGAAGGTCGACAGCGCGATCGCGCCGATCGAGGCGAAGATCCCGAAGATGTGGAACGACCGCATCCGCCACAGGTCGGTGCGATCGAGAGCCTCGGCCGCGGTCGTGACCTGGCGCGACGCGGTTCCCAGGCCCGATGGCCGGGCTTCCTGCTCCGGATTGCGCGATCCGGTGCCGACCTCGATCGCCTGGCCATTCGCGTGGCCAATCGCCTGGCCCATCGCGTGGCCCATCGCGTGGGGCGAAGCTGCCTGCGTGCCAGCCTCCGTCGCGTGCGGCGGGTCGGCCTGTGTGGCGTCGGACAGCACCGCCGCGGATACTAGCGCGTCTTGCCACTGAGGCTGGAATGATCTGCAGCATGCAAACCTACGTGGTAACCCACGCTTCGAGCGCGAGACCGGGGGCGGGGGCGGCGGAACCGGCCGGGCGGCTTCGGGATCCGCGGGCCTGCGGTATGGTCGCGCGCGATGCAAGGCCGTCATGTCGCTGTCACCGGCGGGAAGGGGGCGCTCGGAGGCGCCGTGGTCGCCTGGCTGGAGGCCAGGGGCGCGATCGTCCACGTCCCGGACATCGCCACCGTGGACCTGTCCAGCGAGGGCCAGGCCACCGCGTACTACGCCGCGCTCCCGCCGCTGTGGGCGTCGATCCAGCTCGCCGGCGGGTTCGCGATGGCGCCGCTCGCCCACACCTCGCTGGCCGACTTCGAGCAGCAGTGGCGGATGAACACGGTGACCTGCTTCCTGTCGTGCCGCGAGGCGGTGCGCTCGATCCGCCGCGCGGGCGGCGGCGGTCGGATCGTCAACGTCGCGGCGCGGCCGGTGGTCGCGCCGGCGCCGGGCATGACGGCGTACGTGGCGTCGAAGGCCGGTGTCGCGGCGATCACGCAGGCGCTGGCCGCCGAGCTCGCCGCCGACGGCATCCTGGTCAACGCGGTGCTGCCGTCGATCATCGACACGCCGGCCAACCGGGCGGCGATGCCGTCGGCCGACCACGCGACGTGGCCCAGGCCGGCGGAGATCGCCGGGACCATCGGGTTTCTGGCGTCGCCCGGCAACGCGCTGACCTCCGGGGCGCTGGTGCCGGTCTACGGCTGCGCCTGACTGCCTGTTTCCGCAACCTTACGGGCACCCGAAGCGCGTAACCGGCGCGCTCGGTACAACGTAGATAGACCACCGGCTGCCCCCGCCTGATCGGCTACGCTGCCGGCGCAAGGAGGATCTGTGCGCGACCCCCGCCGACCCGATCTCGATCGCTACCCCGAGCTGCAGAAGGCCTGGGACCGCCGGTAGTTCATCCGGTCCGCCGCGGTCGGCACGGCGTTCATGGCGTTCGGCGGCGCGCTCGTGCGCATCGCCGGGGACGACCTCTCGAAGGAGGCGCGCGCCGAGAAGCGGACCGACGGCAAGGGCCGGCTGCCGCCCGGGCAGCGCGCGCTCCAGGCGCTGCGCCCGATGGGCGGTGCGGAGGGCGACGGCGAGGTCCGCAACTTCCGGCTGCGCGTCCACGGCGCGGTCAAGGCGCCGTTCGAGGTCGACTACGCCGGCCTGCTCCAGCTGCCGCAGGTCGAGAAGGCGGCCGACGTCCACTGCGTGACCGGCTGGTCGCTGCTCGGCGGGGTGTGGAAGGGCGTGCAGATCGCCACGCTCGCCGAGAAGGCGCAGGTCAAGTCGGAGGCGCGGTTCGTGATCTTCGAGGCCGCCCACGGCTACACCGCGAACGCGCCGCTCAAGGAGGCGACCGCCGACACGGCGATGGTGACCTACCGGCTCAACGGCAAGCCGCTGGCGCTCCAGCACGGCGCGCCGGTGCGCGGCCTGGTGCCGGACCTGTACTTCTGGAAGAGCGCGAAGTGGATCACCGGCGTGCGGTTCGTCCGCACCGACGAGCCGGGCTACTGGGAGGTCCGCGGCTACAACAACCACGCCGATCCGTGGAAGGAAGAGCGCTATGCCTGAGCGGGCGATCGACCCGGCCGGTGCCGACCCGTCGATCGCCGCTTCCAGCCCCGCTCCAGCCCCCGCCACCACCACCAGGCGCGCCGCGCGCGGCGGCCGGGGTGGGGCGATCGCGGCGGCGATCCGCAAGCGCTGGCGGGCATGGTTGCGCGCGGTCCACCGCGATATCGGCTACCTCGCCGTCGGGTTCACGGTGATCTACGCAATGTCGGGGATCGCGATGAACCACATCGACGACTGGGACCCCAACTTCCACGCCACCGAGATCACGCGGACGATCGCGCCGATCGGCGCCGAGCTGAGCGACGCCGAGGCGACCCGGCGGATCGCCGAGGCCGCGGGCGCGAGCGGCGCGATCGACGACGTCTACCGCGCCGGTGACGAGGTCCGGCTGAGCTATCAGGACGGCACCAAGCTGACCGCGATCGGCGACACCCTGACCGTGCAGCGCCGGCGCGACCGGTTCTTCTTCCGGGTCGCCGACTGGCTGCACGCGACGCGCGGCAAGCAGGCGTGGAAGTTCATCGCCGACCTCTATGCCGGGCTGCTGCTGTACCTGGCGATCAGCGGGATCTTCATGATCAAGGGCCGGCTCGGCCTGCGCTGGCGGGGCGCCGCGCTGATCGCGCTCGGCCTCGCCGCGCCGCTCGGCTACCTCGTGCTGTCCGGCGGGCCGGGCGCGCAGCGCACCGAGCGCGTCGCGTCGCGGCCGGGCGAGGTCGATCCGCCGAAGCCGCCGGAGCCGTCCGCGGCCAAGCCCGCCGCCGGGGCCGGCGTCAAGCCGCTGCCGCCCGACGACGTGGTCAAGCCCGCCGAAGGCGCGGGGATCCGGCCGCTGCCGCCCGACGACGATCACTAGGGTAGGGTAGGGTAGGGCGTAGCGCCGAGGAGAACGCGTGCACGCTCGGCTCGCCGTGGGCTGCTGCGCGGATGGGCGTCGGGACCGCGCCCGCCGAATCACCACCCATCCTGCGCGGACCTCGCGAGGTATGTGCGGGGGCAACGAACGGCCTATCCAAATCACGGT
>JBGQCL010000011.1:0-61032 GCA_041495365.1 Kofleriaceae bacterium | reverse complement strand
GTCGGCGGCGACCTCGTCGGGGATCGCCATCGCGAAGGCCCGCGACAGGTACTCGACCGCGTCGCTGCGCACGTCCTCCAGCCGCGCCATCTCCTCGTCGCTGTCGGGATCGAACTCGTTGAGCCGCAGGAACCGATCGACCTCGGCGTGGTCGGCGTAGTTCAGCCGGTGCCAGTCGATCACCGAGTCGCCGCGCAACAGCAGGCGCACGGCGTCGACATCGCCGAGCGTCAGCTCCGCGGTCGAGGCGATCCGCGCCACCCGTGGCAGGACGGTGCTAACCACCCTGCGAGTCTATGCTCGCTTGCGGTGCTTGGACAGCCGCAACGTGGCGGTGAACAGGCTGAGCACGCCGAGGCCGGCGATCACGTTTCCGATGACGGCGATCATGTACGTCCCTTGCTAGCAACAACGCGGTGGGTCGTCCGCGTGTTCCGCGGCAAATTCTCGCCGTGGCAGGAACGCGAGTCCAACAAACGGCCTACGGCGGGCCGCCGCGCCCACTCCCGGCGGTGTCGCAGCCGATCTCGGCGGACAGTGACCGGGCCGCGCCGGTGGCTGGCAGGTGGCTGGCAGGTGGCTGGCAGGTGGCTGATCGAGGTGCCATCGGGTCTTCTTGACGCCCGGTCCTGATACATTTCATGCCGATCCGGCCACATCCGCCGTAGCGTCCCTTCCGTGAAGAAACCTGAACCGACTCCGCCGATCGCCCGGGGTCCCGGCCCGCGCTGGTTCCGGTTCGGGCTCGTCGCGCTCGCGGTGGTCTACTACGGTGCGCTGGTTCATCATCCCCAGGCCCAGGCCCGCAAGTGGGTCCGGCCCGCGGCGTTCTTCACCGAGGCGACCTGCCTGTTTCCCAGGTCGAACGTGATCGCCCAGGAGTTCCGGCTGGAGGTCTGGGTCTGCGGCAAGGAGTGGGAGCTGATCGACCCCTCGCCCTACTTCCCGATCCGGCCCGACGACAAGGAGTCGCGGCTCCAGCGGCTGGGGTACTTCTACAACCGCTCCCGGCCTGCGATGCAGGCGCTCGACGCCTATGTCTCGGCCGGCCACGCCGCCGGAGCCGACGACGGCGTCCCCGGCAAGATCGGCGGGATCCGGCTGGTCCGGGTCGAGCGCCCGCTGCCCGCCCCGGGCGATCCCGTCGAGCGCTACCACTTCGACCCGCGCGCGCCGATCCCGCCCGAGCAGCGCCGCGACCTCTACTACACCCCCGAGTCGCAGAGGAAGCGGCGATGCAGCGGGTCCTGACGTTCCTCGAGCGCCACGTGCTCGTGCCGCAGCCGATCGCGCGGCTCGTGTTCGTGCGGATCGTCGCGTCGCTCGCGATCGTCGGCTTCATGTCGTCGCGGATCATCCATGCCGACGACTGGCTGTCGGTCGCCGGGTTCCGGCTCCCCGAGATCTCGGACATCCACCAGCCGCTCGCCCTGCCGGGCCTGCCGGTGTGGGCGGCGTGGGCGGTCGGGGGGCTGCTCGCGCTGTCCGGGCTGGCGACCGCCGCGGGCGCGTTCACGCGGTGGTCGAGCGGCGTGTTCGCCGCGCTGCTCGCCTACGTCGCGCTCGCCGACCGGCTCGAGGCGTTCACGGTGTCCAAGCTCGCGCCGATGATCGCGTTCGTGATGTGCGTGACGCCGAGCGGCGCGCGCGCCTCGGTCGACGCCTGGCGGCTGCGGCGGCGCGATCCGGCCGCGGCGCTGCCCGACCAGGTGTCCGGCGGCTGCGTCCTGTTCTTCCAGATCCTCCTGCCGGTGTTCTACTTCTCGTCGGGCTGGTGCAAGGCCCACGGCGACTGGAAGTCCGACGACTTCGTGCTGTGGACCCACCTCCACGACTCGTACCAGACCGCGGTGAGCTGGTTCATCGCCAACAACCTTCCCGTCGGGATGTGGACCGCGCTGCAGCGCGCCGTGCTGGTGTTCGAGTCCGCCGCGCCGGTGTGGTTTGCCCTGCCGTGGACCCGGCCCTACGCCATGGTGTTCGGCGTCGGGATGCACCTGATGATCGGGCTCATGTTCGGCCCGGTGATCTGGTTCTCACTGCTCATGATGACGCTCCTGGTCGCGAGCTACGCGCCGGCGTCCTGGCTGGCTCGCGCCCTGCGGCTGCGCGCCCCGCCGCGTCCGGCGTGACGCGCGAACCGTTCACAACAAGCTCCGGTAGGCCCGGCTACCGCGCAGGACTCGGTACACACGGACCTGGCGCTTCAGGACCTTGTAGAACGCGAGGTAGGGCCCGTGCACGAGGAAGCGATATCCCTGTTGCCGGAGCGCCTCGTCGCGTGGAACCGCGCCGCGCTCGGACAGCGTCGCGAGCGAGTCGATCGCTTCGAGGAGCCCGTCGATGAACGGATCGGCGCGCCGCGGTGCTTCGCGGACGATGAGGTCATAGATCTCCTGAAGATCGCGCTGCGCCCGACGCAGAACGCGGACGCTTCGTGTCATCGCTTGAGCTGGCGGCGGACGGCGGCGACGCTCACGCCTCGATCGCCAGCGGCGACGTCCGCTTCGGCCTCATCGAGCATGCGGTACAGCTCCAGCCGTGCTTGCAACCGCTCGTACGCGGCAAGGCTCATCAGCACCATGTCACCTTCGCCGTTCCGGGTGATGAAGATGGGCTCGCCGGAGTCGTGGCAGAGCCGAGACAGCTCCTTCGCGCGGTTGCGCAGATCGGAGATCGGCTTGATGACCGGCATCGTGGGCACAGTCTATCAGAATGATGATATTTCACCAGGCAGCGCGCGGAGCATGGTGGATGTTCGGCCGGCCTCGGCTACCCTTGGGGGATGGCGGATCCGAGCATCGGTCTGTCCGATGCCCCTGCGACGTTCTCGTGTGGTACCTGCGGCGCGGGCCTGTCGTTCGCCGGCGTGCGCAGCGAGACCTGCCCGTACTGCGCGAGCGCCAACGTCGTCGAGCGCCCGCCGGATGCCGGCCGGCCGCGGCCCGAGTTCGCCGTCGCATTCACCGGCGATGCCGGGCTCGCGCGGCGCCAGCTCGAGCGCTGGCTGGGCAGCCGGACCTGGTTCGCAGATGCCCGGATCAAGCGCGCCCGGGTCGAGGATCTGCGCGGCGTCCACGTGCCGGTGTACCTGTACTCGGCGGTCGCACACACCGACTACACCGCGTCGATCGGCGAGCACTACACCGAGGTCGAGACCCGCGAGACCACCGACGCCGAGGGCCACAAGAAGACCGAGGTCCGCACGGTGACCCGGACCGAGTACCGCCCGCTGTCCGGCCATCACGTCGGCTACGTCACCGACGTCCTGGTCAGCGCCTCGGCCGGGCTGACCGACGCCGAGCTCGCCGCGATCGAGCCCTACGACTACCTCCACCTGCGCCGCTACTCGCCGGCGCTGATCTCCGGCTGGATCGCCGAGGAATTCGCGCGCGATCCCGACGACTGCCGGCGGGCGAGCCGCGAGGCAGCGGTCGACGACGTCGGCCTGCGGCTGCGCCGGTTCATGCCGGGCGACGGCCACAGCGATCTGGTCTGGCGCACCTCGGTGACCTGGGAGTCGCTCGCGGCGGTCCTCGTGCCGGTCTGGGTGCTCGCGGTGCGCTACCGCGACGATCGCCGCCCGCTGCGCGTCGTGATCAACGGCCAGACCGGGGCGATCGCCGGCAAGGTGCCGCTCGCGTGGTGGAAGATCGCGCTGGCGGCCCTGGTCGTCGCCGGCGTCGCCGCCGCGATCGCCTGGCTGTGGCACGGGGGGGCGCCGTGATCGCCGCGGCGTGCACGCGGTGCCAGACCGCCCTGGAGGACGGCGACCTGCGCTGCGCGATCTGCGCGCTGCCGGTGCCCGCAGCCGACGCCGCCGCGCGTCCCGGCGACGGCGCGCCCCACGCCCAGATCCTGCGCTGCCGCGAGTGCGGTGCCGCGGTCGCATTCTCGCCCGAGGTCCGGGCGCCGCGCTGCGGGTTCTGCGGCGCGACCATGGCGATCGAGCAGCCGGTCGATCCGGTCGAGGCCGCGCGGCTGCGCGTGCCGTTCACGGTCGACCGCGCCACCGCGGAGGCCGCGCTGCGCGGCTGGCTCGGCTCGCGCGGCTGGTTCGCCCCGCCCGCGCTGGCCGGCGACGCGGTGTTCGAGTCGCTGACCCCGCTGTCGTGGACGGCCTGGCTGGTCAACGCCGAGGCCCGCGTCGCCTGGACGGCGGACTCCGACGCCGGGGCGCAGCGCTCGGCGTGGGCGCCGCACGCCGGCGAGGCCTCGCTGTCGTTCCGCGACATCGTCGTGCCCGCGTCGCGCGGCCTGCGCGAGGTCGAGGCGCGCCTCCTGATCCCGTACCACGAGCTGAGCCGCACGGTCCGCATCGACCGCGACGTCGACGGCGAGCCGGAGGCGATCGCGGGGCCCATGCCGGGGCCCATGATCGAACAGTTCGATGCCCAGCGCTCCGCGGCGCGCCGCCATGTCCAGGAGCGCATCGAGGCGCTGGCCAGGGTCCGCATCGAGCCCCGGATCCCCGGCCGGCGCTACCGCAACGTCCACGTCACGTGCCTGCTGGAGCGCCAGACCACCGAGCGGATCGCGTTGCCCGCGTGGATCCTCACCTATCGGTATCGCGGCCATGCGTACCGCGCGATCGTCCACGGCCAGCGCGCCGAGGTCGTGTTCGGCCGCTCGCCCATCGACTGGAGCAAGGTCGGCTGGCTCGTCGCGATCCTCGCCGCCGTCGCCGTCGTCGCCATCGCGCTCTGGCTCGCCCTCCGGTAGCGCCGGCACAGCCGCTCGTCAACGCGCCGGCTACAGGACGCCGCGGCGGCGCAGCGCGTTGACCTCGTCTTCCACGGCATCGAGCCCGCCGGCCGAGTACAGGACGAGCAGCCGCTCGGCGGTCAGGTGGCTCAATACGACGTTGCGAAATCTGTTGTTGTAGCGCGCGGTGTCGGCGGCGTCGTAGCCGAAGCGCGGGGCGATGCCGGCGAGCAGCACCGCGACCTGGGCGACCGCGGGGGCGGAGTAGATGACGTCGCCGTCGGAAAGGTTGTGGATCGTGTACTCGGCGAGCAGGTTGGTCTGACCCGCCGCCAGTAGATCGACCTCGCCGAGCTGGCGCAACGGCGGCAGCCGCAGCCGGCCCGATGCGTCGCGCACGAGGTAGCCGGCCTGCTCGGGATCGAGGTTGGCGATGATCGCCGCCGCGCGCAGCCAGTTGACGACCTGGTACTCGAGGCCGAGCGTCGGCGCCGCGTGGGCCGCCGCCTGCGTGATCACCAGCTCGGGAGACAGCTCGCGCACCATCGCCTCGGCGAGGCCGAGGATGTGGTGGCCGGGCGTGCGCGAGTCGCCGGGTCGACCGAAGTCGTCGGTCAAGCCGTTGCCGCCGAAGCTGAGCTCGGCGAACTCGCTGCCGTCGGCGTTCCACTGGAACACGATCGCCTTGGCCCAGTCGTGCCAGATCGGTGCGGCGATGATGATGTCCTCGTCGATGAAGAACCGCTGGCCGCGGGCCTCGCCGCCCTCGCTCGGCGCGCCGAAGCTCTGGCGATAGGTCTCCGCCAGCGCGACGTCGGCGCGATCGTTGTTCGCCTCGTGGATCGGCAGGCCACCGGGGTACGAGTGATGGCCCCCGAACACGCTGCCGGGCGCCGAGCGGAACGGCTGCGGGAGCTGCGGGCATGCCGAGCTCTCCTGCAGCACGGCAGGGAACACGCCGGCGCGCAGGCCGCCGGGGATCGCTGCCGCGGCGTCGGCGGCGACCAGACCCGCGGCGAGCAGCTTCTGGACCACCGCGTCCTTGGCCGCCGCGCTGGCGAGCCCGATGCGATGGCGGACGCAGGGGTGTGAGCTCAGGATGTCGAGCGTCTGGGACCGCAGCGCGCGGTCGCGGATGCGCCGGGCCTGCTCGACGAGGAACCGCTCCGCCTGCACCACGCGGGGCGAACCGGCGGCGGTCGCGGCCGCGGTCGCGTTGCCCGCGCCGGGGACCGTCTGATCGGCTGCGTGAGCGACGGCGAACGGAGCGCCGACGGCAATCGCGGCGATCGGCACGAGCAGAGAACGAAGATCGATCGGCATGAATCACCTCGCTGGAGAATGGGTGGCGATGCGCCGATCACTAGTCGACCGCCGGCCCAGCCTGGGGATCGATCACGTGCGGTTCACGCGACGGCGCGAATGTCACGGCCGCGTCGCGAGATCATCGCATCGCATGCACCGAGTGCGCTGCACTGCTGCGGTTCACGGCAGCTCGTCGGCGCCGATGCCTGGCCGTCGGTCGCCAGAGCCGACGGGTGATCCTTCGCCCGCAGGTCACGGACCGAGCGCGGTCACAGGCCAGCGGGGAGATCTCCCGGAGCAGGGCTCGAGTGCCGCTGGCGACCACGAGCTGCCGGCGAGCGGAGCCCGAGCCGCTGGATGCGCCGATGCGGACCTCGACCGAGCCCGCACTGGACGGGTGTGTAGCCAGGCAAGCGCCGACGGGGCGCGCGTCGAGACGCCCTGGGGAGTGGGGGTCCCAGCACCGTCGGAGCGGTCACCGCCCGCGCTGCCTTCGTTGTGCACTCGAAGTGCAGCCCGGGATGTCGGACCACCGGGATCCGGCGCGATTCTCGACGTATCCGCCGCGCGCCGCCGACGGCGCGGCCCGCGACGCACTGGCACGGATCCTGGAGCGGGGCGGGCGACTCGCGGCTGGATGAGCGACCGACTGCTCGGGCGCGGTCCGCGGTTCCGCGAGTGCCTCACTGCCAAAAGGAGATCGTGATGACGACGCATCGATCGACAACGAGGTACCGCACCGGCCTGGCGCTCGCGGCCGTCGCGCTTGCCGGCACCGGCCTGCTCGGCTGCGCCGAGGCCGCCGAGGAGGCCGGGCCATCCGGCGACATCACCCATCCGGAGGACGACGTCCCCGGCTCGCAGGTGCGCCTCCATGAGGGCACCGAGGGCCCGGTGATCGAGGCCGCGGTGGTGCAGACCCCGGGCATGGACGTCAGCTCGCACCAGGGCGCGGTCAACTGGTCCACCGCCTGGGCCAACGGCGCCCGGTTCGCGTACGTCAAGGCCACCGAGGGCACGACCTTTCAGAACCCCGACTTCGCCCAGCAGTACAACGGCTCGTTCAACGTCGGCATGATCCGCGGCGCCTACCACTTCGCGCTCCCCGATCGCTCCAGCGGCGCGACCCAGGGCAGCTTCTTCGTCGGCCACGGCGGCGGCTGGTCCAACGACGGCAAGACCCTGCCGCCGGCGATCGACCTCGAGTACAACCCCTACGGCGCGAGCTGCTACGGCCTGTCGCAGAGCGCGATGGTCGCCTGGATCCACGACATCGCGAACACCGTGAAGGCGCGCACCGGCCGCGACGCGGTGTTCTACACCAGCACGAGCTGGTGGACGCTGTGCACCGGCAACAACGCCGGCTTCAGCGCCAATCCGCTGTGGATTCCACGCTACGCGTCCAGCGTCGGCACCCTGCCGGCGGGCTGGAGCTTCCAGACCATCTGGCAGAATGCCGACTCCGGCGTGTTCCCCGGCGACCAGAACAGGTTCAACGGCGCCCTCGACCGCGTCCAGGCGTTCGCGCACTGATCGCGGCGCCGTCGCACATGATCCGGGTGTCCGAAGTCCGGACGACAGCATCGTGCTCATTCCGGATCTGATGCTTTGGAGATCGGCGACGGCAGAAGTTGCGCTCGCCGTGCGCCGCGATTAGGGTGCGCGTATCACATGGTGTCGTTGCTGCATGAGGGTGTGATCAAGCTGGTGCGCGACCGTCCGGCGTTCGCGGCCGATCTGCTGGACCAGCTGCTCGACGTGAAGGTCCCGAGCTTTCGCGAGGCCGGGCTCGTCGACGCAGAGCTCACCGAGCTTGCGCCGGTCCAGTACCGCGCGGATGCGGTCGTGCTGTTCAAGCGCAAGCAGCCCGTGTACGGCGCCATCATCGAGGCCCAACTCGAGCCCGACCGTGACAAGCTGTACACGTGGCCGCTGTATGCCGTCGGCGCGCGGGAACGCCACCGCTGTCCGTTCGTGGTGGTCGTCGTGACTCCCCGTCGAAAGACCGCGCGGTGGGCCGCCGCGATGATCGACCTCGGCGGAGGGAGCCAGTACCGTCCGCTCGTCGTCGGCCCCGATGGGATCCCCGTGGTGACCGATCGCCGCCAGGCTCGCCGCGAGCCTCAGCTGGCGATGCTCTCGTTGATGGCGCACGGCCGCGGCGATGTGAAGACCGCCGCGGCGATCGGTGGTGCGGCCGCCCGGGCGATCTTGCGGTTCCCCGAGGAGCAGCGGCTGCTATACTCCCTGATGATCCAGGCGAACCTCAGCAAGGCGGCACGAAAGGCGATCGAGATGCAACCCGAGCTCGAGCATTTCTTCACCAACGCGCAACGCCGGAACTACGAGCGCGGCGTGGCGAAAGGGAAGGCGGAAGGCAAGGCGGAAGGCAAGGCGGAAGGCAAGGCCGAGGGGGTGGCCGTGGCGCTGCTGAAGATCCTGGAGCGACGTCGCCTGGTGACCTCTGCGGAACAGCGCCGCCGTATCCTCGGGTGCCCCGATCTCGGGGTGCTGGAGCGCTGGCTGGATCGGTCCCTGCTGGTCAGCTCGGTGGCAGAGCTCCTGGCTGAACCAGCGCCCGGCCGACGGAACGGCCATCGCGCGCGTCGCGCTACGCGGAACGGCGCCGGTCGGCGCAAGTAAGGTCCTGATGGACATGGGCTCAGCTGAGCGGGCCGGCCGACGCGTCGCTGATGTCATTCGTGTCTCGCGGAATCGCCCATGCAGTGAGCGCGAGAGCACCGCCGATCGCGTACTCCAGGCCGTTCTCGTCGAGCCGCGCCGCGACAGCTCGAACGCGTTCATCCAGCGACGCTCTGACGCAGCGCCATCAGGATCTGGACGGTGTCATCGGGCAATGGGACGGGCCGCAGCACCCGCTCCAATGTCTCCGGATCGAGCTGCGCCAAAAAGTAGTCGCCCGCGGCGCACATCTCGGCGACCGCCGCGAGCCGCTCCTCGGGTGTGGCATCTCGCCAGGCGTCGACTTCCCGCCGGGATGTGGTCGTCGCTGGCGAAGTGCTGGCGCTGCGCTTCGAGCATCGCGAGCATCTCCGGCGTGTACTCCACGGCGGCAAGGGTACCATGCCCGCTGATGACCGCGTGCGTCACCGGCGTCGCGGCCTGTCGCAGGCGTTCCACTCGTGACCGTGGCGGCGAACCGATATGCTGCGCGCGCTGCACAGGGGGAACCATGCGCGTGCCATCTCGATTCACGATCCTGATCTGTAGCGTCATCACCGCCGGGCTCGTCGCGGCGGACTCGCCGCCGGCGCACGGGCAGCCGCGCCCAGCGGCGATCAGCGTCGACATCCCGTTCGAGCAGTTCGTGCTGCCCAACGGGCTGCGCGTGCTGGTCCACACCGACCGCAAGGCGCCGATCGTCGCGGTCAACATCTGGTACCACGTCGGGTCCAAGAACGAGCTGCGCGGGCGCAGCGGGTTCGCCCACCTGTTCGAGCACCTGATGTTCCAGGGCTCGGAGAACTTCAAGGGCGAGTTCTTCGAGCCATTCGAGCTGGTCGGCGCGACCGACCAGAACGGCACGACCAACTCGGATCGCACCAACTACTTCGAGAACGTGCCGACCACGGCGCTCGACGTCGCGCTGTGGATGGAGTCCGACCGGATGGGCCACCTGCTCGGCGCGATCGATCAGCACCTGCTCGACGAGCAGCGCGGCGTGGTCCAGAACGAGAAGCGCCAGGGCGAGAACCAGCCCTACGGGCGGGCGTTCACGATGATCCTGAAGGCGATCTACCCCGAGGAGCACCCGTACCACCATTCGACGATCGGCTCGATGAACGACCTCGACGCGGCCAGGCTGGACGACGTCAAGAACTGGTTCCGCAGCTGGTACGGCCCGAACAACGCGGTGCTGGTGCTCGCCGGGGACATCGACCTGGCGACCGCCAAGGACAAGGTGACGAAGTACTTCGGCGACATCGCACCGTCGGCGAACCTCGCCAAGCTGCCGCCCAAGCTCGCGCTGCGCACCACGGCGACCCGCCAGACCGCGACCGACAGCGTGCCGCAGACCCGGATCTACAAGGTGTGGAACGGGCCGCAGTTCGGCAGCGCGGACAGCGATCGGCTGGACCTGCTGTCGGAGGTGCTCGGCGGCTCGAAGTCGTCGCGGCTCGACAAGCGGCTGACGTTCACCGAGAAGCTGGCCGACAGCGTGTCGGCGGGCCTGCTGCTGCAGGAGATCGGCGGGGCGGTGCTCGTCACGGCCGACGTCAAGGCCGGCGTCGACCCCGCGAAGGTCGAGGCCGCGATCGACGAGGAGATCGCCAGGCTGGTCGCCGAGGGGCCGACCGCCGCCGAGGTCGAGCAGGCGCGCGCGGAGGCGCTGGCGGGCTTCGTCCGCCGGGTCGAGCGGATCGGCGGGTTCGGCGGCAAGGCCGATGTGCTCGCCCAGTGCCAGGTGTTCGCCGGCAACCCGGCGTGCTACCGGACGAGGCTGGCGAACTACCAGAGCGCGACCGCGGCGCAGCTCAAGGAGGTCGCCGGCAAGTACCTGACGCGCGGCGCGTTCACGCTGCAGATCGATCCGGGCGAGCGCAAGCCGGCGGTCGAGGAGCCGGCGATCGCCAACCTGCCGCCGACCCAGGTCGCGCCGCCGGCCCGGGGGCTCAAGGCGGTGGGGCAGACCGTCGACCGCTCGCTCGGCGTGCCGAAGACCGACAGCTTCCCGGCGCTGCGGTTCCCGGCGGTGACGCGCGCGACGCTGTCCAGCGGGCTCAAGGTCGTGGTCGCGGAGCGCCGCGGCCTGCCGCTGGTCCAGATGACGATGCAGTTCCGCGGCGCGGGGTTCGCGTCGGATCGCGGGGGGAAGCAGGGCACCGCCGGGTTCACGCTGGCGATGCTCGACGAGGGCGCGGGCGAGCTCGACGCGCTGGCGTTCGCGGCCCGCAAGGAGTCGCTCGGCGCGGTGATCAACGCGAGCGGCACGCTCGACGCGGCCAGCGTGTTCCTGTCCGCGGTCAAGCCGCGGCTCGACGACTCGCTGGTGCTGTTCGCCGACGTGATCACGCGGCCACGGCTCGACGACAAGGACATCGACCGCGTGCGCGGCAAGTGGCTGGCGTCGATCAAGCAGGAGAAGGCGCGGCCGAACACGCTGGCGCGCCGGCTGGTCGGCCCCGCGCTGTTCGGTCCCGGCCACCCGTACGCGATCCCGCTGAGCGGCACCGGGACCGAGCCCGACATCGCGGCGCTCAAGCGCGAGGACCTGACGCGGTGGTTGACCCGGTGGGTCCGCCCGGACAACGCGACCTTGCTCGTGGTCGGCGACACCACCCTCGCCGAGCTGACGCCCAGGCTCGAGAAGGTGTTTGCGGCGTGGAAGGCGCCGGTGACGCCGCTGGCCGCCGTCGCGGTGCCGGCGGTCAAGCTGCCGACCCGGCCGCGCGTGCTGCTGGTCGACCAGCCGGGCGCGCTGCAGGCCAACCTGATGGTCGCCGAGCCGGTGCCGTCGAGCACCGACCCCGGCGCGATCGATCTGGAGATCGCCAACGGCGTGCTGGGCGGGACGTTCAGCTCGCGGATCAACATGAACCTGCGCGAGGACAAGCACTGGTCGTACGGCGCGTTCTCCGGCATCGGCGACGCGCTCGGCCAGCGGGTGTGGACGACGCTCGCGCCGGTGCAGATCGACAAGACCGCCGAGTCGATCAAGGAGATGCGGCGCGAGGTGATCGACTACGTCAGCGGCAAGGCGCCGGCCAAGCCCGAGGAGCTCGCGAAGCTGCAGGCGCAGCGGATCCGCGCGCTGCCGGGCTCGTACGAGACCGGCAACGCCGTGCTGCGGACGCTGGGCGACAACGCGCTGTACGGCCGACCCGACGACTATCCCCAGCAGCGCGCCAGCCGGATCAGCGGACTCACGCTGGACGCGCTGAAGCACGCGATCGCTGCGGTCCAGCCCGGTGCGCTGACCTGGGTGATCGTCGGCGACCTCCAGAAGATCGAGAAGCCGGTGCGCGGCCTCGAGCTCGGCGATCTCGAGGTGGTCGACGCCGACGGCAAGGTGCTGCGCTGAGCCGCGGAGCAGTCCTGCGTGCCGAGCCACGGGGCGTCACGCCACGCGAACCGGCTTCGCAGGACGGTTCTGGCGTGGGGTGGATCGTCTCGAATCCGAGCTTCTCGGTGTGAGAAGCCTACACAACGCGTGTTGTCCACCACGTACGCGGATTGCGCGGTGGTCGTTGCGCGTGGGGCAAGGTACCCCGATCACGGGTGGTATCCGGCACGACAGCTACGTTGATTCACGCGCTTGGCGTCGAAGCGGCTTCGGGTCTGGGCCTTGCTTCAGGTTGCGCCGAGGTTATTCCATGAAGCGCATAACACTGATCACACTCGGGCTCTCGATCACGGCGTGCACGGCGTCCCCGACGTCGACGTCGCCCGCGACCGCCGCCGACTACGAGGACACCGCGCAGACGATCGCATCGTCGACGGTGACCGGCGACAGCAGTGGTCTCAACTTCGGTGACATGATCGTGTTCAGGGACGCCCTGAGCCTCGCCCGCGGCCATCTCCCGCTCGGGTTCGTGCGCGGCGGCGACGGCCACTGCCGCGGCAGCCACATGGGCGTCGGTCACGACTTCACCGTCACCTGCAAGGACGCCGCTGGCGCGACGCAGACGGCGTGCAACAGCATGACGGACAGCGCCACGGTCACGGTCAAGCTCACCGGCAGCCTGCAGACCCCGAACATGTCGTTCTCGATCGATCGCGAAGCCAGCTTCACCCTCATCGGGCTGCAGAGCGCGACCGCGACGTTCGACGGGAACAGCAGCTTCTCGCTCGACACGTCGCTGACGTCGGTGTTCCACCAGGGCGTCACGTCGACCTTGATGTTCGACGCCACCGCCGCCTACAAGGCGATCACGATCGCGACCGCGGATCAGATGATCACCGGCGGCTCGGCGAACTTCGAGGTCAAGGCGCACCGGACCGTCACCGGGACCGGCAACGGCTCGGGGTCCGGCAGCGGATCCGGCTCGGGCAGCGGCTCGGGCTCAGGCTCGGGTTCGGGCAGCGGCTCGGGCTCGGGTGGCGGCCACGACATCGACAAGTCGTTCGACGTGACGGCCGTCCTGACGTTCAACGCCGACCAGACCGCGACGCTGGTGCTCGACGGCACGCACACGTTCAAGATCGACCTGAAGACCGGCAAGATCACCAAGGTGATGTAGCCGCGTCGGCCCGCCGCGTCCGGGTCGGATCGTCCGGCCCGGGCGCTGGTTCGAGCACCGCCCACGCCTCGGCGGCCAGGCGGTAGCCGCCGTCGAGCGAGGCGATCGCGTCGCCGCCGAGCGTGTCGCGCAGCCGCTTGATGCTCACGACGAGCCGGCTGTGATGGCGGACCGCGTGGTAGCCGACGCCCCAGGCGTGCCGCGCGAGCTGGTCGGGCGATACGACCTGGCCTGGCTCGACGAGCAGCGCGGAGAGCACCGACCACAGGCCGGTCCGCCGAGCGAACGAGTGTGCGACGCCGCCGGCGTGTACCGTGCGGTCGCGCGCGTCGACCCCGAAGGTCCCGGCGGCAAACCGCGCGGCGCCGGCCTGCTGCTGCGTGAGGTAGCGGACCGCCGCCGGCTCGCGCCAGCGCAACGGTCGTGGCGCCCGCAGGTCGAGGCGATCGAGCCAGCGATCGGCCCGGGGGTCGTCGGGCGGGATTCCGGCGCCGCCCCCCGGTAGCCGGGCCGCCGCGGCGGCGAGGTCGGCCGCGATCCCCGCGGCGCGCGACGCCGCGGCACCGGCCCAGTGCGCCGCCCGTGCGGCATCGCCCACGAGCTGGGCGAGCGCGACCGCGATCAGCGCCGCCACCGCATGCTCGCGCCGGTAGCCGCGCTCCGCGCACGCCGCCTCGGCCTCGCCGAGCGCACGCTCGGCGGCGTGAGCGTCCGCGCAGCGAACGGCGAGCTCGGCATCGAGCACCGCGAGCCGGGCCCGGAGGTAGCGCCAGCGCGACGTGCGCACCGGCGCGGCCTGCGCGGTCCAGCGCCGAGCTTGCTCGAGGTCGCCGGTCGCAAGCGAGCGCTCGAGCTGCGCGAGCGCGAGCTCGACCTGTCCGAGGCCGGACCTGGGCTCGCCGGGCTCGATCCACGGCAGCACGCTGAGCCGCGCCGCCTTGACCGGCGCGTGGACGAAGTCGTCGAGCGATCCGACCTTGCGGCGGGCGTCGTCCAGACGCCCGAGCTGCGCCAGGCTGAGCGCCGCGACCGACAGCATCAGGTGGCGCTGGCGGCGATGGATCTCGGTCAGCGGATCCCCCAGCGCCTGCTCGGCCAGCTCGGCGGCGTCCTCGACCCGGCCGCGCATGCGGAGGCACTCGGCGCGGACATAGATCGCCCAGTGCTGGATCCCGCGGTAGCCGCCGCGCGCGGCCAGCGCCTCGGCGTCGCGCGCGCGGGCCTCGGCGTCGGCGACGTTGCCCTCGAACAGGTCGCCGTCGGCCGCAAACAGGAGCAGCGTCGCGCGCAGGAAGTCGACGTCCTCGAACAGGGCGCGGGTGACCGCGGACGACGGCGGTGCGCCGTACGGTGGGGTCGCGAGCGCCGCGCCGGCCGCGCGCTCGAGCAGGGCGTGCATCGCCTGGAGCGCCGGGACCAGCGACAGCGGCGCGATGAACGGGCGGGCCGACGCGAGCCGCGCGGCCGCGTCCTCGTAGTCCTCTTGATCGTACGCGATCGCCGCGATCATCACCTGGGCCACGCCGGCACCGATCGGCCCGAGCTGGGCGATGGCCGCCTGGAACTCCGCGAGCACCTCGCGCAGGGCGTCGACCCGGCCCTGCGTGCGTAGCACCTCCAGCAGGATGGCGAGCAGGAACGCCCGCACGATCGGACCTGCGGCGACCGTCGGATCCGCCAGCGCTCGCCGGAGGTGAGCCTCCGCCGCGGGCGCATCGCCGAGCAGGAGCTCGACGGTGCCGAGGTGGGGCCACGCCGCCGGCTCGCTCGCGGCCTCGTCGCGCAACGCGTCCAGGACGACGCGGCCCTGGCCGTGGCGCGCCGCGAGCTGGAGCCGCGCGAGCCGGAGCGGTAGCGGCAGCTCGATCCGCGCGTCGTGCAGCGTACCGAACGCCGCGAGCACCTGGGTCTCGGCGGCCGCGCCCATCGGGAAGAAGCCGTAGTGCGGCTTCATGATCCGGTCGATCAGCGCGCTCGCCGCGGCCCATTGCCGGGCACCGATCGTGTGGCGCAGCCGCGCGAGGTCGTTGCCGCCGGCGTCGTGGAACCGGAGGCAGACCACGTGCTCGGCAACCCCCGGCGGCCGCGCCGAGCGAACCACCGACGCGCGCACGAGGTCGTGGACGGTGAGCGTGCGCGACGGGGTCAGCTCGACGAGCAGCGCCTGGAGCAGCGCCGGCAGCGCGGCGATGTCGTCGGGGATCACCGCGGTGAGCCGGTCGACGTCGACCGGGCCGTCGAACGCGCAGAGCTGTGCGAGCAGCGCTGCGTGCGCCGGCGCCAGCCCGGTCAGGCCGACGCCGTCGTCGCCGCCCGTCCTGCCGGTCGCGAACGCGCGCCGCAGCGCGAACGGGCTGGCGCGCGTCGCCGCGTCGAGCGCATCGAACAGCGCGATCGACGGCCCGAACCGCTCCTCGAGGTCCGCCCACAGCGCGCGGGCGCTCTCGGTCGACAGCGGGCCGACGCGGAGCACCGCGCCGTCGATGTCGGTGTCCGGCAGCGGGAGCTGCCGGCGCGACGCAACGGCGATCCACAGCGAGCTGGAGGACGCACCGAGGTGCGCCAGCACGTCGAGCAGCATCGGATCGGAGATGCGATGGATGTCGTCGATGCACAGCACGACCGGCGCCCGCTGCGACCGGACCACGAGCTGATCGAGCGCCGCACGCAGCGAGCCGGCCGCCGCGCCGGTCTGCGCGCCGGCGAGCAGCGACGCGAGGACGTCGCCGATCCGCTCGCCGTCGGCGGCCGCGTGATAGGCCACGGTGCCCGCTACACGCCGTGCCTGGTCATGCGCCGCGGTGAGCAGCAGCGAGGTCTTGCCGATCCCCGGCAGTCCGCAGATCGCGACCACGCGCCGGCGCGACAACGCGTCAGCGCACCACGCGAGCTCGGCCCCGCGGCCCATCAACACCGGTGGGGGGCGTGGTGGGAGGACGCCAGCATCGGGCATTTCGCCGCGCAGGATGATGCCTCCGCCCAGGTCCGGTGACCACCGGGAGCGGCTTCCGTTTCAGGGCGCGCAGGGGCGAGCACGCATTCGAAGTAACCGATTGTAACGCCTTGTAACGACTCGATTGCGCGACAAGCAGCCATAGCGAGCACGCCCCGAGGGCGTGCACACTCAATCGATATCACCACACATCCCTACATAAGTCCACGTGTTTGTGACGACAACCCATCGCGGTTGTCGCAGGAGGAACCATGAGGAACTGGTCAGGAATCGCGAATGTGGATGTTCGCATCGTGCGCGTCGCATTCGCGATCGCAGTGCCGTTGCTGGCGTGTACCGGCGATCCACACGCGGCCCAGGAGACGCGATCGAGGCCGCCGGCCGGCGGCCCGCCCGCCGCGCCGGTCGCGCTCCCGGCGGATCCGTTGCCACCGCCGGAGTGGGCCGGCAGCACGACGGTCGCGCTGGTCACCGAGCGAGGCACCGCGATCGGCGCCGTCACGGCCGCGATCGACGGCGGCAAGCTCGTTGTCCGCTATGCCGTCGATGCGCCGTGGTCGATCGCCGAGAGCCACCTCGACGTCGAGACCGACGCCGGCCGCATCCCGCAGACGCCGAGGACGCACCTCCCGATCCTCGATCGATTTGCATTCCATACCCGCCATGCTCCCGCGGTCACCGAGTTCACGTATCAGCAAGACATCACGTGGCAGCCGGGCGACACGCTGTTCATCGCGGCGCAGGCGGAGGTGCGGCGACCCGACGACGACTGCGACGACCGCAGACACCACGGCCACCACGACCACGACCGCGACCGCGATGACCGCTGCCGCCATCGCGACCGCGACGACGACCACCGCCGCGGTGACCGCGATGACCGCGGCTACCGGCACGGCCACGACGACGACGAGACCGCGATCGCGTGGGGGGCTGGCACGCGGTTCAATCCTCACGCCAGCCCGGCGACCTACCTCGCGTTCCGGCCGACCGTCGAGGCGGTGGTCGGCGGCAGCGGCGACTGGCGGCTGACGCGCGTTGCCGGCCGCACCACCGACGGCAGCGACACGCCGTTCGACGACTCGCTCTACCTGCTGCACGCCGGCGGGATCGCCCAGGCGCCGCTGCCGGCCGACATTCAGGCCGACCTGGTCGACGACACCGCGCCCGACGAGCAGGTCATCACGGTCAGCCAGTCGGTGGTCTCCGAGATCGTCGCCTCCGAGCGGGCGGGGGCGCTCACGCCGGCGCTCCGGGCGATCGCCGAGCCGCTCGATCCGCCGTCGGCCCCCATGCGGCCGCAGCAGCGCAGGACCCTGCTGCGCCTGTTCGGTGGCTGCTCGGACAAGGCGATCACCAAGAGCAAGACCATCGATCTCGGATCGACGTCGATCCCGCTGTTCTCCGGCAGCCCGGGCAAGAACGTCGATGCCGATCTGTCGCTCCAGGGCATCATCCACGGCTCGGTGTCGTTCGAGATGAACCTGAAGCAGCGGCGGTTTGGCATCTTCGGCGTGTGCATCCCGTACGCGGTCGAGTTCGTGAACGTGCACGCCGCCGGATCGGCCACCGTCGACTACGGGGCGACGCTGACGGGCACGATCTCGTTCTCCGACAGCTTCGAGAAGCTGCTCGCCAAGATCGCCCTGTTCGATATCTGGTTCTTCGTCGGCCCGGTGCCGGTGCGGATCGGCTTCAACCTGCCGATCTCGATCGGCATGGATCTGTCGGCGAGCGTGACCGGCTCGGTCACCTACGACACCGGACAGCAGGCCTCGGGCGCGTTCGATTACACGTGCACGATCAACAAGTGCACCGGCAGATCGAGCTTCCAGCTCGGCGGATCCCGGACGTCGAACCCGCTGACCGGATCGATCTCCGGCCGGATCCAGCCCTCGCCGTGGGCCGAGGTGGCGTTCCGCGCGTTCCTGTACACCGACGCCCTGGTCTACGCGCAGGTCGGGGTCCAGCCGTTCCTGCGCGGCGATCTGTGGGGGTTCCTCGGTAACGACTGCGGCGACGCCGATGGCGACGGCGTCAGCGAGACGGTGCACGCGCTGACGTTCGACGCGGACGCCGAGATCACGGCCAACTTCGCGGCCGCGGTGTTCGGCAAGTCGCCGTCGCGCCATCAGGTGTTCACCACCGGGCGCCGCCACCTCGCGTTCTTCGATCTGATCGGATCGACGGCGCTCGGTCCGATGATCCAGGGCAGCTCGACCGCCGACGTCGGCCAGCAGGCCGACTACACCGTGAACATGCGCCCGTGCTGGCCGTACGCGGACAAGGTGCAGCACTCGGTGGCGTGGGGCGATGGCACGCTCGACGCCGTGAGCGGCACGCCGTCCGACGGCGCGACCGCGTCCCATACCTGGCTGGTGGCCGGCACCGTCCCGGTCACGGCCACCGCGCTGCGCGACGACCACGGCCGCGAGCTCGGCCGATCGACGACCCGCGACATCCAGGTGATCGGCGACACCTGCGGCGACGGCGTGTGCAGCGCCGGCGAGACCTGCAGCAGCTGTCCGGACGACTGCGGCGCGTGCCCCACCGTCCGGAACTACACCTGCGGCTACGCGCTGCCAGGCTTTGGCTGCGACAACGGCCGGAGCCACGCGGACGTCACCGCGCCGGACATGGCGACCGCGATCGCGACCTGCCACGCCGTCCAGCCGCCCGACCGTCCCGACTTCTGCTACGTGATCGACGCCAGCGGGGCGGCGGCGACCGATGCCAGCGAGTGCACGGCGGCCCCGGCGTCGTGGCGGCCCGGCAACAACTGCTGCAACTTCTTCGGGACCCTGAGCTGCCCCTAGTGATGGCCCGCCGCGCCCACCGGGAGCTCGATCGCGATAGATCGGCGGGCTAGATCGGATAGATGATCGAGTTCGGGATCAGCTCGCTGTCGTAGATCGCCAGCCGGACCGCGAACCGCAGCCCGGCCGGCGTGGCGACGATCTCGTCGAGGTAGCGCCCCACGTTGAACACGATCGTCGGCTCGGACAGCTTGGTGCGGAACACCGCGTAGGCGGTCTCGGTGTGGACCCGGCCGGCCTCGCGCCGGCGGACCAGCGGCGGCCCGACGACGTGGCGCTGGTAGTACGGGTCGTGGAACAGGGTCTCGCGGATCCCGTAGGCGCGATCCTGGAGCATGCCCTTGCTCTCGAACGCCAGGGTGGCGAGCGGCAGGCCGCGATCGTAGTTCTCGCGCGGCTGGAGCCGGTAGCGGCAGTCGTCGATGAACAGCTCGGCCCACGTGTCCCAGTCGCCAGCGTCGACCGCGGCGGCATAGGCGGCCTGGAGCTGGAGCAGCTCGGCGTAGTCGGGGTCGATCACGCCATGACCTGCTGCCAGTAGCGGTACATGCCGCGGATCAGGGTCTCGGTGATCATGTGGTCGGCGTCGCCGACGTCGCGGCCGCCGAGCTCGACCGTGGTGTGGCCGCCGGGGCTGGTCGCGAACGCGCGCTGCGACAGCTCGATGACCTCGCCGTCGTCGGCCGACACGAAGCCGGCCGGGCCGAACAGGTTGGCCTGGCGCAGCCGGCGCTGGATCATCGCGTCATCGTCGTCGGCGAACGCGAAGTGCGTCCACACGAAGTCGAACACGCCGGGGCCAACCGGGACGATCTGGCGGGTCGACACGCTGTTGACCTGCTGCTGGAGGATGACGCTGGGGAACAGCGTGACCATCACCGCGGTCGGCTCGCCCCACCACGGCTCGTGCACGATGTCGAGGAAGCGGGGGTCGGCGAGCGTCATCTGTGGCTTGAAGCTGGCGACCTGCGAGGCCTCCGACGCAGCGCCGGCGTTGCCGCGGGTCGAGATCATCGCGGCGTGGCGGTGGTGGCGGTCCATGATCAGCTGCGCGGCGTTGTCGGCGCGCCACAGGCCGAACGTGACGAACCAGGTGTGCAGCAGGCCCGGGTGGTACGGGTCCTTGATGTTCTCCTGCATCAGCTTCCAGTTGCCGGGGATGCGCTGGCGGTTGTAGCCGAGCAGGCGCAGCGCGCGGCCGTTGAACAGCCGGTCGACGTAGCGCAGCACGGCAGGCCCGACGAACTGCTCGAACGGCTCGACGCCGTGATCGAACGACGCGAACACCGCGCCGCCGCGGGTCGCGACCTCGAGCCGGGTCAGGCCGTGGTCCTCGAGCCGGAAGTCCGCCGGCATGCCGCCCTGGACCTCGCCGGCGCGGCGCAGGCCGCGGCGGAACGGTACGCCTTGGAGCTCGCCGGCCAGGCTGTAGGTCCACTGGTGGTACGGGCAGACCAGCGTCCTGCGGTTGCCGTGGCGCTCGCGGCAGAACGCGACGCCGCGGTGGGCGCACACGTTCTCGACGACGTGGAGCGCGCCGTCGCCGTCGCGGGTGAGCAGGACCGAGCGCTCGCCGATCTGGGTGCGCTTGAAGTCGCCGGGCGCGGGGACCTCGGCCTCGAGGCCGACGTAGCACCAGTGGCCGCGGTAGAACAGCCGGTCGAGCTCGCGGCGATACAGCGCCTCGTCGGTGTAGGTCGCGAACGGGATCCGGCCGCGATCGAGGCCCTGATCGACGCCGCGCGCCTCGACGGGTGGCTCGGGGGCCGGCGGCAGGGCAGGGTCGGCGGTCACGGGACCGGGATCATCGAGGGTCCGCCGCGGGCCGTCAACCGCGCCGGGCCTGCGGCCGTGTCCGGGTGGGATGGCGCTGGATGGGACGGCGCGGGTCGGCTGCTGGACCTGGCCGCGCAGCGGCGCCAGCGCGGGGGGGATGGGCCCGGATCGGGCGATGGCCGCATCTCCGCGCACCGCGCCGTCGGCCGGAACCCACGGCTCCCCGGCGAATCGCCGCGCTCGGCGTCCCGATCACATGAGCGAAGCGTACTCAGGGCGTTGCGCAGGTCCTGCTCACTTGCCTGCGCACCGCCAGTCATTGCGCACGGCTGGACCTGATGGATCCAGCGGTACACCTCGTGCTGAGGAAGCCGCAGACCAGGCCGGCATGACACCGACGATACGGCCGACTGCCGATCTGCTCGTCCGCGCGAATGGCACCTCGTACACCTCATTTGAAATCGTTCATTCGAGCTCAGGTCGGGCGGCGGACATGTGGCCTCTGTGGAGGAATTATGCAAGACGACTGTACTGCGGATTCAAGCATCCAGGTGACCATGAATACCATCAGACCGACGAGATCGAGAGGGTGGTTGTGCGTGCTCGCGCCGGTCGCGATCGCGGCGTGTGGTGATGTCCCTCGCGCGGTGCCCGACGCTCACCCTGCTGGCGACGCCGCGCCCGGGCTGCGCGCGATCACCGTGCAGCGTAGCCATGGTGGCAGTGGCACGGTCACCTCCAGCGTCGGCGGCATCACGTGCGGGACGACGTGCACGGCGAGCGTGGCGGATGGCACCAGCGTGACGCTCACCGCCGCGGCGGACCCCGGCTCGACGTTCAGCGGCTGGTCGGGACCGTGCACCGGCAGCGAACCCACCTGCTCGTTCAAGGTGAGCGACGACGTCACGGTGGGGGCGGCGTTCGATGTCAAGCGCTACACCGTCACCGTCGCGCTGGCCGGACCCGGGGTCGGGACGGTGACCGCGACGCCGGGTTCGCTGAGCTGCCCGGGCATGTGCTCGATGTCCGTCGATGCGGGGAGCGTGATCACATTGACCGCAGCGCCTGCCGTGCAACTGCAATCGAAGTTCGTCGGGTGGGGGACGCCGATGTGCAGCGGCACTGCGCCGTGCGTGCTGCCGATCAATGGGGACCAGACCATCACGGCGATCTTCACGAAGCTCAGCTGCGGCAACGGTGTCCCGGAGCCCGGGGAGGAGTGTGACGACGGCAACCCGAGCAACAACGACGGCTGCACCAACGCCTGCACGATCGCGAAGTGCGGCGACGGTTTCCAGTGGTTCGGTCACGAGGACTGCGACGACGGGAACACGAGCAACAACGACGCCTGCACCAACACCTGCAAGATGGCGCAGTGCGGCGACGGTTTCCAGTGGCTCGATCACGAGGAGTGCGACGCCGGCACCGCCAACAGCAACAGCGGGGCCTGCACCAGCGCATGCAAGAACGCCCGGTGCGGCGATCACCTCGTATGGGCCGGTCACGAGGGGTGCGACGACGGCAGTACGAGCAATGACGGCGATTGTCTCAGCACCTGCGTGCCCGCCCGCTGCGGCGACGGTTTCCAGTGGCTCGGTCACGAGAGGTGCGACGATGGCAACCTGAACAACAGCGACCATTGCGACAACAACTGCCACTGCGGTGGCCTGGGGCAAGTGTGCTGCGACACCGGCTCGCCGTGCGACACCGGCAACGGCTGCCTGCAGGGCATCTGCACCGCCTGTCCGGCTTCACCGGTGACGACCACGCGCTATTCGACGAGCGATTCCGACGGCAACAACCAGTTCGGTGTCAACAACCTGCATCACATCCCGCTGCCGGCTGGGTTACTGCGCTGCAGCGACGGCAATCACCACGACCCAGACCAATGCATCGTCACGCCGATCGACCAGCCGGGGGGAACGTCCTGTACGTTCGAGGGCTGGATCAACCCGAACGACCCGGGCGACTGCGGGTGCAATGTCCGGTTCATCACCCCTGCTGATAGCTCCAAGCGCATCACGTGCTCGATCACGATCAAACAGACCACGAACTCGCCGCCGCACCCCGACGGCTGCCAGTGACCGCGGGGCCGGGTCAGCCCAGCAGCACGGCGCCGGCTCGCTGCAGGGCGTCGATCTCGGCGGCGGAGTAGCCGAGCTCGTCCAGCAGCTCGCGGCTGTGCTGGCCGAGCAGCGGCGCGGGGCGGGTCAGGTCGACGCCGGCGTCGGAGAACTTGATCGGCATGCCGAGCGCACGGGTGCGGCCGGCGCGCGGGTGATCGACCTCGATCACCATCTCGCGCGCGGCGACCTGCGGGTCGGCGAGCATGTCGCCGATCCGGTTGACCGGGCCGACCGGCACGCCCTCGGCCTCGAACGCGCGGATCCACTCCGCCGACGTCCGCGTGCGCAGCGGCTCGGCGATCAGCGCGACCAGCTCGTCGCGGTGGCGCATGCGGGCGCCGTTGGTCTGAAACCGCGGGTCGGTGGTGAGCTCGGGCCGGCCGATCACGCGGGTGATCCGCTCCCAGTTGGCGTGGTTGGCGCCGCCGACGTTGATCCAGCCGTCGGCGGTGGCGAACGCCTGGTACGGCGCGGTGAGGATGTGGGCCGAGCCGGTCGGGCCGGCGTTGATGCCGGTCGCGAAGAACACCGCCGCCTGCCAGTACGTCTGCTGGACCGCGGCCTCCATCAGCGAGGTCTCGACCAGCTGGCCGCGGCCGGTGGTGGCGCGCGCCAGCAGCGCGGAGACGATGCCGAGCGCGGCGAGGATGCCGGCGTTGATGTCGGCGATCGACGTGCCGCTCTTGGCGGGCGGGCCGCCGGGCTCGCCGGTGATGCTCATGATCCCGGCGAAGCCCTGCGCGATCAGATCGAAGCCGCCCTTGTCGGCGTACGGGCCGGTGCGGCCGTAGCCCGAGATCGCGCAGTACACCAGCCGCGGGTTGAGCCGGCTCACCGCGTCGTAGCCGAGGCCGAGCCGGTCGAGTGTGTCCTTGCGGTAGTTCTCGATCAGGACGTCGGCGCCGGCGACCAGCCGCCGCACGACCTCCAGGCCGCCCGGGGTCTTGAGGTCGACCGCGAGGCTGCGCTTGTTGCGGTTGAGGATCATGAACGCCGCCGGCTCGCTGTTGACCAGCGGCTCCTGGTAGGCCCGCGTGTCGTCTCCGCCCGGGAGCTTCTCGATCTTGATCACGTCGGCGCCGAGGTCGGCGAGCATCAGGCCGCAGGTCGGGCCGGCCATGATCTGGGCGAGCTCGACGACCTTGATTCCTTGCAGCGCGGCGTTCATGTCGGCCGGACTCTATGCCCGCGCGGGCACCCGGGCCAAGCGCTTCATGTGCCGGTGAACTCGGGCCGCTGCTTGGCGAGGAACGCGCGGTAGCCGGTGTGGAAGTCCTCGGTGCCGAAGCACGCGAAGCCCTCGTCGTACTCGGCCGGGTCGAGCGGCCTCGGATCGCGCAGCCGGCGCGCGAACTTCTTGTGCCAGCGCGCGACCAGCGGCGCGCCCTCGGCGATCCGCCGCGCCGTGGCCCGGGCCTCGGCCTCGACCTGGTCGTCGCCGACCACCCGGGTCACCAGGCCCTTGGCGTGCGCCTCGCCCGCATCGAAGATCCGGCCCTCGAGCAGGATCTCGAGCGCGGTCGGCTCGCCGACCAGGGCGATCAGCGCGCCGATCTCGGCGTACGCCATCACCAGGCCGAGCTTGTGGATCGGCACGCCGAACCGGCTCGACTCACAGCAGATCCGGAGGTCGGCGAGCCCGGCGATCTCCAGGCCGCCGCCGACGCAGATGCCGTGGATCTGGGCGACGATCGGGTGGCGGCAGGCGCCGATCGCCTCGATCGCGCGCCGCATGTCGTCGCCGTAGGCCCGCGCCTGCTCGACGCTGGACCGCTCGGCCGCGAACTCGGCGATGTCGTTGCCGGGCGCGAACGCCTTCGTGCCGGCGCCGCGGATCACCAGGCAGCGCAGGTCGTCGTCGGCGTGGAGCTGCGCGAACACCTGACCGAGCCGCACCCACATCTGGCGGGTCAGCGCGTTGAGCTTGTCCGGCCGGTTCAGCACCACGGTCGCGATCGCCCCGTCGCGCTGCACGAGGATCGTGTCTTCCATGCGGCGGATTGTGCGGGATGCCGGCGGTCGGGTGGGCGCGGATCGCCGCGATCTGGACCGGCTGCATCGCCGGATCAGCCAGCCTCACCGGCCTCAGTACGTCGACAGGTCGTCGCCGCCGACCGCGGCCTGGGCCAGGGTCGCGGCGGTCTCGGGCAGCGCGCCGGCGCTGCACTCCAGCGGCGGGGCGCCGGCGGCGTCCGCCCAGCGCGCGAGCTGGTGGGCGAGCTCGGCCGCCGCAGGCCGCTCGCCGGGCTGACGCGCGAGGCAGCGGTCGACCAGCTGCGCGAGCGCCGCGGGCACCGGTGGCTGCACCGTGGCGATGCGCGGCGCGTCGTCGATCAGCCGGCTCATCATCATCTCGCGCGGCGACTCGGACTCGAACGGATGACGCGCCGACAGCAGGCGGAACAGGATCACACCGGCCGCGTAGACATCGGCGCGATCGCCGACCTCGCTCGCGCCCAGCACCTGCTCGGGCGCCATGTACGCCGGCGTCCCGATGATCATCCCGGTGCGCGTCACCGCGCCGCCGCCGTGGACCGCCGCGTACAGCTTCGCGATCCCGAAGTCGAGCAGCTTCAGCCCCGGGGCGACGGGCGTGAGCATGATGTTCTCGGGCTTGACGTCGCGGTGGACCACCCCCACCGCATGCGCGGCGGCGAGCGCGTCGCACAGCACCGCGCCGACCCGCGCGGCGTCCCCCGGACGCCACGGCAGCTGCATCATGTGCGCCAGGGGCCGGCCGTCGACCAGCTCCTGGACCTGATACAGCAGGCCATCGTCGGAGATGTCGACGTCGAGCATGCGCACGACCGCCGGGTGCGCGATCGCCGCGGCGGTGCCGGCCTCGCGCGCGAACCGGCGCAGCGCCTCGAGCGTCTGCGTCGAGGTCGCCTGGACGATCTTGATCGCGACCCGCGCGCGGGTGAGCTGATCGACGCCGCGGTGGACCACGCCCATCGCGCCCTCGCCGATGACCTCCCCGACCACGAACCGGCCGCCGAGCCGCGTGCCGCTCGGGACACCGCTGTCCTCGCGACGCTGCGCCAGCCGGGCCAGCGCGAGCGACAGCTCGCTCGAGCGCGCGCGCACCTGGGCCCGGAGCTGCGCGTTGAGCTGCTCGACCTCGGCCGCGTGCGTGACGATCTCGCCGACCTGCGCCTGGACCCGGCGCTCCAGGTCGGCGTTGAGCGCGCCGAGCTGATCGCGCTGGCGCTCGATCGTCACGCGCTGCCGGAACTCGCGGCGCCGCGCCGCGTACAGCGTCATCGCGAGCGCGACCCCCACCGCGGTGATCGTCCCGCAGGTCGGCATCGTCGCCAGGAACGCCACCGAGGTCGGTACGATCACGAGCAGCGAGACGACCAGCGTGGCCAGCCCGATGCAGTACGCGATCACCGCGGTGCGGGGCGTGATGCACAGGATGACCGCCATGCCGAGGCAATAGCCGACGTAGGTGCTCACGCTCTGCGTGGAGATCAGCCCGAGCGCGGTGCACAGCGCGCCATGCACGAGGTAGAGCGTGGCCACCACCGGGCCCATCAGCCGCGGGACGACGCCGCGCGGCACTCGAAACACCAGCACGGCGAGCACGCCGGTCAGCGGCACCATGGCGACGTGCACGACGACCAGGCGGCCGAGCGCGACGCGCGTGACCTCGCTCAGTGCGCCGGGCTCGGCCGCGGCGACCCAGAACAGCCAGGCGTGGATGACGTGCACCACCACCATGACCGGCCCGATCACGCGCAGCCGGCGGCGGTTGACGTCGCCCACCTCGCGCGCGAACGCGTCGCGCAGCTCCGGCGTGTCGAGCTCGACCATCGACCCGGCGGGTGGAGACGCGGCTGTGCTGACAGTCGAGCCCACGATCTGCGGACGGTATCACGGTATTCCGCCGATCCTCCGCCTGAAATTTTCGTGGCGGATGCGCGGCCTTGAGCGACCGTCACACCGCGCGGACCGGTCGGGCCACTGACGCGATCGCCGCCGCCCGACGAGCTAGTGGCCGGGCAGATCCCTGTACACGACGCCGCCCTTCATCACGAACACGACGCGCCGCACCGCGGTGATGTCCTTCAGCGGATCGCCGTCGAGCGCGATGATGTCGGCCTGCAGCCCCGGCGCGATCGAGCCGATCTGGTCGGCCAGGCCGATCGCCTCGGCGGCCAGCGCGTTGGCCGACACCAGCGCGGTCATCGGATCGACCCCGCCGTCGCGGACCCGGTCGATGAACTCCTCGGCGTTGCGGCCGTGCGAGCCGGCGACCGCGTCGGTGCCGAACACGATCTTGAGGCCGCGGATCTTCGACGCGCGCTTCACCAGCTCGTGGTTCATCGGCAGGATCTTCTGCATCGCCGCGAAACCCTCCTCGGTGTAGCCCTCGGTGCCGAGGTAGCTGGCCTTGTTCAGCAGGTAGTTCTCGATCACCAGACCGGCCTGCGGGTCGAAGTACGTGCCCTTGTCGGCCAGCACCTTCAGATCCTCGTCGGTGGCGAGCGCGCCGTGCTCGACCTGGGTGCAGCCGGCCAGCGCGGCCGCCCGCACCGCCTGCTTGTAGGCGTGCACCAGCGTGCGCAGCCCTTGCTGCTTGGCCTCGTCGCACGCCGCGTCGAGCTGGGCCTGCGACAGCGTCATCCCGCCGCCCTTGCGGATGCTCTCCGATGCGAAGATCTTGATGACATCAGCGCCCGCCTGCTTCTGCTTGCGGATGAACGCGCGGATCTCGTCGGGTGTGCCGGTCCTGGGGCCGTTGCCCTCCAGCGGCTCGACCGCGGTCAGCAGCCGCGGCCCCGGCGCGAGGCCCCTGGCGATCGCGTCGCGCAGCGGGACGTCGGTCGGTGACCCGACGCTCTGGATCGTCGTGAACCCCGCGAGCAGCGTCACCCGCGCGTTCTCGGCCGAGGCGTAGGCCGCTTCCTGCGTGGTCCGGTCGGAGCCCGCGTTCTTGCCGTCGGCGCCGAAGCTCCAGGTCAGGTGGTCGTGCGCGTCGATCCAGCCCGGCATCACGGTCAGCGCGTGCAGGTCGTGATCGACCGGACCGGCCTTGGGGTCGATCCCCACGATCCTGGCCCCCTCGACGACGATCCGCGTGTTCTTGACGACGTGGCCCTTGCCGTCGAGCAGCGTGCCGGCGGCGATCACGATGCGCCGGGGCGCCGCCGGCTGGGCCGCGGCCGGGGCGACGACGGTCGACCGCAGCCCGCAGATGCCGAACAGGCAGGCGACGACGAGAAGCGGCTTGGACGATCGCATCGCGGACTCTCCTACACAATCGGTTGGCAGGCTTCATATCACGCGCTGTGCGGCCGCGACATCGCTCACGCTGCGCGGCGGCGGCCTGCGCTACAGTGCGCTGGATGAGAGGCATCCTCGCTGTCGGGCTGTTGCTGTCCGGTTGCGGCGCGGTCAAGAGCAACGCGCCGATCGACGCCGCCGCGATCGATGGCGCCGCGATCGACGCGCCGCCGCCGGACGCCGACCTGAGCGCGCACCTCGTGTTCGTCACCAGCACGGTGCACGACTGCGCGCTCGGCGGGCTGACCGGCGCCGACGCGATCTGCCAGGCGCGTGCCTAGGCGGCCAGTCTACCCGGCGCCTACAAGGCGTGGCTCGCCGATGCGAACGGCTCACCGGCCACCCGCATGATCCACCACGTGGGCGTCTATCAGCTGGTGACCGGTGCCGCGATCGCGCAGGGCTGGAACGATCTGACCGACGGCAACCTCGCGAACAAGATCGACCGCACCGAGGGCGGCGTGCAGCTCGGCGGCGTCGGATGCGACGCCAACCAGCCGACCTGCCACTTCGTCTGCGCGGGCAAGCAGGGGCGGAATCCTTCATAGGCCCGAGCGTGCTCTGCGTCCGTTGTGGGCGCGTGACGTCGTTCGATGGGAACCGTCGACAGACGTGCAACGTTAGGTAGAACCCTTGTCACGATCGAGCACCCGCCGCGCGGCCTCGATCGAGGAGTATCCCATGCCTTGCCGAAGGGCAAGATTGTCTCGGAACGCTCGCGACGCGAGCTCGGCCTCCCGAGCTTGTGCACTGCGTAGCCGCGCGAAGCTGTCACGGTAAGCGGTCTGGAGGGCTGGATCGTCCGGCGATCGCTCGAGCGCGGTCGATAGCCTTGCGACCTCGTGATAGAGCGATTCGATCTCCTCGACATCAGACCCATGCAAGCCGAAATCGTCCTGCCGAGGGTCGCGTCTCCTGTTCCCGCGGCGTTCCTGATACCTGGAAAAGGCAGCAATGACGAGGTGCCGGAGCTCATTGTTGTCGAACGGCTTGCGGAGAAAGCCGAACGCATGCTGGTTCACTGCGCTGATCGCATTGTCGACGCTGGCATAGCCGGTCACGATGATGACCTGCGTGTCCGGTTCGATCCCGTGGACGCGCTGCATGACCTCGAACCCGTCCATCTTCGGCATCATGAGATCCAGCACAACGACTGGATGCCGATGGTTGCGAATAGCTCGAGGGCTCGATCGCACTCGATGGCCTGGTCGACATCTCGCACTGTCTTGCGCAAGCAACGCGCGAGCACGTCAACGGTTGCATCATCGTCGTCGAGTACGAGAGCCCGCGTGTCCAGCATGATGCCTCGTCAAGTGTACCACGTGAATTTGCAAGCGAAACAGTCGAATCGCGGCGTCCAGGCGAGCCCTCAGACTCCGCCAGTGCGTGGACATGTCATGGTCATCTCTTGCGCAGCAGGCCGCGCGACGTCCACCAGCTCCACACGAGCATCACGCCCGCGATCCGCGCGACCCACCAGCCCCACGCGGCGCGCGGATCGTCGCCGCGGCCCTCGAGGATCACGGCGATCGCGGCGCCCGCGATGCCGATCGCGGCGTAGATGAACTGGTGGCCGAGCCGGTACATCAGGTGGACCGGCGCGTCGAAGTTCTTGAACTTGAGCTGGAGCTCGCCGGCGTGGGCCAGCCGGATGAACTTGCGGATCTCGGACGGCAGCGCGGTCACCGTCATCACGAGGTCCTTCGAGGTCTCGACCAGGAGCTGCGACCAGTCGCCCTCGTCGCCGAGCACGAAGCGCTCGAGGTACGGCCGGATCACCGTCATCGGGTTGAGCGTGGGGTCGAGCTCGGTGCACAGGCCCATCAGCAGCAGCAGCGTGCGCTCGAGGACGATGATCTCCTTGGGGATGTGGAAGCTCCCGCTGAGCTCGCGCAGCGAGATGTCCATCTTGCGCAGGTCGGCGACGCTCTCGAGGCCCTTCTGGGGGTCGAACTTGATGTCCTTGAGGTTGAGCGACTCGAGCGAGACGTTCTCCTGGAACCGCTCGTGGAAGTACTCGATGACCTGCTCGAAGGTCTGCTCGTGGGCGCCGCGCGCGACGAACCCCATCTGCTTCATCGCCCCGACGATCCGGCGGGTGTCGCGGGTCAGCGCGCCCTGGAGCAGCTCGACCATGCCCTGGCGGACGTTGCCCGGGATCTCGGCGACCGCGCCGAAATCGAGGAACACGATGGTCGGCGGCTGGCCGTCGGCGCCGGGCCGCACGAGCAGGTTCCCGGGGTGCGGATCGGCGTGGTAGACGCCGTCGGTGAAGATCTGCTGGCAGTAGATCTCGACGACCTGGCGGGCGAGCGCGCCGGGGTCGAGGCCGAGCTGCTTGATGCTGGCGCGGTCGGTGATCTTGCAGCCGGTCTCGAAGTGGGTGACCAGGACCCGCGCGGTCGACAGCTCGTGGACCACGCGCGGGAAGCCGACGTCGGTGCGGCCCGTGAAGTTGGCGGCGATCCGCTCGGCGTTGTGGGCCTCGGCGTGGTAGTCGAGCTCGTCGAGGACGATCGCGCGGATCTCGCGGTACAGCTCGTCGAGGCCCTGGTACGGAACGAACCAGCCGATGATCCAGAAGATCCGGCGCAGCGTGTTGAGGTCGCGGCGCACGACGTCCTCGATGTGCGGGTACTGGACCTTGACCGCGACCTTGGTGCCGTCGGGCAGCCGCGCGGCGTGGACCTGGCCGATCGACGCCGACGCGATCGGCCGCTCGTCGAAGCTCGCGAACATCTCGGCGGGGCTGCGCTTCAGCTCCTCGCGGATCCGGGCCTCGATGTCGGTGTACGGCCGAGGCGGCACGGCGTCCTGCAGGCCCTCGAGCTCGCGGCGGAACTCCTCGGGCAGGAAGTTGCTCATGATCGAGATCAGCTGGCCGACCTTGATGAACAGGCCCTGGAGCTCGCAGATCGAGCGCTCGATCCGGCGCGCGTTGCGCAGGTGGGTCGCGCGCAGCGCGTGCTCGATCCACGCGTCGGCGTGAAACCGCGCGCGCAGGCGGAGCCAGAGGTAGCTGCCGATCACCAGGAACGTGATCCAGTAGGCGCGCCAGCTCCGGATCCTGAGCGGCGGCCGCCGCGCGCGCTGGGCGTTGCGATAGCGCGCGGCATCGTGGAGCGCGAGCATCGAATCGCCGGGTCGTGGATCGTGCGGCTCCGGCGGGTCGGCGCGTGGTGCGGCGCCCCGCGCGGCCTCGCTGCACGCCACAGGCGGGCCGGCCTCGGCCGGCGAGCCGGGCCCATCGCTGCGCCCCGGATCGCCGATTTTCGATGGTACCACGCGTGCGGCCGGCTCAGCCATTCCTGGGCAGAATACCAGGTTGATCGCGACGCGGATCGGCGGTACGCCTGGGTATGGTCAGCGACGACGAGCCGCCGCAGCGGCGCGAGCGCCCGGCGACGATCCCGCCGGCGCCCGGCGAGCGCGTGCCCGGCAACGGCGACCCCGGGCTGCCGGGGCCGCAAGACGAGCTGCCCGAGACCATCCGCCACCGGCTCGAGCGCCTGGTGCCCGAGCTGGTGCGCAAGACGTTCGCCGCCGGGCTGGGCGCAGTGTTCTCGACCGAGGAAGGCATTCGCAAGATCGCGCGGGAGAGCCTGCCCGACGCGGTGGGCTACATCGCCTCGTCGGCCGACGGCGCCAAGGACAAGGTGTTCGAGGTGATCGCGCGCGAGACCCGCGAGTTTCTGTCCAACCTCAACGTCAGCGAGGAGATCGCCAAGATCCTCACCACCCTGTCGTTCGAGATCAAGACCGAGATCCGGTTCATCCCCAACAGCGATCGGTTCGTCGGCGCCGAGCCCGACGTCAAGGCATCGGTGCGGATCAAGCGCCAGGACGAGAAGCCGGAGAAGGGCGAGAAGCCGGAGAAGGGCGAGAAGCCGGAGAAGGGCGAGAAGAAGGACGACGATCGCGAGGGCCGGTCGCGCCTGCGGTTCTGGCAGCGCGACAAGGACGGCGACGCCGTCGAGGGCGACGCGGAGCGCTCCGACGGGCGCGCCGAGGCGAGCCGCGACCGCAAGTCCTGACGCCGGCGAAAACGCCGCGAGCCGCCGGATCGTGATGGCTGCGACACCGGCCGCGGCGGCGCACTACGCGCTGCCGGTGCGATGATAGCATCGCGCCATCGTGCGGCTGACTGCTGTCCTGTACCGGGTGCTCCCCGCCGCCGTGGGGGCGGCCGCGATCGGCTGCGCACAGCTCGCCGGGATCGAGAACACGGTCGGCGCAGGAGATTCGATCGCGGTCACGCGGATGTCGATCGGCGGCAAGGTCGTGTTCGCGCCGATCGATCCGGCCGAGATCTCGGCGACCTACCTCGTCGCGAGCCGCGACCCGAGCGGCTTCGATCGGGTGCCGGCCGTGCCCGATCCGAGCCATGGCCGCCTGACCACGCAGCTGCGCACGCCGGCCCCGGTCGAGTTCACGCTCGCGCACGACCCCACGCCGATCCGGCGGCTGGTGGCGTTCCCCGGCCCCCAGCTGTCGGTGCTGGACTTCTCCCCGAACCCGGCGACGTCCGCGACGGACAGCGCCCGGTTCGGCAACACGCTGTACGGCGTGCTGGAGCACCCCGGCCGGCGGGATGCGCCGATGGGCGCGACGTTCGCGGTCAGCGCAACGCTCGATGCTCCCATCGCCGCGGGCCAGAGCTTCCAGGCCTACGTGGTCGGCGCGTGGCTGCAGCGCGGGTTCTCCGCCACCGAGGCGCCGGTGGGCGCCCTGCAGCTCGCGCCGCCGGCGTTCGGCTTCACCGCCGCGAACAGCGTGTCCGGCCGGCCGCAGATCGATCAGATCACGACCGACGACGCGTTCCTGATCCTGCGCTATGCCGGGCCGATCCTGACCGGCGTCACCGAGGCGATGCCGGTCACCCAGGGCGACACGGCCGGCGCCGTGACGACTCCGATGTTCCCGTTGATGATGGCGTCGGTCGCGCCGGGCCCGCTGTCACCGACGTTCAGCGCGTCGGTCATGCCGGGCATGATCGTCGAGCGCTACAAGAACGTGCGACCGGGCGTGCCGGCGCCGCCGGCGGTCCAGATCACCTGGAGCCTGGTCGCGGCGCCCGGCTACGCCGTCGCATCGAATACCGGCCCGGTCCTGCAGAGCGGCGCGGTCGCGATGACCGACACCGGCGTGAGCGTGAGCTACGAGAACCCGTTCGCGACGCGGGGCTGGAACACGATCTTCACGCTCGCGACCGCGGTCAGCCGGGTGTACATGGCGCCGATCGGCCCGATGGGCATGCCGATCCCGGTCACGCTGTTCGCCGGGATGAACCAGTTCCTGGCGCCGTCGCCATCACCGACCCCGGTGGTCCTGGATCTGCCGGCCGGACTGCCCCAGGTGATCACGATCGGCAGCACCGTGCTGGCGACCGACAACGCGTTCATCAAGCAGTCGACCCAGTTCTTCGACGTGAGCTTCACCGTCGACGCGCCCCCGAGCACCGCGGCCCAGGGTCCGAGGTCCTACAACCTGCAGCTGTTCGACCTGGTGTTCGATCCGATGACGATGGCGGTGGATCGCGTGCTGGTGTTCGCCGCGGCGGGCAAGGACCCGGCGTTCGCGCTGCCGCCCGACCTGTTCCAGGTCGGCCACAGCTACACGCTGCGCGCGCTGTCGACGCTCGGCGGCTCGCCCGGTGCCGAGCAGGGCGACCTCCTCCACCCCCAGCTGCCGCTGGCGCAGTCGTACCTCGACAGCGGCACGTTCACGGTGACGAAGTGAGGTCCTGGATCGCCGCCGTCGTACTGTGCGGGCTGGCCGGTGCGGCCCACGCCGATCGCGTCGATCGCGCCGACCAGCTGTTCAAGAAGGGCCAGAAGCTGCTCGCCGAGAAGCGCTACGCCGAGGCGTGCACCGCGTTCGAGGACAGCGATCGCACCGATCCGGAGATCGGTGCCAAGCTCAACGTCGCGCGCTGCTACCAGGAGTGGGGCAAGCTCGCCACCGCCTGGCGCTGGTACACCGACGCCGAGCAGATGGCGAGCAAGGCCGGCGACAAGCGCACCTCGAAGATCCACGCCCTGATCGAGGACCTCGAGCGCGACGTGCCGCACCTGACGCTGGTGCTGCCACCCGACGCGATCACCGATCACCTGGCGATCCAGCTCGACGGCGTTGCGCTCCTGCTCGCGTCGGTGGGCGACGAGCGACGCGTCGATCCCGGCCCGCACGAGATCACGATCGTCGTCGACGGCAGGGCGCGGCCCCGGACCATCCCGATCCAGCGCGGCGATCGCACCAGGATCGCGCTCGACGTCCCCACCCGGACGCGGGCGCGGCGCACCGCGGCGTCCGAGCCGGCCGGCGACTCCGGCCGCACCCGGCGCCTGATCGGGCTCGGCGCATCCGGGGCCGGCGTGGTCGCGGTCGGGATCGCCGGCATCGCGACCCTGCGCGCCCGCAGCGACTACCAGCACGCCCTGCACGGCTACTGCAACGACGCGCCCGACATGTGCGACGCCACCGGGCTGTCCCGTACCCACAGCGCGCGGCACCACGCCAACATCGCGACCGCCGTGACGTTGCTCGGGACGGCGGCGGTCGCCGGCGGGCTGTACCTGTACTTCACGAACCCGCGGCCGGCCGAGCGGCCGGACCGCGCCGGCCACGCGCTGTACCTCGCGCCGGCGATCGGCGGCGACGGGGCCGGCGTCGTGCTCGGCGGCGCATTCTGACGGGGTCGAGCCCCCGCGCGCAGGGCTGGCAGGTGCAGATGTCAGTCCGGCGCGTCGAGGTCGCCGCGTCGGGGACCGCACGCGACTCGTCCAGCCACGTCAGTAGACGCCTTCCGGATCCGCGTGCACGATGTCGTAGCCGTTCGTCCTTCGTTCGATGATCAGGTTCCAGGTGACGTGGGTGCCGCGCACCTTTGCTGTTTGGCCATAGCCCTTGCTGCCCAGCGCGTTCTGCTGAATCGCCTGCACCGCGGCAACGAGCAGGTCGTTCTTCATCGCGGTCATGCTCTCGATTCCCTTTGGAAATCCGTACTGCGTGACGTAAGACTCGCAGTGGCGCTTCGCCGAGTCTCCGTCGAATGTGAAACGGTACCCGCTTCGGTTCACAGGTCCAAGATCAAAAGGCTCGACCTCTCGCTGCCGCCGCTGCGAGAGCTGGCCCTCGAGGTTGTCGCTGTGTTGCATCAACATCGCCCGGTATTCCTCCGGGATCGTCTGCTGATCGAAAAGACTGTAGCTGTCGTCTTCCATCTCGGGACTGCTGCTGTTGCCGCCGAAGTTGTTGTTATTGTTGCCGCCGAAATTGTTGTTATTGTTGCCGCCGAAGTTATTGTTGCCGCCGAAGTTATTATTGTTGCCGCCGAAGTTATTGTTGTTGCCGCCGAAGTTATTGTTGTTGCCGCCGAAGTTATTGTTGTTGTTGCCGCCGAGGTTGTTGTTGCCGGCTAACGCAGGGTTTTGATAGTAATCATAGATTGGTTGCAGCTCTTCGTCGATGAGATCCGTCGCTTCTTGCAGCGTGTCCTGCTGCATCGCCTGCCGCAGTACGAGGAGGACGTTGCCCCCGTACGCGTTGCCGTTGATGAACACCGCCTCCCAGGCACCGAGGTTGCGGAACATTTGCTGCCACTGTTCCCAGTGGTCCATCACAGCCTGGCCGTCCTCATCCGGGACGAGTTGCACGCCCGCGCTCGCTCGCTGGCCTTCGCTTGAAGCATAGCGATCGAGCAGATCCTCCGCTGACTCGCCGGCGCGGACGCGATCCGCGACTGCGTCGGCATGTTGCTCGTGCTGGTCGCTGGCCTGGCCGACGCCGCCCTTGAGCTGCACGCCGCCACGCTGCTGGATCACGTGCGCCGCTTCATGTGCGACCGTGTGCAGATCCGCGCTCTGGCCGAGCACGACGTGGTCGCCTGTCGCGTACGCCGCGGCGCCCATCTCGCGAGCCGACGCAGCCGCGTCCGCCCCGGTGTGCGCCTGGATCCCCGAGATGTCGTGCCGGCCGAACAAGCGCTGAATTTGATCGGCGTACGGTAGCTTCGACGCCGACGTCGTCGTGCCGCGCATCGCCGCGGCATGTACCTGGGCGGGATCGTCAGTGGGCGTGGCAGTCGCCGTGCGCTGAACCCCGAACAGCATCTGCAGCGTCGGCCGCGGGCTGCTTGCCGAGACCGGGAGCGGAGCTTGCGCGGATGTCGCGGTCCCACTCTGGGCGGGTGAGGCCTCGGGCGCAGCGGTGGCCTCGCGGCGCTGCACAACGATGCCTTCGGTCAGGGTGCGCTTGCCGGGCAGCGTCGGGCTCTGCGTGGTCGCGGCACCTGAGGTCGGGGCACGGGTGCGGAGATCGAAGTTCATCGCGAATCCCTCCTCGTCGCGAGGCGTCGGACTGACCGACCCGCTTCTGTGACACCCGTACCGCGTGCGCCCGGGATCCGTCCATTACAGCCCATTACGTGGCGGAGTCGACGCGTCGCTCGCGTCAGGCGGTCACCGCCGAGCTCGCATCGCCGTCACCGGCGCTTCACCGCCTGGCATCGCCGAGCAGGCGAACGATGTCGTCGAGCCGGGCGAGGATCGCGCGGTTGACCGCGGCGGCCTCGGCGGCCTCGGCGCGCGCGGCCTCGGCCTCGGCGCGTGCCTCGGCGGCCGGCGCGTCGAACGCCATGCCCGACAGCGCGGGGCCGAAGGTCTGGACCAGCGACGCGAGCATGTGGCCGGTCGGCGTGGTCGGAAACAGGTTGTCGTAGCCGACCGACAGGCAGGTCGCCACGTAGAGGATCGCGTCCCACGGGTTCGCGCAGCCCGGGTTGGTGTCGCGCTCGGCGAGGTAGAACGCGATGCCACCGCCGACCACGGTCGCGACCAGCGCGTCGATCGGATCGTCCTTGGCCCACCGCCGGAGGTCGGTCTTGAGCGACGCGTACTGGCCATCCTCGGCGGCGAGCAGGCCGAGCGCGATCGGCAGCAAGCCGACCAGATCATCGCCCCCGATCCGAGGCCGTGCGTCGCTGGAAGCTTCCCCCATGTCCAGACAACGTAGACATACGGCGGCCGGGTGGCAAGCAACGCGGTCGGCCGCGACGAGGGCGATCACGTGTTACGCCGGGGCTGGGGCAATGATTCCCATCGAGAGATCCGTTTGATTGGATCTGCAGCGCCGGCCCCGGGTTCGCGGTTTGCTGCAACGAATCGGGCGCGTCGCGCATTCCAATGTCATCCTGGACCCGGTTGCAAACGCAGCGCGTCGTGTCCGATTGTCCCCCGCGGATGTCTTCCCTCGTGAGTCCAGGCGACTTACACATGAAGCAACCCAACGCCCGGGGAGGCTGAGTTGAACGAGCTCGTCGTCGCGTCGCTGCAGTTTCCGACGGTCGTGTTCACGATCGCGCTCGGCATCGTGCTCGTGTACTGGCTGTTCGTGCTGATCGGCGCGCTCGACATCGACCTGTTCGGCGGCGACGTCGACGTCGATGTGTCGGGCGCGGCGAAGGGCATCGGCGACGTGCTGACCGGCGGCGCCAAGGGCGGTGCCGAGGCCCTGCACACCGGCGGCGATGCGGGCGGCGAGATCGGCGGCGACGCGGACGGCGATCTCGACGGCGGCGGGCTGTGGCACGTGCTCGGGCTCGGCGATGTCCCGGTGACGATCTCGGTCTCGCTGATCACGGTGCTGGCGTGGGTCGGCTCGCTGCTCGCGATGCACACCCTCGGGATCGGCGGCTGGCTGACCCTGGTGGTGCTGGTGGTCGCGGTGGTGATCGCCCTGCCGATCGCCGCGCTGCTGATCCGGCCGATCGCGCCGGTGTTCGCCGTCCAGGAAGCCAAGTCGAACGCCGACTATGTCGGGCACGGTTGCACGATCACGACCGGCCGGGTCGACAACAGCTTCGGTCAGGCGACGGTCGAGGACGGCGGCACGGTGCTCGCCATCGCGGTGCGCTGCGACCGGCCGGGCACGCTGGCACGCGGTGACAAGGCGCTGATCATCGAATTCGATCGCGACCGTCAAGCGTACCTCGTGGAGCCATCGGGGGATATGATCGCGGGCGGCGGCGCGCAGGACGGCGGGTCGACCTAGCGTCTTTCTTCTGTCTTGGCTGCTTGGCCTGATTTGATGCATGGCAACGCTGCGTAAGCGGGCCGGTCGGGGGACCGGCCGAGGAGTTCACATGGGTCAGCAACTCGCACTCGTTCTGATCGGAATCGGCGCCATTCTGGTGCTCGGGGTCCTCGTGCTGGTCGCGCGCACGTGGCGGCAGGTCGACCAGGGCTACGCGATGATCGTCAACAAGATGGGCAAGGAGCCCAAGGTGACGTTCACCGGCGCGATCGTGCTGCCGATCGTCAACCGGATGGAGGTCATGGACCTGTCGGTCAAGACGATCCACGTCGCGCGGCGCGCCAAGGACGGCCTGATCTGCATGGACAACATCCGCGCCGACATCAACGTCACGTTCTTCGTGCGGGTCAACAAGACCGCCGATGACGTGCTCCGCGTCGCGCAGCAGATCGGCTGCGTCCGCGCGTCGCAGCAGTCGACGCTGGAGGAGCTGTTCGCCGCCAAGTTCTCCGAGGCGCTCAAGACGGTCGGCAAGCAGATGGAGTTCGAGCAGCTGTACACCCAGCGCAACGTGTTCAAGGACCGGATCATCGAGGTGATCGGCACCGACCTGCACGGCTACGTGCTCAACGACACCGCGATCGATTACCTCGAGCAGACCCCGATCGAGATCCTCGACCCCAGCAACGTGCTCGACGCGCTCGGCATCAAGAAGATCACGTCGATCACGACGGTGGCCAACATCGACACCAACCAGCTCAAGCAGCGGGAGCGGATGGAGCTGGGCAAGCAGAACCTGACCGGCGACGAGGCGATCTTCCGGTTCGAGCAGGCGCGCGCCGAGGCCGAGGCCAAGAAGAACAAGGAGATCGCGATCGCGTCGGCGCGCGAGGACAACGAGGCTCAGCGATTCCGGCTCGAGGAGGAGAAGCGCACGCACATCGACCGGCAGCGCGCCGACGAGGCGATCCAGATGGTCGAGCAGGCCAAGCTGCGCGCGGTGCAGGTGTCCGAGCAGGGCCGGGTCCGCGAGGTCGAGGTCGAGAAGGTGCGGGTCGCCAAGGCGCACGATCTCGAGGAGGTGACCCGCCGCCGCGAGGTCGAGCTCGGCTCGATCGAGATGAACAAGGCGGTCGAGACCGAGAAGCGCGCGATCGCCGACATCATCCGCGCCCGGATCGCGGTCGACAAGACGGTCGCGGTCGAGGAGGAGTCGATCAAGGACCTGCGGACCGACGCCGACGCCAAGCGCAAGAAGCAGGTCACGGTGGTCACCGCCGAGGCCGCGGCGCAGGAGCTGTTCATCAAGGACATCAAGAAGGCCGAGGCCGAGCAGCAGGTCGCCCAGGCCCAGGCCAGGAAGCAGCTGATCCTCGCCGAGGCCGCGATGGAGGCCAGCGACAAGGAGGCGCGCGCCGCGATCCGCCGCGCCGAGGGCACGCAGGCGGAAGCCGCGGCCGATGGTCTGGCCCAGGTCCGGGTCAAGGAGGCCGACGCGGTCGCGACCGAGAAGGTCGGACTGGCGCAGGCGCGGGTCCGCGACGCGCAGGTCCAGGTCACCGACCGCGAGGGCGTGGTGGTCGCCGAGAACGCGCGGCGCAAGGCGCTGGCCGAGGCGGCGGGGCGCGAGGCCGAGGCGGCGGCGATCGAGAAGACCGGCATCGCCACCGCGGTCGGCGTGCGCGAGAGGCTGCTCGCCGAGGTCGCGGCCAAGGAGGCCGAGGCCGGGGCGATCGAGAAGCGGATGCTCGCCGAGGCCAGGGGCCTGGCCGAGAAGGCCAACGCGATGCGAGCGCTCGAGGGCACGCCGCGCGAGCACGAGGAGTTCCGGCTCCGGCTCGAGGCCGATCGCGCGATCGCGCTCGAGCAGATCAAGGCGCGGACCCAGATCGCCGAGCAGCAGGCCAAGGTCATGGCCGAGACCATGGGCAACGCCGACATCAAGATCATCGGCGGCGACGGCCAGTTCTTCGACCGCTTCGTCAAGGCGGTGTCGCTCGGCAGCTCGATCGACGGCGTCCTCGATAGCTCGGCGGTGGTGCGCCAGGCGGTCGGCGAGCGGCTGCCCGGCAACGGCCACGGCGCGGGCGGCGCGGCGCGGTCGCCGGAGGCCACGCTGGCCGGCGTGCTCGGCAACCTGATGATCAAGGCCGACGACACCACGCGAGGCAAGCTCAAGGAGCTGCTCGAGCAGGCGCGCCGGCTCGGCGTGCACGACGACAAGGTGAGCTGAGCGAGGCGCCCATGGCCGACAGCAAGGCCGCCGCCGGCGGTTCAGAGTACCCGCGCGACGCGACGCGCGGAGGGGTGAATGGCCCGGCTCTGCCGGGCCAGCCGCCAGCCGGCGGGAAAATCAGCCCCCTCGGGATCGACGCCGCCCTGACCGGCGGCAACTACGAGGTGCTGCGCGCGCGGCTCGCCGCCGGCGGGCAGGAGCTGGCGCGCCGCGCCGACGCGCTCAACGCGCGCCGCAAGGCGCTGTTCGGCACCACCGAGCCCCAGCTGATCGCGACCGAGCGGGTGCGCACCGAGCACAGCTGCACGCCGGCCGACATCGTCGGCCTCGGCGACCACCTGGTGCTCGGCTACAACGTGTTCCTCGGGCTCAAGTCCGAGATGAAGATCGGCGACGTGCTCGCGCTGCACCGCTTCGAGCCGGTCACCGGCGACGGGTTCGACACCTCGCCGGTCGCCGCCGACGCACCCGAGATCGCGTTCCTGCGCGGCCCCGACGTGGCGCGCGACTTCGCGAACCTGTACCGCTACTACCGCGACGCGCGGCTGATCAAGCTGGTCAAGCGCGACACGGCGCTGCTCGCGGTGTTCCAGGCCGGCGCGACCTGGCGGGACTGCAAGGTGCTGCGCTGGCGGATCGAGCCCGACGGGCAGGTGGTCTACGTCGATGACCGCGGCGATCGCGATCACGCCGCGCTGTACCCGCCGGCCTACGACTTCGAGTGGATCGAGGTCACGCGCGACCACCAGGTGTCGGGCAAGCACCCGCACTACAACGTGCTCGACACGCTGTTCGTCGAGTGCGTGCACGGCGACCTGACGATCAAGGTCGAGAACAACACCGAGACCGGGCAGGGGGTGTACGCCGAGCCGGTCGACGATCCGAACCAGTCGCTCGACGACGCGCGGATCTACTACGCGCCGATCGGACGGCCGGGCGGCCTGATCGTGCTCAAGATCCTGCCGTTCCGCGAGACCGCGTGGCGCTACCTGGTGTTCGACACCCGGTCGCAGAAGGTGGTGCGCGCCGACGGCATCGGCCAGGGCTGCCGCAGCCTGCCCGCGGACCACGGCGTGATCTTCCCGGGCGGCACCGTGCTGGTCGGCGGCGCCGCCAAGATGTTCGACGGCGACGCCAGCGACTACGTGCTGGAGCGCGAGCTGCGCTCGCCCAACGGCGAGGACGTGCTGTACGTGTACTTCCGCGGCAGCGACGGGGCGTACCTGCTGTACGCGTACAACCTGATCGACAAGGCGGTCGCGGCGCCGATCCACTGCCACGGCTACTCGCAGTTCGGCGACGGCCGGATGATCGTGATGCGGGCGTCGGCCGAGCCGACCCGGGTCCACCCGATGCAGGTGTGGCGCACGCCGTTCACCTCGGTCGAGCACGCCGCGAGCGCGCCGACCGACGGCAGCTACCTCGCCAAGGTCGGCAACGCGGATCTGGTGCGCGGGCTGTCCGACGCGCTGTCGATCGCGCGGCTCGCCGGGGCCGACGCGCCGGTGCGCACGACGTTCGACGACATCCTCGCGCTCGCGACCCGCGCGATCGACCAGTACCACTGGCTCGGCCACGCCGATGCGGGCGATCTCAAGACCGCGATCGCCGACGTCAAGACCACGGCGCGGCTGATCCTCGACGAGTACGACAAGGTGGTCGCGCTGCAGGCCGAGGCCCGCCGCGTGCTCGCGGCGCTCGAGGCCATGGTCGCCGAGCGGCTGCGCGCGACCCGCTCGGAGGAGTTCGACCGGATCGAGCCGTTCCTCGACGCGCTGACCGGGCTGCGCGCGCTGCGCGGCGAGCTGATCACCCGGCAGGACGTCCGGTTCATCGACACCGCGCGGCTCGCCGCGCTCGAGGCCGAGGTCGCCGCGGCGTTCGATCGCGTGACGATGGACTGCGCGCGGTTCCTGGTCCGCGGCGACGCGTTCGGCGAGCTGATCGCGCGCGCCGACGGGCTGGCGGCGCAGGTCGGTGAGCTCGCGACCGCGGCCCCGGTCAAGGCGATCCGCGACCAGATCGACCAGGTCGCGGCCGGGGTCGATCTGCTCGGCAACGTGATCGGCGCGCTGCAGATCGCGGACACCACCCAGCGCACGCAGATCCTGGAGAACATCACCGACGCGTTCGGTCGGGTCAACCGCGCGCGCGCGGCGATCGACGTCCGCCACCGCGAGCTCGCCGCCCGCGAGGGCCGCGCCGAGTTCGCCGCCCAGGTCAAGCTGCTGACCCAGAGCGTGGCGTCGTCGCTCGCGCAGTGCGACACGCCGGAGCGCTGCGATCGCGAGCTCGCGCGCCTGCTGGTCCAGCTCGAGGAGCTCGAGGGCCGGTTCGCCGACATCGACGAGCTGACCGCCGAGCTCGCCGCCAAGCGCGAGGACATCGCCCAGGCGGTCGGCACCCGCAAGCAGCAGCTCGCCGCCGAGCGCCAGCGCCGCGCGGCCAACCTCGACAAGGCGGCGCAGCGGATCCTGGAGGGCATCGCCCGGCGCGGCGTGCAGCTGGCGTCGGCCGGCGAGGTCAACGCGTACTTCGCGGCCGACGCGATGGTCGGCAAGCTGCGCGACATCGGCCGCGAGCTCGCCGAGCTCGGCGAGGGGGTCAAGGCCGACGAGCTCGACGCCCGGCTCAAGGCGGCGCGCCAGGATGCGCTGCGCGGCCAGCGCGATCGCGCGGAGCTGTTCGAGGACGCGGGCGAGCGGATCCGGCTCGGCGACCACCGCTTCGCGGTCAACACCCAGCCGCTCGAGCTGATGATCGTGCCGCACGACGGCGGGCTCGCGGTCCACCTGACCGGCAGCGATTTTTACGAGCCGGTCGGCGACGACCGCCTGCTCGCCGCCCGCGCGCTGTGGGACCGCGATCTGCCGAGCGAGTCCGCCGAGGTGTATCGCGGCGAGTACCTGGCGGCGAGCGTGCTGGCCGACGCCGAGGCCGGACCCGCGGCGGAGGCCGGTGCAGGAACCCCCGGAGGCCCGACGCTGGCCGCGCTGTACGACGCGCTGCGGGCCGGCGCGCTCGAGCCGGTGGTCCGCGCGATCGCCCAGGAGCGCTACGACGAGGGCTACGAGCGCGGCGTGCACGATCACGACGCCGCCCGGCTGCTCGAGCGCGTGCTCGCGATGCGCGAGGGCGCCGGGCTGCTCGCGTACCCCGCCGCGGCGCGCGCGCTGGCCGTGGTGTTCTGGGCCGCGCCGGACGCGCTGGACGCCGGCACCCGGGCGCGCTGGCAGCGCACCGCGCAGAGCCTGGCGCGGCTCGCCGACGTGCTCGGCGATCGCGGGGCAAGGCAGCAGCTCGCGCGCGAGATCGCCCGCGCGATCACCGGGTTCGTGGAGCGCGAGGCGCCGCTCGGGCTGACCGCGGCCGACGCCGAGCTCGCCGCCGCCTACCTGGTGCGCGAGCTCGCCGCGCCCGAGCCGCGGTTCGCGGTCAGCGGCGCGGCGGCCGCGATCGTCGCCGCGCTGCACGACGAGCTCGCGGCGCGCGCCGCGCGGGTCGCGTTCGACGACGATCTCGCCCAGCTCGCGTCCGCTCCCGGTGCGGCGTTCGGGCTGGCGCGCGCCTGGGTCGACGGCATCGTCGCGCGCAAGCCCGAGCTCGCCGGTGCGGCGGTCGAGGCCGCGGCGCTGCTGGCGACCCCAGGGCTGTCGCGCGTGACGTCCAGCGCCGCGATCGAGGCCACGGTGACCGGCCTGCTCGGCCGCCACCCGCGGATCACCGGCGGCGCGCTGGCGGTGCGGCTCGACGAGCTGGTCGCCCGCCTGGCGCGGTTCCGCACGGTCGACGCCCCCGCGTTCCGCGCCCACCGCGCGCTGCGCAACGAGATCGCCGAGCGCGAGCGCAAGCGGCTCCGGCTCGACGAGCTCCGGCCGCGCGTGATGTCGTCGTTCGTGCGCAACCGGCTGATCGACCAGGTCTACCTGCCGCTGGTCGGCGCCAACCTCGCCAAGCAGATCGGCGCGGCCGGCGCGGCCAAGCGCACCGATCAGATGGGCATGCTGCTGCTGATCTCGCCGCCCGGCTACGGCAAGACCACGCTGATGGAGTACGTCGCGGCGCGCCTGGGCCTGGCGTTCGTCAAGGTCAACGGTCCGGCGCTCGGACACCGCGTCACCTCGCTCGATCCCGCCGACGCGCCCAACGCGACGGCGCGCCAGGAGATCGAGAAGGTCGGCCTCGCGCTCGAGATGGCGACCAACGTCATGCTCTACCTCGACGACATCCAGCACACCTCGCCCGAGCTGCTCCAGAAGTTCATCTCGCTGTGCGACGCGCAGCGCAAGATCGAGGGCGTGTGGCGCGGCCGGGCGCGGACCTACGACCTGCGCGGCAAGAAGCTGTGCGTCGTGATGGCCGGCAACCCGTACACCGAGAGCGGCGAGCAGTTCCGGATCCCCGACATGCTCGCCAACCGCGCCGACGTCTACAACCTCGGCGACGTGCTGTCCGGCAAGGCCGACGCGTTCGCGCTGTCGTTCCTCGAGAACGCGCTGACCTCCAGCCCGACGCTCGCGCCGCTCGCGACCCGCGATCTCGACGACGTCTACAAGGTCATCCGGATGGCGCGCGGCGAGCCGGTGCCGACCACCGAGCTGTCGCACGGCTACTCGGGCGCCGAGCTCGGCGAGATCCTCGCCGTGATCCGCCACCTGTTCACCGCCCAGGACACCCTGCTGCGCGTCAACCAGGAGTACATCCGCTCGGCGGCGCAGGCCGACGCGTTCCGCACCGAGCCGCCGTTCAAGCTCCAGGGCAGCTACCGCAACATGAACAAGCTCGCCGAGAAGGTCGTCGCGGCGATGACGCCGGCCGAGCTCGAGGCGGTGATCGACGACCACTACCGGGGCGAGTCCCAGACCCTGACCACCGCCGCCGAGCAAAATCTGCTCAAGCTCGCCGAGCTGCGCGGCCGGCTGACCCCCGAGCAGGCCCGGCGCTGGGCCGACATCAAGGCCGAGTACGTGCGCCAGCGCCGGATGGGCGGCGCGGCCGACGATCCGGTGACCCGGGTGGTCGGCACGCTGTCCGGGCTGGGCGCCGAGCTCGGCGCGATCCGCGACGCGGTGGGCAGCTCGGCGTCGAGCGCAGCGCTCGCCGGCGAGCTGCGCGGGCTGCGCGAGGCGGTCGCCGCGGCCGCGGCGATCACCGGCGAGCTGCGCGGGCTGCGCGAGGCGGTCGCGGCGGCGTCGACCGGCGCGGCGGTCGCCGGCGAGCTGCGCGGGCTGCGCGAGGCCGTGGCCGGCGCGGCTCCCACCGCGGACCTCGCGGATGAGCTGCGCGCGCTGCGCGAGGCGATCCTGCGCTCGGTGATGCGGACCTCCGCCGAGGCCGCGGCGCACGATCCCGAGCGCTGGCTCGGCCCGCGGCTCGACGCGCTCGCCGACAGCCTGCGCGCCGCGGCGGCGTCCGCCGTGCAGTCCGCGCACGGCGCCGGAACGATGGCGGGCAGTGTGCTCGACGCCCAGCAGCTGCTCGCGCAGGTCCGCCGGATCGAGCAGTCGCTGGTCCCGGTGGTCGGCGCCGCGGTCGAGCAGCGCGCCGGCGACACCCTGCTCGCCAACAAGATGGTGCAGATCATCGAGCTGCTCGAGCAGCTCGATGCGCGGCTGAGCGCGCGATAGACGACCGTGGCGTCGCGTGGCTCAGTGACAGTTCGGCGCGGCGTCGGCGCAGATCTCGGTCCTTGTCCTCGCGACCGACCAGATCCGCAGGTTGTCGATCAGCCCGACGTAGTGGTTGTCCTGGGGCGTGCTGGGCGCGACGCTGCCGATCCCGGTACCGAGCACGCTCGCCGTCGCGACGGCGCCCCCCGTGGGGTTCTCCATGGCCATGGTGCCGTTCATGTAGAGCGTCAGGCTGGTGCCGTTATACACGCACGCGACGTGCGTCCACTGGCCCGGCGTGAGCGCCTTCGCCAGGGGTGCGCGCGCGATGACGAGCGTCGGTTGTGCTGGTGGTGGCGGGGCCGTGACATACGCACAGTAGGGGTCGTTGTTGACATCGACGAACATTCCGTACTGATCCGCGTTGTCCACGGCGAACACGTTGTTCATGTTGGTCGAGGACGACTGATCGAGCCAGGCCTCCACCGTGAACTGCTGGAGATCCAGGCTCACCGTGTCCCCGATCAGGACGCTCGAGTCCATGGTGAGCTGGAGCGCCCGTCCAAGCTCGGGCTTGCCGAGCGGGAACGCGACCGCGCTCCGGGTGGTGGTCAGCGTGTACATGGACTCATTGTCGGTGTTGCCTTCGAACTGGTAGCACGCGATGATGGTGGCCTGACTGCGATCGCAGAACGGGACGCTCGGCGCGTCGGGGTTCGGCGCATCGATCAGGGGAGGCTCGCCGGCATCGTCGGGCACGCCGGCGTCGATCTCCGAGCACTCGCGACCACCGCCGTGGCACAGGTGATCGGACAGCCCGCACTGCAGGCCGTTCGGGCAGCTCTGGCCGTTCTCGCAGCTGACGGCGCACGCCAGGTTGCTCGCGTGGTAGCAGCCTGCCAGCAGGCAGGCGAGGAGTGCCCGGCGCATGCCGCATCTTGGCATGGGCCCGGGGCGCGAGGTCATCCCTCCGGTCACCGCGTGGTGGCGTTGGTCACGATGATCGCGCGAGCGCGCGCGGCGGTCACGAAGTCCATCGTGAGCACACCGAGCCGGGCAGTGCGGTTCTCGGGATCGGCGAGGAAGCCGTCGAGCCGCGCGTTGATGTCATCGGCCACGCTCGGGATGTTGGGTAGTCCGCCGATCGTCTGGTACCCGCTGGTATAGTCGAGGAACAGCGTCGCCGCGTCGCCGCTGCGCGCCTCGGCCAGGAGCGCGGTGATCGCGGTCCACTTCGCGGCGTTGTCGGCGACGATGTAGGCGTCCTCGATGCGGAGCGAGGCCGCGGTGGTCAGCGAGAACGTCGTGTCGTCGGCCCACCCCGAGCCGTCGATGCCGAGCGGCGCCGCGCTCGCCGCGAACCGGCGCAGCAGGACGAGCCGGCTGCGGGCGTCGCCGAGCCGCGGCAACGTGTCGCCGAGGTACCAGCGGTCGGGCGCCTGCGCGACGTACGCGGCGAACGTCGCCTCGAAGCTGCGGGTGTTGCTCTGGGGCGCCGCCTCCTCCTTGACGCTGACGATCAGGGTCTCGCCGGGATGCTCGTCGAGGAACTTCGCCATCGTCGCGAGCACCTCGTCGAACGTCTGGTCCTGATCGACCGGCCCGTGGTAGATCAGGAACGCGTCCCGGTAGTGGCGGCACCGGAGGTCGAGGTAGCGGACGCCGGCGACGAGCTGGTCGGCGATCGCGAGCTGCTGGGCCTGCGCGCTGCCGGGGTACGGCTCGAGGAGCGCCCCGGAGTCGTGCGTACCCGGGATCGAGAGCTCGGCCACGCCGCGCGCGTCCGCGAGGTCTGCCATCCAGTCGGCCTCCGAGCCGTCCGAGCCGCTGCACGCGGCCACCACCATCCATGTGACAAGATGACCGCAGTGACATGACATCGCGGAAGGATAGCTTCCTGGGGCCGCGGTCCGGAGAGCCTGTGCCGCCGCCCTGCGCTGCAGCGAGACGCCAGGCGTTCCGGAGAGTTCGGCGATGTAGGCGGTGGTGGCATCCCGGCGGCCGGGCGCCGTGTCAAACTCGACAGCTCGTGCCCGGGACCTGGCAGCGACGACAACCAGGGCCGCCGCACCGAGGTCCTGTGGGAGCTGGAGCTGGGCGCGCGCGTCCTGTCCGAGCGCGATCACGGCCTCGGCGCCGCCGGTCGCCTCGACCGGCCGCGCACGTTCTCTGCCTACTACAACGCGCTGCGCTGGAACATGGTCACGGCCACCGACGCGCGGCTGTTCCAGGCGCCGTTCCGCGCGGGCGTGGACCTGATGAATCACCAGCTCACGCCGCTCAAGCGGGCGCTCGAGCTGCCCCGTGCCAACGTGTTCATCGCCGACGACGTCGGTCTCGGCAAGACGATCGAGGCCGGCCTGGTGATGCAGGAGCTCTTGCTGCGCAACCAGATCGACACCGTCCTCATCGTCGCGCCTGCGTCGGTGTGCCTTCCGCCGTTGTTACCATCTGATTGGTGACCACGGCGCCCTCGGTCTCATCGCCACTAATACCATTGCGCAAGGCGATACTCGCACCACTGGCCTTCAAGCCATAGTGATAAATGGCGGCCTTATCTACGACGCGACTCGTACGTTGCCGTGGCCTGGGGACGCCGCTGTCGTCGTCGCGGTCGTCCACATAGCTCGTGGAACACCCGCCACTCTTGTCGTGCGAAATGTCCTCGACGGCGACGAGGTGCCATCGATAAACTCGCGTTTACGGATAGGGATCGAACGTCTCGATCCCATTCAGTTGGTCGCCAATTCCGATAAGAGTTTTCTCGGCTCGAAGGTCTACGGTCAGGGATTCGTGATCGTCCCCGAGGAGCGCGATGAGTTGCTCAAGAAGAGCAGAAAAAACGGGGAGCGCATCTTCCCCTACCTCGGCGGCGAGGAAGTTAACTCCCATCCGACCCAAGACTTCGATCGCTACGTCATCAACTTCGGTGATATGACTCTAGAAGATGCCGCTCGCTGGCCTGACTTGCTTGCGATCGTGCGTGAGCGGGTGAAACCCGAGCGGGATCAGCTCAATGACAATGCGGATGGTCGTCGTCGCAAACAATATTGGTGGCAGTTCGGCCGCGCAACTCCAGCGCTAGCCTACGGCTGGTCCGACATTCTCGTACCGCCCTACTGCCCGCCGCGGCCCACCGACCACGCTGGCAAGGCCGCCCTCTCGCTATTCGAGGACACTATCATCGACCGCCTGTTCGCCCTCAACGCCGAGCGTGCCGCCGAAGAAGCGGCTGCCGCTGGCCGCCCTGCACCGGTCACGACGAACGGCTCCGGCGCGGCCAAGCCCCGCGGCAAGCGCGCCAAGCCGACATCGACGAACCAGCCGTCCCTCCTCGACGAGGACAGCTGAGGCAGATGCTACGCCAGTGCCGGAGCGCGCACATCGCGCGATGTATGACCTTTAGTGTTCACATCGAAACACATGGCAGCCATCTCCAATTCAGCATCAATGGCATCCGGTGCCACAAGTGACTCGACAATCACCGGGCACTCCGGGATGAGACGAGCGATTTCGCGCACCGCCCACACGCTCGCCATGCTCAGGGGCTGGTGATGTGCCGTGACATCCAGCTCGCTCAGGTGCAGCTGCATGAGCCTGCGCCGATAGTCGCGGAGCATCTCTCGAGCAACTCCTAGCGTTGGGTCGACCTGCTGAGCATGGCCCAGGTCCAGACAGAACGAAGCCTCCGGCAAGCGCGCGAAGTGATCTTCGAGCTCCTCGCTGTTACGCCCCGAACGCTTTCGGTTGTCCATGTTCTCGATACAAGCCCAGCACCCAAAGTCCCTCCAGCACCCATGATCACCGATCGCATCCGGATGGAGGACCACGGGCCACCGTCGATCGATGCATGGCGACAACAGCTCGGCCGCCATGGATTCCTTCATCACGCGCAAGCGACTGGGTGCGTGAATAGAGATGTACGTAAAAGCACTCAAGTCCAATTCATGGAGCGCTGCCATCAAACCGGGTAGCTCCGATTCGCGAAGCGCCGAGAGCTCCACGGCTCGTACTCCCCGTCCAGCGAGGAGGGTGAGGCCACGTCGAAAATCACCAAGGGCCAAAGCCCCGGTTGAGAAACCGATAGATCGCATCAAAATACTCCGTATCGCTGAGCCGCCGCGGTCAAGTCCGCGTCGCTGTGGAATAGCAGCTTGGTCAACGCATCCTGAAAATCGTTGCCAATTGCGCGCGCTTCATTGAAAATCTCGTCCTCCAGAGCATCCTCCACACCGAGTTTCTTCAAATAGTCACGTTTGTCATTGTCTGCGAGCATACCGAGAAACCTGTCGTATGCATCGAGGATCTCGGCTCCGCACGAACCAGCTTTGAAATCGAGGGCAAGCCGCGACACAACCTGAAGTGGCGTCCGGTTGGTGAAGTCGAGCAAGAAGTCCTGCAACGCAGGGGCCGCGCTGCTGGCGGACCAGCACCATGATCGCGTTCATCGTGTTGAACAGGAAGTGGGGCTGGAGCTGCATCTTGAGCGCGTCGAGCCGCGCCCGCATCAGCTGGGACTCACCGGGCGAACGGTGAAATCGATCGCCGCGCTCCGTCCGGCGTGCCGTGATCTCGGTGGCTTGCCGCGCGACGAACGCGGCGGCACGCGCACGGCCGCGCCCGGCCGCATCACTCGAGCGAGGTCGCGTCGCCGGGCCGCGGCCCGGTGAGCACGCGGTCGGCGATCACGTGATCCTCGGTCTTGTGGTCGCGGTAGCCCGGATCGACCAGCCGCAGCGGGTGCATGCCGTCGACCTGGCCGATGAACGGCGGGTGGATGCTGTAGCCGAGCAGGGTGCGCATGCGGTCGCTGCACGCGCGCGCGGCGTCGGGCGGGACGATCAGCAGCTGCGACTCCTGCGGCCGGAGGTAGGGCTGGCAGTACTGCGGGCTGATCGCGAGCCGGGTGCCCGCGGAGCGGTTGTGGCCGCCGCGGTGCCACAGCGCGGCATCGAACACCAGCGCCGACCCGGCCGGCATGACCGCGGCGATCGCGGGGGCGCGGCGGTCGTCGGGATGCTCGTCGGCCCAGCGCTGGCTGCCCGGGATGAGCTCGGTGGCGCCGTTGTCGGCGGTGAATTCCTCGATCGCCCAGACCACGGTGACCGCGAGCGTACGGGGGTGGGGCCGCGGCGTGTGGTAGAATGCGTCGTCGGTGTGCCACTTCTGGGCCTGCTCGCCGGGGTGGAGCCGGATCGACTGCTCGGTCGACAGCAGGTGGCTGGGAAACAGCACGCGATCGACCACCGCGAGCACGTCGGGCTGCTCGGCGAGCCGGCGGAACGGCTCGCCCTTGCCGGCCAGGCTGTACACGCGGTGGCTGCGCAGGCCCTCGAATGCGTTGCGGCCCATCGGCCGGCCGGCCTCGAACGGCGCGAGCGCGGCGATCAGCTCGTCGCAGAACACGCGATCGATCGCGCGCTCCAGGATGGCGTAGCCGTCGCGTTGAAAGCTCTCGACCGGATCGGGCATGGGGCAAGCTTCGCATGACCGGGCAGGGTGGGCGAAGCGCGGCGCGGCGGCGCTGTTCGGCTCCAGAACCGGGCCGACTGTGGCTCCCCGCGCCGCGCACCGGCGTGTACATTGCCGCGCGATGCTGCCGATCCGACGAAACATCCAGGAGCTGCAGGCGTCTCGCATCCGCCAGGTCACGCTGGCGGGGCGCGACATCCCCGATCTGATCCCGCTGTGGTTCGGCGAGGGCGACGAGGTGACGCCGGCGTTCATCCGCGACGCGGCGGTGGCGGCGCTGGCGCGCGGCGAGACGTTCTACGGCCCGAACCGCGGCATCCCCGAGCTGCGCGACGCGATCCAGCGCTACCTGCGCCGGATCTACGCAACACAGGTCGAGCTCGATCGCATCGTGGTCAGCGCATCGGCGATGAACGCGCTGATGATCACCGTGCAGTGCCTGGTCGGCACCGGCGACAGCGCGGTGGTGGTCGGGCCGATATGGCCCAACGCCGAGAAGTGCGTCGAGGCGATGGGCGCCGAGGTGCGCCGCGTCGATCTCGAGCCGCGGCCCGACGGATCGTGGCACCTCGATCTCGGCCGCCTGATCGACGCGTGCGACGCCACGACCCGGCTGATCGTGGTCAACTCGCCGGGCAACCCGACCGGCTGGATGGCGAGCGAGGACGAGCTGCGCGGCATCCTGGCCCACGCCCGCGCGCGCGGCATCTGGCTGGTCGCCGACGAGGTCTACGCCCGGATCGCCTACGGGGTGCGCCACGCGCCGTCGCTGGTCACGCTCGCCGGGCCGGACGACCCGGTGGTGATCGTCAACTCGTTCTCGAAGAGCTGGTCGATGACCGGCTGGCGGCTGGGCTGGGTGATCGCGCCGGCCGAGCTCGCGAACGCGATCGAGAAGATGACCGAGTTCAACATCTCGCACCCCACGACGTTCGCGCAGTGGGGCGGGGTCGCGGCGCTCGATCACGGCGACGACTACGTCGACGGCCTGGTCCGGCGCTACGCCGAGGCCGCCGAGCTGGTCTACGCGCGGCTGTCGCCGCTGCCGCGGGTGCGGCTGGCCCGGCCGCGCTCGGCGTTCTACGCGTTCTTCCAGGTCGACGGCGTCACCGACAGCTTCGCGTTCGCGGTCGAGCTGATGCAGCGCGCCCGGGTCGGGTTGGCGCCGGGCGCCGCGTTCGGCCCGTCGGGCGAGGGCCGGCTCCGGCTGTGCTTCGCGGCGTCGCTGCCCAAGCTGTCGCTCGCGCTCGACCGGCTGGTGCCGGCGCTGCGCTGAGGTTCAGAACAGCTGGGACAGCCGGACGTAGAACTGCCGGCCCAGGAAGGTGTAGGCCGACTCATCGGTGTTGAGCGCCGGGCCGTTGAAGATCAGCGGCGGCGAGGTGTTGGCGACGTTGTTGACGCCGAGCGCGAGCTGGGTCGTGCCCTGGCCGGTCTTGATCGCGTAGTCGAGGAACACGTCGCCATCGGCGTACTTCGAGACCTGCCGGCGGGCGTTGCTCGGATCGTTGCAGTTGTTGTTGTCGCACTCCTGGAACGAGTCGACGAACCGGAGGCCGAAGCCGGCGCCGACGCCCGATGGGTGTCGCCAGGTGGTGAACACGTTGATCTTCAGATCGGGATTGACGCCGAGGTCGAAGAACCCGCGGCCGTGCAGGATCTGCTCCTTCATCGTCGCCGGATCGACCGTCCCGGTGTCGACGTTGTTCCTGAACAGGTACGTGCCCTCGACCGCGTGGCGGAACGTGCCGGCCGCCGCGAGCCGGTACTGGTACGCCGCGGAGAAGTCGAGGCCGGAGGTCTCGAACGAGCCGACGTTCTGGTTCAGGTCGAAGATGTGGCTGATCGCGTGGCTCATCGGATCGCGCACGATGTCGCCGCAGAACTTTTCGTTCCCGGCCTGGTAGCACTGCGACAGGATGGTCGCCGCCGGGAGGTTGGTGATCGCGTTGTCGATGTGGATGTGCCAGTAGTCGAGCGTGAGGGCGAGGCCGGCGAGCGGCTCGTACACGACGCCCGCCGTGCCGACCGTGCCCTTCTCGGGCTGCAAGCTCGGATTGCCGCCGACCTTGGCGCGCTGCTGGATCGAGCCGAACGCCGAGCCCGCCGGCACACCGCCCGCCGAGGTCGTGCCCGAGCACACCGCCTGGACGTTTGCAGGGGGCGGCTTCGGCTGCCTGGCTCCCGGCGGCAGCCAGTCGCACGGGTCGCCCAGGTTCTGGAAGCTGTCGGCCTGGCCGGCGAACAGCTCGCCGACGTTGGGCGCGCGGAACGCGGTGCCGTAGGTGCCGCGGAACGCGACGCCGCCGACGGTGCGGACCAGGCCGCTGAGCTTGCCGGTCACCCCGGAGCCGAACGTGTTGTAGTCGTAGGCGCGCCCGGCGGCGTTGACCTCGACCCACTTGAGCGTCTCGCCGCCGGAGATCGGGACGATCGACAGCTCGCTGAACGCCTCGAACGTGTGGTACGAGCCCAGGGTCGGCTCGGTCACGTTGCCCGTGGTGTCGCCGGTCGCGGTCAGCGGGTCGGGCTGGAACCCGGCGCGCTCGAACCGGTAGTCGCCGCCGACCGCGAGCGAGATGTCGCCGTGGTTGGGCAGATCGATCAGCTTGCCGCTCGCGGTCGCCAGCGCGGTGTGCTGCTCGTTGAAGCCGGACGTCGTGCCGGTGAACGTCAGGTAGTTGATCGCGTCCGGCGTGATCTTGCCCGAGCCCGGGTGCAGCAGGTCGAGCGGGACGCAGCCGTCGATTGCGTTGGCGGACGACGTCCCGCAGTGCGGGCCCTCGGCGTCCTGGAAGCTCGGGCCGAGCGCGTTGGCCAGGTGGCTGAGGATCAGGTCGCCGTGGAGCGAGTTGGTGCCGTCGGTCCGGCCGTAGTTGTACGAGGTCTCCCACTTCCAGTTCTTGAGCGCCGGAACGTCCTCGGGGACGTTGCCGGTGAGGCCGACCACCATGCGCGTGGTGTTGACGTCCTGGCTGGCGCTGCGCACGCCGAACTCCGTGAGCCGGCGGTTGTAGTCGACCACGTCCTGACCGAACGGGTTGTAGATGCTGTCCGCGGAGATCGGGGTGTCGGTCAGGCTGGTGGTGATCGGCTCCTCGGCGAGCTGCTGGATCGACTTGCGGCTGTTGAACTGGCCCTCGAAGAAGCCGTGGACGTTCCTGGTGATGTCGTAGTGGCCGTTCGAGAACAGGTTGACGCGGGTCGACGGCGTCAGCAGGTAGTTCAGGGTCTGGAAGTTGTAGTTGTCGCCGAGGTTGGTGCCGGACGGCTGGACGAAGTTGCGGAACCCGCCGTTGCCGTCCGCGGTGCAGAACTGCGTGTTGCAGCCCGGGATGTTCAGCGGCGAGCCGCCGTTGGGCATCGTGTTGATCCGGTCGCTCGGCGACGATGGCGAGCCGGTGAACGTGGCCTGGACACACTTCCCGGCGGCCTGCATCGCCGCGGTGCAGCTGAAGTCGTAGGAGTAGGTCTGCCTGGAGAACTCGCGGTCGCCCGCCATGATCGGCTTCTGGTTCTGGTAGCCGCCGGAGAACGTGATGTTGCCGCGGTCCGACGAGTGGCCGGTCACGAAGCTGAGGTCGTAGTTCGTGCCGTCGCCCTTGTTCGACGTCGAGGTGTAGATGTTGGCCTCGGTGCCGCTCATGTTGGTCCGCGTGATCACGTTGACCACGCCGGCGATCGCGTCCGAGCCGTAGATCGCCGAGGCGCCGTCCTTGAGCACCTCGACCCGCTCGATCATCGCCAGCGGGATCGTGCCGAAGTCGACCGAGTCGTCGGCGCCCAGGCCGCTCGGCACCACGCGGCGCCCGTTGAGCAGCACCAGGGTGCGCGCGGTGCCGAGGCTGCGCAGGTTGACGCGGGTCGAGCCATCGCCGCCGTTGTTGTTCTGGGCGTTGATCGCGTTGCCCTGCGCGGGGATCTTCTGCAGCACGTCGCAGACGTTGGTGATGCCGGCGTCCTGCAGCTTCTCGCGATCGATCACCGAGACCGGCGACGGCGAGTCGACCTCCTTGCGGTTGATCAGCGAGCCGGTGACCGTGATCACCTCGGTCTTGGCCTCCTGCTCGGCCAGCTTGGCGAGCTCCTCGTCGCTCAGCCCGCCGGCCTTCTCGGCCGAGGCGGCCGGCGGCTCGGCCGGGCCCTGTGCCGGTGCCGGCTCGGCCTGCGCGCCCGCGGCTGGCTGATCGCCGCTCGGCGCCGGCGGAGTGCCGCCCTGGGCGGGCTGGTCATCCGCCGGCGCCGGCGCCGGTGGATCGGTGGTCGACGCCGGATCGCCGGCCGACGCCGGCTGGCCGCCGGCGGGCGCGGCCTGTGCGATCCGCCGGGCCCAGCGCATCGGCGACCATCCCGATCCGGGCGACGGCCGGGTGCGCATGCGCAGCGAGCTCGGCGCGCGGCCGTCGGCCGCGACCGGCGCGACGCCGAGGAGGATCAGACCAACACTGCAGGCGAGAGTCTTCATTCGTGTCATTGGATGCCCTCGTTCTCGATCTCTAGTTGCCATATCGGTGGATGTTGTCCGGGCGACCCGCGCTAACTTGCGATGACGGTGTCGGGGTGGCTGATGCATGAGTCGCCTGTTGCTTGTCTCATTGTCTGGAGTCCGATCCAAGACGCGCGTCGTTCACCGGCACGGTCCGGCAAGTCGCGCGTGCCGTGCGCTTCCGCTCGACGGTGAGCGCCGCCGTCGCGCGGGGGGCGGGAGCGCGGTCCGTGCGCCTCGCCGCGCGTCGCATCCCGATCGGAACAACGGAGTCCGCGTATCGCTGAGTGAGTGTCAAGTGTCCCGCTGGGCGCGGACGCCGCGATCGCACCTCAGCGTGTGTCGCAGTGGCCGAGCGGTACTGTGCTCATCGCCGTGCACCGCAGATCGCCATTGGGGGCACACGCGGTGAGCGGCGATCGCGCGTCGCGGCGCGTGCGCCGCAGCCCGTGTCGCAGCGGACCACGCAGCGTCGAGCGCTGTCCGCGGTGGCCGCGGGTGAGGCGTGGCCCCGGGGCGCCGTGTCGCACGGCGTGTCCCGGCGGCTTGTCACAGCGCCGCGCCGGGGCAATGATGCCGGGGCAATGATGCCGGGACGCACATGAAGGTAGGCCTGTTCATCCCGTGCTACGTCGACCAGTGCTACCCGAACGTCGGGCTGGCGACCGTCGATCTGCTCGAGCGGCTCGGCGTGGAGGTCGACTATCCCGAGGCCCAGACCTGCTGCGGCCAGCCGATGGCCAACTCGGGCCTGGGCGATGCGGCGCGGCCGCTGGCCGAGCGGTTCCTGCGGATCTTCGGTGATCACGACCACGTGGTGTGCCCGTCGGGCAGCTGCGTGGCGATGGTTCGCGTTCATTACCGCGGCCTGCTCGCCGACCGGGCGTCGCAGGAGCTGACCGAGCGCCTCGCCCGGGTCGCGCGCTCGACCCACGAGCTCTGCGAGTTCCTGGTCGACGTCCTGAAGGTGGAGCAGGCGTCCGGCCGGTTTCCCCACCGGGTCGGCCTGCACCACAGCTGCCACGGCCTGCGCGAGCTCCGGCTGGGCAGCGGGTCGGAGCGCCGGATCCCGCGGTTCGACAAGATCGGCCGGCTGCTCGGGGGCCTGTCGGGGATCGAGCTGGTCGAGCCGGCGCGCTCCGACGAGTGCTGCGGCTTCGGCGGGACGTTCGCGGTCACCGAGGACGCGGTGTCGTGCGCGATGGGCCGCGATCGGCTCGCCGCGCACGAGCGCGCCGGGGCCCAGATCGTCACCGCCGCGGACATGTCGTGCCTGATGCACCTCGACGGCCTGATCCGGCGCGACCGGCGGCCGCTGCGCGTGATGCACGTCGCGGAGATCCTCGCCGAGGCCGCCGCGGGCTGACGCCGCTATCCCGCGGGCCCGTCGACCACCAGCACCGTGCAGGTCCGCGCGCCCTGTGCGCCGACCACGAGCACCTGCTCGATGTCGGCGGTCTTGGACGGGCCGGAGATGAACAGCCCGTAGCCGCGCGGCCGGCCGGCGAGCCGCTCGTAGGCCTCGTGCATGTGGTGCACGATGTCGCGCGCCTGGACCACGAGCGCCAGGTGGTTGGCGATCACGAACACGGCGCGGTGGTGCAGCGCGCGGCCCTCGACCCACACCGCGGCGTTCTCCGCGACTCCGAGCTCGCCGGGCAGGATCGCGAGGTCGAGATCGGCCAGCGTGTGCGGATCCGCGACGGCGGTGAGCTCGACGCTCGGCCGCCCCACCCCCGGCACGAGCGACACCACGCGGGTCGCCGAGGCGGCCTGCGGCAGCGCCGCCAGCGCGGCGTCGGCGGCCGCGAGGTCGGCGACCCGGACACAGGCCCCGCCGACCGCGACCACCGACTCGGCGAACTGGGCGACCGGATCGGCGAACCGCATGCCGAGGCCGTCGAGCTCGGGCGCCGCGGCCGCCGGGGGTGCGTTGCGGCGCAGCGCCGCGAGGATCTGGTCACGACTGGCCATGGCGCCTCCGGTACAGCGCGCGGAAGCTGTCCGGGGGCAGCGCGGGCAGCTCGCGGCCGCGGCCCCAGACGTTCCACCGCATGTACACCAGCCGCCGCGGCAGCAGCGGCACCAGCCGGCGGGCGAGCCAGCCGGCGACACGGTACAGCGCCGGTTGCGCCAGCACCCGCGCGGCGACCCGCATCACGAGCCGCTTCTGCCACGGCACCAGGTGCCGGCGCGCGAGGTCCTGGCGCAGCGCGTACAGCTGGTGGTGGAGATCGATCCGCACCGGGCAGACGTCGGCGCACGACCCGCACAGGGTCGACGCGAACGGCAGCGCGGCGTGGCGCTCGGCGTCGCGCAGCGGGGCGAGCACCGAGCCGATCGGCCCGGGCACCGTGTAGCCATAGCTGTGGCCGCCGCTGCGCCGGAACACCGGGCAGGTGTTCATGCACGCGCCGCACCGGATGCAGGCCAGCGCGCCGCGCAGCGCCTCGCGCGCCATCACCTCGCTGCGCCCGTTGTCGACGATCACGATGTGGAGCTCGCCGCCGGCCAGCGGGCCGACGAAGTGCGTGGTGTACGTCGTGATCGGCTGGCCGGTCGCCGAGCGCGCGAGCAGGCGCAGGAACACGCCGAGATCGCGCTCGCGCGGCACGATCTTCTCGACCCCCATGCACGCGATGTGGATCGGCGGCAGCGACGTCCCCATGTCGGCGTTGCCCTCGTTGGTGCACACCACGACCGCGCCGGTCTCGGCGACCGCGAAGTTCACGCCGGTCAGCCCCGCGCCGGCCGCGAGGAACCGGTCGCGCAGGTGGTGGCGCGCCGCCTCGGTCAGCCGCGTCGGATCGGCCAGCCCGCGCTCGGTCTTGAGGTGGATGTGGAACAGCTCGCCGATCTCCTCCTTCTTGCGGTGGATCGCCGGCATCACGATGTGGCTCGGCGGCTCGTGCGCGAGCTGGACGATGCGCTCGCCGAGATCGGTGTCGACGACCTCCACGCCGCGCGCCTCGAGGTACGGGTTGAGCTTGCACTCCTCGGTCAGCATCGACTTGGACTTGACCAGCCGGGTCACCCCGCGGTCGGCGAGCAGCCGGTGCACGATCGCGTTGTGCTCGGCGGCGTCGCGCGCCCAGTGGATCTGGGCCCCCGCCGCCTGTGCGTTGCGCTCGAACTCCTCGAGGAGGTCGGCGAGCCGCGACAGCACGTGGCGCTTGATCCCGGCCGCCGCGACGCGCAGCGCCTCCCAGTCCGCCACCGGCGCCGACGCGGCGTCGCGCTTCTGGCGGATCCACCACACCGCCTGGTCGTGCCAGTGCAGGCGCTCGTCGTCGGCGACGAACCGCGCGGCGGCGTGCGGGTGTCCTTCAGCCATGCCCTACCGTATGCCGGACGCCCGCGGTGCGCGATCGGAATCGGGCCGACGCTCGCTCTTCTGTTGGGCATGGCGCTCGGGAGAGCGCGTACACGCCAGGCTCACCGTGGGCTGCTGCGCGGATGGGGAGTCGGGGACAGCGCCTGCCGAACAACCGCCGACGCCTGCGCGGACGAGGGAACGCCTCCGCCAGCTGCAGCGTCGACCATGACCTCGCCGGCGCGAGGACCGAGGAGACCAGGACACTGTGCGATCTCGCCACGTTGAGCCGAGACCGCAGTTGGCGCATTCTCCGGCGGGATGCTGCATCCGGTGCTCCGCAGGCTCGCGCGCGACCAGTGGGTCCGCCTGCACGGTACGCCGCGCGTGACGGTGCTGGTCGGCGGAGCGCGCGGCCGCGCGATCTGGAGCCAGTGGCTCGCGCTGTCGGGCATGGCGGGGACGCTGCTCGAGGCGATCGCCGGCCTGGACCGCGACGACCGCGACGACCGCGACGACCTCGTCGACGAGCAGTTCCGCGCAGCGGTGGCCCGGGCGGTCGCGGAGCCGGCGCATCCGATCGCGGTGGCGGTCAGCGCGGACGCGGCGCAGCGCTGGCGAGCCGGGCGGCGCGACCGGCTGGCCGCGATGGTCGACGAGGGCTGGATCGCCGTGCCCGAGGAAGCCGGCGAGGGTGGCGCGGACCGCAGCTCCGGCGGCGCCACGGTGACGACAATCGAGGCATGTGACGAGCCCGATCGCGGGGCGACCGCCGGGCCGCGCAGCCCTCTCGACGCCGGGGCAGCCGGCGGATCGACGGGCGCGGCCGATCGGCTTCACGTCGACGCGCGCAGCCTCGCCGAGGCGACGCTGTTCGAGGCCCTGGAGGCCACGACGGCGACCGCGGGCCGGTTCCGGCTCAACGAGTCGCTGGCGGTGCGGTTCGGGCCGGTCGCGGCCGAGGTCGATCTGCTGTCGCGCGGCGACCGGATCGCGATCGAGATCGATGGCGTGCATCACTTCGCCGACCCCGGGTGCTACCGGCGGGATCGCCGGAAGGATCTGCTGCTCCAGACCCACGGATTCGTCGTGGTGCGCTTGCTCGCCGAGGACGTGGTGCGCGATGTTCGAGCTGCGGTGACCGCGGTCAGTCAGGCGCTGGCGTACCGGCTCGGGGAGGGCCGAGGATGACACTCGTCGCGGAGCGGCTCGAGGCGCTGGTGATCGCGCGGGCGCACACCGCCGCGGGCAAGCTCGCGCTCGGTGACCTGGTGGCGCCGCTGGCGCGGTTCGCGCCCGCCGAGCTCGCGGCGCCGGCGTGGCGCGACCGGCTCGCCGAGGCGGTGGCCGCGCTGCGCGCGCACGGGGTGATCGACGATGGGTACCGGGTGAGCGACGCCGGCGAGCTGGCGCGCCGGCTCGGTGCCGCCGGTGGCGCGGCGCGGAGCTGGCCGGAGCTGTCCGATCGGGTGCTGCCGGCCCTCGCGCTCGGGATCGCGGCCGGCGACGGCAAGCTGCAGGCGCGGCTGGTCGGCCGCGACGCGTGGGCCGCGGCGATCGTCGGCCGCGCGCTCGGGCTGTGGCGCGACGGGCCGCCGCCGTCGCTGCCGGCGGTGTGCGACGCCCTGGTGTGGCGCGAGCTCGGGCTGTCGGGCAAGCCGAAGCGCTGTCCGCCGGAGCTCCGCGCGCTGTTCGTGCAGCGCCAGCTGGCCAGCG
>JBGQCL010000010.1:0-62291 GCA_041495365.1 Kofleriaceae bacterium | reverse complement strand
TCGGACCCGGCGGGATTACCTGGCTGATCACCGGCGGTGAGAGCGGGGCACGCGTGCGACCATATCAGGCTGGATGGGCTGCGGAGATCATCGAGCAGGCCCGCGAGGCGGGGATCGCGCCGTTCGTGAAGCAGCTCGGGACGGTGGCCGCGCGCGCGATGGGTCTGCGCGGGAAGGCCGATGAGCCCGCCGCGTGGCCCGCCGCGCTCCGCGTCCAGGAGTTCCCGCTCGCACGTCGGCTACTCGCGACTCGCTACAAGCGTTACCTCGCCGTCGTTTGATGCGCGCGCTCTCCCTCACGCAGCCCTGGGCGTCGCTCGTGGCCTGGGATGAGAAGCGGTACGAGACGCGGGGCTGGCCAACGCGCGAGCGCGGATGGATCGCCATCGTGGCGAGCAAGGGCTTCCCCGCCGACTGCCGCGCGCTCTGCGCCACCGAGCCCTTCTCGTGGGTGCTCAGGCGCCACGGCAACCCCTGGGTGACCGCGAAGGCCAGCGGCTCTACCGACCTGCCGCTATGCGCCGTCGTGGCGCTCGTCGAGCTGGTGGACGTCATCGGGACCAACCCGGAAGGCGCGGCGCGGAGGTTGTCTCGGAGCCCTGTCGTCAGGCCGGCGGAGCACGAGGCTGCCTTCGGCAACTACGCCCCCGGCCGCTTCGCCTTCATCACCCGTGGCGTGCGTCCCCTGGCGCACCCGCTCGCCGTGGAGCGGGTGCACGGCAACATCGTCAAGGCCGGCGGGGCGCTCGGCTTTTACACGCTCTCGCCGGCGTGCGAGGCGGCCGTGCTGGCGGCGATCGCCGGACCCGGCGCCGTCGACCGCGGCGAGATCGGGTGATTTAGCTTTTTGTCTTGCCAGGGCTAGCGCAAGCAGCTTAGGCTTCTGCTCAGCGACAGCGAGCGCCCCGCGGGCGGACGCTGATCCAAAATCGAATAGAGCGAGGCGCTTCCTCGGCACTAGCGGGGACCGCTGTCGGGAAAAGTCGGGCCAGGTCAATTGCCTCGCTCATACCTCCCGGCGACGCGGCCCGGCAACGGCCCCGGCTAGTGCCGAGGAGGTCCACGACATGTCCTTTCCGTGGTTCCGCTTCTTCCCGTCCGATTGGCTCGGCTCCCCATCGGTGCAGATGATGTCGGCCACCGCGCGGGGCGTGTACATTCAGCTACTCGCGTCCTCGTGGGAGATCGGAGGCGAGCTCCCACGCGAGGAAAAGCTACTGGCTCGACTCGCTGGGGTCACTCGAGCGGAGCTGCGCCGGGTGTGGCCGCAGGTGTCCGCGCAGTTCGCCATCGGGGCATCTGGTGGATGGATCAACCATCGTCTTGAAATCGAGCGCTCACGATCGGAAGCTCGCTACGCCGCTGCGAGCGCAAACGCAGCTAAGTCCGCGAAAACACGCTCGCGACAACAAGCGGGCGCTCATACGGGCGCTCAAGCTAACGCAGAGCCAACGCTAGCGACCCGGGATGGGCAAATACCCCTCGTACCCCCCCTCGTACCCCCCCGAGCCGTGACCGAAACCGAGATGGCCAATACGCAGCTAAGTCCGCGAAAACACGCTCGCGACAACAAGCGCCCGTATGAGCCGACGATAAGCTATCCAGAACCAGAACCAGAACCAGAACCAGAACCAGAACCAGAGAAAAGGAAAAGCAGCTCTCTCGCGCGCGCGTGTGCGCCCGATCCCGGAACGTCCGCAGCGACCACGTCGAAGAGGGGGGACGACACGACGCCACGTCCGACATGGACGGCCGCCCATCTGGAAGAGCTATGGCTGGCCACCTACCAGCGCCCGGCCGGTGATTCTTACCTGCTGGTGACCCTTGCCGGGCTCGTGATCGAGACGGCGAGGGCGCGTGGTACGGAGCCGGCCGAGTTTGCTCCGAAGCTCCTCACGGCATTCGGCGCGCTGCTTTCCGATTGGAAAGCCCGCAAGGTGCATCACGGCTCCCCTCGGCTGCGGGACGCGATCGAGCATTTCTCCGCCGCCGTGGACTTCCTCGACGACGGCCAGGCCACTCCCGGCCCGGACCAGCCGATCGAAACGGGTTCGTCGCTACCCGCCGACGCCTTCGACGCCTTCGCGCAGCTATACCCCGCCCATCGGCGCAATCAGGGCAGGAGCCTCGCCGCCAAGCTCTTCGTCGCCGAGATCACGACGCCCGCGCTCCTGGAGCAGCTCCAGGCCGCGCTTCGGGGGTATCTCGCCCAGCTCGGGCGGGACGGGAGCGAGCCGAAGTTTGTGCAGCACCTCGGCACCTGGATGGGCTGCTGGCGGGACTACCTCGAAATCGCCGCCGAGGAGCCGCTGGACCGGCGCGGCTCCGAGGAGCTGGCGCTCGGTGAGTTCACGCTGGCGCAGGATCGGCTGCGCTCCGGCGGCGATGATCCCGCCGATTGGGAGCTCTTCGTCAACTTTGACCACCCATCGCTTCCCCGCCCCCCACGCCCACGCGACCTCTTCCCCCAACGCTATCCCACCGCCGACGAGATGGCGCGGCTGCGTGCTGAGCGCGATCGGATGCGCGCCGAGGCTCGCGCCGCGGAGCTACACCCCGACGACCCCAACGACCCAATTTACTACACCCCCGACGAGGCGTTCTGATGACGAAGAAGATGACGAAGAAGCAGAAGCACGAGCTGGTGGACCGGGCGCAGGTGCTGCTCGATAGCGAGGGACTCCAGGGCATGGGGCTCTTCGACCGAGTGCAGGTGCTCGCGTTCGCCCTCGGCATGGCCGAGGAGCGCGCGGGCTGCTCGGGCCCGTCGTTAAGCGAAGACCTGGTCAACGGCAACCTCCGCGCCGGACGGCGGGCCGCGTCCATAATCTATGGCCCGTCGCTTAGCCTGGTGGTGGGTGGGCGATAGGAACGGCATCGAGGTGCGAGGGCGCGCCCCGCATTCTCGCGCCAGAATCGCGCCAAATGGCCCTGGCATGCGCCAGGATGGGCCAGTGGGCGCAGGTTGCGCCCACGTCTACCCCACCTCGTTCCGGCCGTTCCTGGGGCAAATGGCGCATCCTTCGGCAGCGCCCTGGCGATACTTCCGCCCCGGAGGTTGCCGGTGAGCGACATCCGGGCACAGATGGACCGACACCGCGAGGACGTGCGCGCGGCGTTGGCCGACCCATTGCGCGCATGCGAGCTGCTCGGGCTCCTTGAAGGCGCCAAGCGCGAGCAGGCCGGCGTGCTGGTGCGCTGTCCGGCGCACCTCGAGAAGAACCCATCCTGCTCGGTTACGAGTGCACCCGACGGCCGCGACCTGCGCGGGAGGTGCTTCGCCTGCGGCTTTACCTTCGGCGACGTCTACGCGCTGGCGGCCCAAGTCTGGGGTATGGATCAGCGACGCGAGTTCTGGACTCTTCTGAGCCGGCTCGGGGACCTGGTCGGGATCGCGGCACCCGCACAGGGAAGCCCGCCGCCCGCACCCCGCCTTGCTGCGGTCCCGGCACCGGAGCCTGTCGCCGACCTATCGGTGCTCTGGGACTCGCTGCCGCCGCTGGACCACGCCGGCTACGACTACCTCCGTGGGCGCGGGCTCGAGGATGCGGCCGATGCCTGCCGCGCGCTCGCCGACCTCGCGGAGCCGCGCCCAGAGGCGAGTCCAGAGCACGAGCACGACGCCCATGGCCGGCGCGGCTGCGGGGGCGCGGCTGTCTGCGCAGCGTGCCGGTGGGAGTACGCGCGCTCGGGCTACGCCGTGGCCCTGGCCCTGCGCGACATGCACGGGCGGGTGGTCGCCATCCAGGTCCGCAGCATCCATGCCGAGAAAGCCGACGGAAAGGATCGCCGCTTCCTCGCGATCGGGCCGACGAGCGCGGGCCTCTTCGGGGATCCATCGGCGGTCGCCGGCGCGCGCAACATCGTCGTCGCTGAGGGGATGACGGACTCGCTGGCGGCCATCGTCTCCTGCCGCGGCGCCAATGTGACCGTGGCGGTCGGGATCGCTGGCGTGAGCGCCTCCGCACCGCTGGATACGCTTCCCCTGCGGGGTAAGCGCGTGCTGATGGCCGCTGACCCGGACGAGGCAGGCGACCTGCTCTGCGACGGTAGGACCGACGAGCAGGCGGCGGCGGAGACCGCGCGGCGCGGACGGCCGGTGCGCGCGCAAAAGGGGCTCGCGGAGCGCCTGCGGGCGGCGGGGGCTTACCCGGCGCGCGCCCGCCCACCCGACGGGTCCGATCTCGCCTCGATGCGCGAGGGGGGCACTGACTTGGTGCCGTTCTTTCGGCAGGCGCTGTCGGAGATGGCGGGTTTTCGCTCGGCCGCAGTGAGGCTCCAGGGTGAGCGTGCCGGCCGGCTCGCCATGGCACCGCGGCTCCTGACCTTCGGCGTGCCATTCCTCGACCTGGCGCTTGGCGGAATCGCACCCACCGACATCGTGCTCCTCGGTGGAATCACAGGAGCCGGTAAGTCCGAGGGCGCGAGAATCATCGCGCAGGCGAACGCCGCCAGCGGTGCGCGTGTGCACTACTTCGCTCTCGAGGACGACGAGCCGGAGATCGAGCAGCGTGCGAAGTACGCGGTCCTCGCGGGGCTGGTGCTTGGGCGGGTCGGCGGGAGCCGGTACTACGATCGCCTCAACTTTCTTGACTGGGCATACGGTCGGATCGACGACGTGACCGGGCCGTTCGAGGACGAGGCAGATCGCCAGGTTGCGGAGCTGCACCGCAATCTCTTCACGAGCTATCCGGGCGCCGGCTTCGGGATCGAGGACTTCACGAAGGCATACGAGACCCTGGGCGACGACACCGATCTCGTGGTGATCGACCACTTCCATTATCTGGACTTCGGACCCGACGAGAATCGCTCGGCGAAGGCGGCGATGCGCCGGATCCGCGAGCTGGTCAAGCGCCACCACCGGCCCGTGCTGCTCGTGGCGCACATTCGCAAGGCCGACCGCGCGACCAAGAGGCTGATCCCGGTGATTGATGACTTCCACGGATCCAGCGACGTCGTCAAAATGGCCACGAAGGCGGTTCTCGTCGCGCCCGCCAGCGATCGGACGAACGATGCCCCGCATCTCTGGAAGACCTACATCAGCGCCGGCAAGTGCCGCGTCGAGGGGAGCCGCGCGCGCTACGCGGCATGCATCACCTTCGACGCTCGGATCCGGGAGTATGGCGCGTCATTCGAGCTCGGGACCGTCAGCCCCGGAGGAGACAAGTTCTCCCAGATCGATCGGCCCCGCTGGCCCGGATGGGCGCGCGCTGGCCAGGTCGAGATGCCGCAGGCTGCAACCGATGATCCCTCGCCCGATCCGCCCCCCGAGCGCGAGCCTGGCGAGGACGGGTAAGGGGGCCCTAACCTTGTGCAGCGGGTAGCGCAGCAAAGAGGTGTCTCAAGACGTCACGCCGCAGCCCGAGCCGCCGCGCTGTGCCCCTGATGATCGCCTCACACGCATAGGGGCGCTCCCGGAGCTCGGCGAGCACGGCGTCGGCGATCTCCTCGCGGGTGGCTCCCGCGGAAGCGGGACCCGTTGGCCGTGCGAAATCTTCCGCCTCCAGATCTGGGAGCAAGCTCAGCAGCTTGAGTACCACCGTTGCGCGCGGGGAGTTTCTCCCTGCGATCCAGCGGAGCAGGTTGGCGCGCGAGCAGCCGAGCTGGCGGGCGAGCTCGGGCTCGTCGATGCCTGAGGCATGCATGTATGCGCGGATCTTGAGTCCGAGGGCCATGGCGGCCAAGATAGCGCCGCTGGCGCCGCCGGCCAGCCAAAAAGGTTGGTGCGCGAGCTGGGCGCCCCATGGCGGCCGGCCGACGCCTCGAGAAACCGCAATCGATACGCGTATCTATCAAGCACTCCAGAAACGCGAAAAAAAGGCTGGCGGTCCCGGGCGGATGGCGGTAGATTTCTTTTCACGTAGGACGGAGCCGGAGCCGAACCCCCGGTAGGACGCCGCCCCGACTGGCGGTCAGAGGATCCCATGTTGATCACCGCGAACACGACCCCGGAAGAGGTCCGGCTGTTGGAGCGACGCTTGACGGCCATGTTGGACACGCCGATCGAGGGTCGGCCTCTCGACCGGCCCCTCCACATCGAAGAGCTTCGGCTGCTCTTTGCGATCCGCCGGCTGCTGCACACGATCACGAGGATCACCGACGATCAGATTCGGGATCTCCGCCACGAGTCGAGCGCCGCCGGCGATCTCGCCATGGAGCGGTTGTGCTCCGTGGCGCTCGGCGAGGTGCTCGGCGCCATTAGCGAGGACGATGCCCGCGCCGAGGCCCGCGCCGTGTGCGCCAGGGTCATCGTCGCTGGCCAGGGCTGAGGATCCCATGTCGATCGTCGCGAAGTTCCCCGGCACGTGCACCAGCTGCTCCAAACCCATCGTCCCCGGCCAGACGATCGAGTGGCGGAAGGGCGCTGGCTCGCACCACCTCGATTGCTCCTCGACGGCTTCCGCGCCCATCGCGCCGGCGACTCCCGGAAAGTCCTGCTATCGCCACAGCGAGGCGGCGAAGAAGTGCGGCACTTGCGGCGGGACGGCGGGCAAGCGCGGCGCCTATGGCAGGTACGAGGGCGGCACCTGCTCTTGCTGCCGCCCAAACTGCAACTGCTACGACTGCCGATCGTAGCCCAGGGGAGAACCACATGAGAAAAACGCCGATCTACGCCAATTGGGAGGACGCTGCCAGCGGCTACGTCAGCGACCAAGATCCCCAGCGCGGGGGTTGGGTCTTGATCTCGCCGCTGCCGCCCGAGCGTCGGGAGCTGGTGCTGGTGCAGATGCGCGCCAGGGAGATCTACGACGAGGATCGGCTCCGCGAGGCGATCGTGCGCCTCGCCACCCTCGGACGGGCCATCGAGCTGGGCGCCGACGACGCGACGCTGATCGCGCTGCGAGACGCGACCCGCGTCGCCAGGAAAGATACCATCGTCGTCCCGGCCCATCGGTATGAGGGGCTGAGCCGTGGGCGCGGCTGGGCGCGGCTGGGGCGTGGGGGAGATGTGCGGTGGGGTGAGAGGGTGGACGGAGGGTATCGGGTCGGGCCGGGCAGGTGGTCCGTCGGCTCGACCGATGGATTTTTCCGCAAGGGCGCCGACGTGTGGGATTGTGAGCACCTCCGCGTCGGCGAGGAGACCTGGACGGTCGCCAGCTAAGCCCGCCTTGGCGCGCTCGCAGCGGGACCATCCACGATCGGAGGCGGCATCCTCCGGCGCACCGCTCGGGCGATTCGGGCAAGAGGACATCATGGCACCCACCGACCCCGCCCATCCCACCGCACCCTATACGTCCGGGGACGCGATCCCGCCCTGTACGTGCGGCCACCCTGACCGATTCCATGACCCGCCGTGCCCGTGGGTGCCGGACGCGATCCACGCCGCCTGCTCCATGGCGCTTGGCCGGTCGCAGCCCGATCAGGATGCGCTCCCCGTGAGTCTCCGCGCTGCATGGCGCTCCCTGACCGCCATGGGATCGGGGGAGGAGTGCTACCTCCGGCGCTTCCCCGCGGGAGGTACCGCCTGGGAGTGGCTCTCCAGTGAGCGGCTGCCGCGCGGTACGTTCTACCCGGCCGACCGATGCGCGCAGGTTGAGGGCGAGGCTTTCGCCGGCGATCTCATCGCGACCTACTGCCGCGTGTTCTCCCGCGGCGTCCGCGGGCGCGCATCGCTCGACCGAGTGCAGCTGGTCATCGACGAGCGAAAGCCGCTGCGCTTGTGCGCGCACTCCTCGCGACGCGATGGCCGCGTAGAGGTCACCCTTCCCGGCGGTGGGACGTGCATCGTCCCATCGCCCGACTGGCGCTGAGACGCGGGGCCCATCACGCAGGCGAGAGTTCCCCCTCACGGAGGTTTGAGGTGACCTACGAAGAAGTGCGCAAGTGGTGCTACGGAGAGATGCGGGCGCTGAGCGATACTCCCATGTACCAGCGAGGCGCCGACATCCTGAAGCTTCTCGACGAGCTTCGCGAGGACCGCGATGAGTGGAAGAAGCGCGCTGAGTCGGCCGAGCACGCGCGAGGGGGCCAAATGATCTACGGGATCAAGGCGACGCGCCAGAACGGGCGCAGCTTCTACGACGGCGGCATCGACGGCGGCATCGACTATGCCAGCAGCGTCGGTACGTACCTCGAGATCGAGGCCGCTCCGCCATCGTTTGGCGCATGCGCTGCCGGCATCCATGTATCGCCGACCGGCCTCGCGGCCTGCCGGGCCTCGAACGGGATCGACGGCTCCGAGCAGGTCCCATGGAGGTTCTTCGAGCTGGCGATCGATCCCGGCGATATCGTCTGGCCGCAGAGGCCGGTGCGGCCGGACGACGCCAAGTGGCGCTGCCGTCGGGCGCTCGTGGTCCGGGAGCTGTCGCACTCGGATGTGTTCGGGGAGGCCATCTCAGCGCGCGTGCGCGACGTGCAGGCGCTCGTGGCCACATTCGCGTTGATTCCGTGGCTGCGGCCAACGCGCGAGGTGGCGGACGAGGAAGTGGAGATGCTGATCTCGCGGTGGCGAGAGCGGATCACGGTATACCTGCCGGCTAATCGGGCACCGCTTGCGTCAGCGGTGCGGGTGGTACGGTACTGTTATGCCGCCTCCTCCGCCGCCGCCGCCGCCGCCGCCGCCGCCGCCGCCGAAGATAGCTACGCCTTCACCGACTGCCACTCGGCAGCCGACTTAGCCGTGGCACGCACCACCGGCTACGAAGCCACAAACGCCGCCTACTCGGCAGATAGCTACGACTTCGGTGCCAAGGACGCCGACCTAGACCTCGGCCGGCTTTTCGGGCCACTCGTGTGGTACGTGAGTCCTCTCTCCGTCATGCGCCGGCATGCCAGGTGGATGCTCGCCGGACTGCCGGCGGAGACGGACCCGTGGGCGCCGCTCGTCGGGCTCTGGCGGCTCGGGTGCCTGCCGCTCGGGTACGTGCAGGGCGAGCTCGTGGTCTACGTGCCGTCGCCGCGGCAGAGTTAGGAGAGCACGATGGCATCCGAGACCGAAAAGAAGGTCGCCCAAATCATCATCGATGCGCTCCGCGATGCCGGGTATCGCGTCGTGCTGAGCCCATCAGGGCGCCCCATGGTCGTCTACCTGCATCGCCATCCCGCGCGATGTCGCCGATCAGGTCGCGGCGGTCGGGGGCGGCGGCGGGGTGGACGCGGTGTCGACCGGGGTGAAGTCGACGTAGTAGTCGGCGCCGACCACGAAGGCGGCGATGGCGCCGGGGTTCGTGATCGACAGGGTGAGATCCCCGGACGGGGTCGACTTCGACCAGCTGGCGTTCTCGTCGCCCTGGACGGGCGCGAGCTTGACGCGGGTCGCGGTCGCTGGGGTGGCGGGACCGTAGTTCGAACAGGTGTCGGCTTTCTCGACGCAACGGACTTTGGCGCGGACGGTCATGGATCTCTCCTGGTGGGTGGACAGCGCGAAGGATGGACCAATCCGCTCGTCTGGCGCCAGCTCCTCGACAGGCCGCGCGTGGTCCTGCTCTGCTACTGCACCGACGCCATGCGCTGCCATCGGCGAGTTCTCGCGGGCATCCTCTCGAAGCTCGGCGCCGTCGACTGTGGTGAGATCTGGAGGACCCCGGAGTAATAGATGCGTGGACGCACGGAGCGTGGACAGGAGGACACCATGACGAGGCGAACGCCGCCACAGACGGACCAAGACGTGCTTCGCTACCTGAGCACGGCCATCGACGACGTACCACTCACCGATGCCGAGGCGGCCGCTCTGCTCGCCGAAGCTGGTATCGACGCGGGCGCGGAGCTCAAGCATGTGCTCGCCATGGTCGCCACGGCGGAGGCGGCGGGAAAGCGCGCCCGGTACGCGACGGAGTGAGAGATGCGTGGACGCACGGAGCGTGCAAGTCCGCGAGTGGCGCGGAGATCGAAAATAGATCGATCCTCGTGCAGAAATAGTATTGACGCGGTAGGCGGGCGGTATTAGGTTTGTAGCACAGGAGGACACACCATGACGACCACGATCCCCCCCGCCACCGATGCCCAGCTCCACGACCCGTCGTACACCGAGTGCATCCCCGACGACTACGAACGGGACACCGCCGGCGACCTGGCCCCCCCCGAGGACGACTGGCCCGAGGAGAACACCTCGGACGAGCTGCCCAACTACCGTGGTGAGCCCTTTGGGCTCATCTGCTTCCCGGAAGGGGGCGCAATGCTCGGTGACACGGGCGCGAAGAAAGAGGACCCCATGACGACCCAGCCCGTGCAGACGCTCCCGAGCGAGATCGAGTACCGCTACACCGCCGACGGCCTGGAGGACGTCGAGTCCGACCGCTACGCCGAGCTGGTCGTCGAGGAGCTGCGGACCGTGTACGGGCGCAGCGTGCGTGTGATCGCGGCCGTCGAGGTCGACGGCACCGGCGACAAGCGCCCATGGTACCCGGGCGGGAGCGACGACAACGAGGAGGTCATCCGAGACTGCGCGCGGGAGGCGTGGGAGCGGGCGTGCAGCGAGCCCCATGTCGGTGACCGCGTCGAGTCGCACGGCACCGGCGACGATGAGGCCGGCTTCCTGCGGGCGATCGAGGGTGACACCGCGACGGTCGCATGGGACTCGAATCAGACGACGACGTGCGATCTGGCGGAGCTGACGCTGATCCCGCCGACGCACTCCTACTAGCCGTCCCCCGTCGCGTGCGCTCGCAGATCGGCGCGGCGGGACCGAGAGGAGACTCAATGGACAAGATACTGGATTGCCCGCCCGTGTTGTCGACCGAGTGCTACTCGTGTGGCGAGGAATGCCCGCTCGAGGAATGCCCGCGATCCAAGCAGAAGTGCGGGCATCATTGCAATCATTCCTGGACGCACGGTGATCGCTGCTGCTGGTGCGGCAAACACTGGACGTGGGTATCGCGCATGGAGGAGCGAGATGAGCAGTGGCGAGATGAGCGGGCACGGAGGACACCGTGAAAACCATCTACATCAGCAGCGGTGAGGGCGAGCTGGGAATGTACGAGGAGTATACCGGCAAGCGCACGGTCCGCGCGATCAAGGCTCGGCTGACTCGCGAGCGTTGCGGCGGTGATCGGTGGGCGCGGGTCAGCGTGGGGCCGGCCGGGGCGGAAAGCGCCGGCGAGTTGGAGGACTCCTCCCCGGAGGATGCGGTCGGCACGGATGACCCTGGCGACCTGTGGCGAGAGCTTTGGGCTTCTCTCGTTGCCGGAGAGGCTTTCCGTAAGTCCCAGAAGGAAGCCAAGTGACCAAGACGAAGCCCAGCCTTGCGCCGGTGAGGCGCATGCTCATGGTCCAGGTCAGCGACGAGCAGCGCTCCCTGCTCGATGCGGCTGCGGCCGCGAGCGACCTGCCCACGTCGACGTGGGTGCGGATGATCGCGCTCGCGGCGGCGCGCGAGCGCCGGGTGCCGCGGTGATGCCGCCCGACGGGACACGGCGCACCCTCGGGCTGCTTGCAGAGGCGTTAGATGACATCGAGCCAACACAGGAGGAGCTTGCCGAGGTGATCTTGCGGCTGCCCATCTCCGTCTCGGAGTGGGCGGCAGATATTCGGCGCAAGATAGATGCCGCCGACGAGGGATACCAAGATGTACGAGACGGTGAGCCCAGCACTGAGGGAGCCATGACCGACGCCGATGGACGCGTCGAGCAGGCCGTACTCCTCATGGCTACGATGGCGGTCGCTTGGTGGATGGTGGTACCGCCGTGACGATGGAGCTCCCCACGGCGAGCCGCGCCGCCGTGTGGTCACGGTGCGACTTGTCGGGTAGTATGCCCATACATGCCATCCCCAAAAACTAAACGGCGCAGGGGCAGGCCCACCAAATACAGCCCGGAGATCGGCGAGCGCATCGTGGCCGCGCTCCAAATCGGCGCTCCTGTCGAGACGGCAGCCGCCGCAGCCGGCATCACGCGCGAGACCGTACGGCAATGGATCAAGCTCGGCGCCAATATGCCCAGCCGAAAAGGAGCGCTACCCACCGGCCAAGATGGGCGCCCGCTACTGAAAACATTTGGGGATTTTTCTTCCGCCGTAACACGAGCCTTCCAGTCGGTCGAGATCAAGTGTCTCCATGCCATCATGGGGGCGGAGGACTGGCGAGCGAAGTCGTGGCTGCTGATGAATCGCCACCCGGACCGCTACGCGCTGCCGGCTCGGCGCATCGTCCACACGGGCGGCACGACCAACACGCACGTCAACCTCGACGGCGGCGTGGTGGACCTGAAGGCCATGAGCGATGCGGAGCTGGACCAGCTCGACGCCCTCACGGCCAAGGCTATCGGCCGCGCCGCCGTACCACGGCCACCACCCGAGCGTTTACCTGACGGGTCCGGGGACCGTGACGAGGACGACGAGTAGCGCGCGGCACGCGAGCCTGCGCTCGGTCCCGCCGGACGCGCTGCGGCCGCATGTGCTCAGCGAGAAGGCGCGTCGTCGAGCCGAGAAGGCGCGCTCCTCGCTCCGGGACTTCGTGGAGCTTGCCTGGCCAATCATCGAGCCGGGCAATGACTTCATCCCGAATTGGCATATCGACGCCATCTGCGCTCACCTCGAAGCGGTGAGCCGAGGCGAGATCACGCGGCTTTTGATCAACCTGCCGCCGCGAATGCTGAAGTCACGGCTCGTCTCGGTGATGTGGCCGGCGTGGGTCTGGGTGTCGCGTCCCGGGTGGTCCTCGATCTTCGCGAGCTACGCCGGCGAGCTCGCAAAGCAGGATTCGATCAGCTGCCGGCAGGTGATCGATAGCTCCTGGTATCGGGAGCATTTCTCGGGGCCGGCAGGGTGGGAGCTCACGGACGATCAGAACACGAAGACGCTCTATCGCAACACGGCCGGAGGCCAGCGCCAGGCGACCTCCGTGGGCGGCGGCGCAACCGGATTTGGCGGGGACGCGATCGTTGCGGACGATCCACTGAACGCCGAGGAGTCGGTGTCGAAGGCGGACCGAGATCGCGTGAACCGCTGGTGGGACAAGACGATGCCGTCGCGGCTGAACGACCAGCGCACCGGCGCGCGGGTCGTGATCCAGCAGCGGTTCCACGAGGATGATCTATCAGGCCACATCTTGGCCAGGGGGGGCTACGAGTACCTGTGCCTCCCCGCCGAGTACGACAGACGGCGCCGCTCGATCACCTACCACCGCCCGCCACCCAGGGAGGCCGCTCCGAAGCGGGAGAACAAGCTCTTCTGGAGCGATCCGCGCACGGAGGACGGAGAGCTCCTCTTCCCGGAGCGCTTCCCGCGCTATGTGATGGCTCGGCTGCGGGCCGATCTGCTGGAGGAGGGGTACGCGGCGCAGTACCAGCAGCTGCCCTCCCCAGCAGGCGGCGGGATGTTTCGCATCGCCGATTGGCGATTCTGGAAGCCCGACGGCGTGGCCACCGTCGGGAACTCGCCCAGGCCGAGCGGATGCTACGAGGGCGAGGCGCGAGCGCTGCGGATAGCCTCGCTCGATCGGCAGATCATCTCCGTCGACGCGACCTTCAAGGAGACCACCGATGGCAGCTTCGTGGCGATCCATGTTTGGGGGCGCCTCGGCGCGGACCGCTATCTACTTGCCCGACATCACGAGCGCATGGACTTCGACGCGACGGTGTCGCAGCTGCTGCGCATGATGCGCAGCTGGCCAGAGGCGCGCGACCGCGTCATCGAAGCCAAGGCCGCCGGCGATCCGATCATGTCGCACCTGACGAATAAATACGGCGTCTCGGGGCTCATCGCGGAGAACCCGGGCCACGAGAACAAGGAGGTTCGCGCCAGGGCGATGCTGACCTACCATCGCGGCGGCAACATCTACCTGCCCGACGGCGCCCCTTGGCTCGACGAGTACATCGCCGAGCACGCCATCTTCCCGCGAGGCAAGCACGACGATGACGTCGACGCCCAGAGCCAGGCGCTGAAGCACCTGGAGGACGAGCCGAGCACAGCCGAGAACTATCTGCGCACCTCGTGGTAGCATGCGGACCTATGCGCTTACCCATCCTCCCGCTCCCGGGACCGCTCGGTCGCCTGGAGAAGGGCAGCATCGTGATGGGCATCGTGCTGGGGCTGAACACGCTTTGGGACGCCCACACCGCGCGCAAGCGCGCAAAGCGGGATGATGGCGAGAAGGACCGGCGGATCCGGGAGCTAGAGGACCGGGTACGTGCCCTGGAGCAGCCTGAGCACGGGAGCCTATGATGCTGCTCGACGCCCACGGCCGCCCGATCCGCCAGGGACCAGCCCAGATGCAAGACCGCGTATTCGACGCCGCCGCCGGAGAGACCTCCGGCTACACGCTTCCCGAGGATCGCACCCTCTCGCCGGAGTTCCGCCAGGACCTTGCGCGCGAGCTTGAGCGCGTGCAGCAGCGGATGGACGAGCTCGGCGCATCTGGCATGAGCCTCGATGGCTTCGTCAACGAGCTCACGGGCCTCGGAACCACCTGGGGCGACAAGACCCGCGGGGGCCTCGATGGAGGACCTGAGTTCCGCCTGCTGCGCATGTCGGGCTACGCCGCCGAGCAGCGCACGCGAGGCTCGGACCTCGGCCAAAACATCGTCAACAAGACGCCCGACGAGATGACGCGCAACGGGTGGGATCTGGAGATCCAGCCCGACGACGACGATGACGAGCAGGAGCGTCTGTCCGATGCGAATGGCGCCCCTCCCAGCAAGGCTGCCCCACCGCCGCCTGCCCCACCGGCTCCGCCGCCAGCCCCTGGTCCGCTCCCCAAGCTCAACGACCAGGGCATCGAGATCGCCGGCGTGATGGAGGAGTGGGCGAAGGATCTGAAGGTCGCCCGCATGGTCAACCAGGCGCTCCGCTATGAGCGGAGCCACGGGGGCGGTGTCGTCTTCCTGGGCGTCGATGACGGACAAGACGACCTCACCACGCCGCTCGACATCGCCCGGGTGAAGAAGCTCAGCCATCTCACGGCGATGACCGGCGGATGGGATGGCGAGGTCGTGATGTGGCGCCCGTACAACGACCCCAGGAAGGCTCGCTACGGCGAGCCCGAGATCTTCCAGGTGCGAAACACCAATGTGCAGATCGCGCGACCTCCGGCGCCAGGTGAGACGCGGCCCGTATCGCAGCTGATCCCGATGGGCCCGACCGGGCCGACCATCTGGTACGTGCACGAGAGCCGCTTTCTGATCTTCGACGGCAAGCCCAGCTCCCGCTCCGCGCAGCAGGAGATGCGCGGCTGGGGTGATTCGATCTTCACCCGCGTCAACGAGCCGCTCGCCCAGTACGAGCAGGCGTGGAACGCCGTCGCGGTGCTGATCAGCGAGTTCTCCATCGCCACGCTGTCGATCAAGAACCTATCGCGCGCACTCGCCGAGAAGGGCCAGGCGGCGAGGCAGGCGTTCATCGAGTACGCCCGCTTCCAGGCCATCACGCAGTCCGTCGCGCGCATGAGGTTCATCGACGCGGACGAGAAGATGGAGCGGGTGACGGCGTCCATCGTCGGCATCGCCGACGTGATCCGAGAATGGAACCTTCGCCTCGCGGCAGCTGTCGATCAGCCGGTCTCGCTGCTGTTCGGCCAGGTCAAGGGGGCGCTCGGCGGGGACTCCGGGCAGACGGACGTGCGCTTCTTCTACGACCGCATCCAGAGCGACCAGGAGAGCCGATTGCGGCCGGCGCTCGAGCGGCTCTACACGATCGGATTCCGCTCGACCCAAGGTCCGACGCAGGGACGCGAGCCGGCGAAGTGGCACCTGAAGTTCCGGCCGCTCTGGCAGTCCACCGCGGGCGAGACGGCAGACCTGCGGCTCAAGACGAGCCAGGCCGATGCGAGCGATATCGAGCATCAGATCATCACCCCCGAGGAGGTAGCCGCGACGCGCTACGGCGGCGCCGAATACAATCCCGGGCCGGTCGTGCTGGATGTCGAAGGACGCATGAAAGCCACTGCGGCTTACCAGCCGCCCTCACCGGCGGGCAAGAAGGGGCCGCCGCCTCCTCTCGCCGCTCCCGCCGCCAGCTCACCCACGAAGCCTGCCGGTAACACCCCGCCCCTCTACCTTCAGCCGCTGCCGATGACGGCCATGCCGTCGAGCCCGGTCACGGGCGATCCGCAGTCGACCCCGTCGAACATCGGGCAGACCGACGATACGGGAGAGCCACGAGGCGATGAGCAGGGGCACGAGCCGGCCGGCTCACCCGAGGGGGGGCAGTTCATGTCGACCAGTGGAGGCGGATCCTCGGGCAAGCCTGCCACGCCAGCTCCCTCGGGCACGAAGCGCAAGCAGGCACCGATGGCTCCCGCCCCGACGAAGCCCGTCGCCAGGGTCGAGAAGGGCGGCAAGATGGTGCCCGGCGCCGCAACGGGAGCTCAGCTCGCGCCCGAGGTGAGATCGCGGCTGAAAGAGCTCGGCGTCAGGAAGCTCCCGTCGGCGCATATCGCAGAGGTGCTCATCTCGCCGACGCTCACCACCGGGGACCCGAACAAGTCGGCGCTGATCAAGTGGCGGGACGATAAGGGCAAGATCCAGTCGGGCTACTCGCGCGAGCACGAGCGCGTGCAATCGGAGATCAAGTTCGCACGAGCTGAGAAGGCCGAGCCCAAGATCGATGCAGCACTCGAAAAGACCCGCGAGCTGGCGCTCACCAGCTCGGCGCACGCCGCCGTCGTCGTGATCGCGGAGACGGGGCTCCGACCAGGCAGCAACGAGAGCCTCATCTCGCATGGTCACTACGGCGTGACCACGATGGAGGCGCGTCACGTCACGATCGCCGACGGCAAGGCGCACATCGAATATGTCGGGAAGGCAAGCGAGATCAATCACGCCATCATCGACCATCCGGGCACCGTGGCTGCGCTCCAGGCACACCTCGCCGGGAAGGCACCGACGGATCGTGTCCTGCCAGCGTCGAAGTCGAGCGTGCGAGCTGCGGCGCCCAAGGGCGTGCTGCTGAAGGACATGCGCACGGTCATGGGGACGCGGACCGCGGTGAAGGATCTGGAGCGTAGGCTCCCCGATCTCACCGGCGATAGGAAGGTCGACGCGCGGAACGTCGCGAAGCTGATCAGGGAGGTCTCCACGGTGGTTGCGACGCAGCTGAATAACTCGCCACCGATGGCCAGGAAGTCGTATATTAACCCGCGCGTCTTCAAAGAATGGGGGGCCAAGCACGGCCTCCCGCCCGAGTGGGTGAAAGGACCCTACGACGCATGAGCGACGACCCAGGACTTTACGATCCCGACATGGATCCCGACATGGACGAGGACGGAGAGGAGGATCTAGAGCAATTCACCGTCTCGGCCGAGCTGCTCGCAGATGCCGGCATCACGAGCGACGAGGAGTGGGACGCGCTCGGACCGCTTCCCGCGTCGTGGACCGTCGCACCTCCGGCCCATCCCGAGGTCGTGACGCTGGATGCAGACGAGAGGTGGGAGCTGGCCGACGAGAAGGCGGACCAGGCGCTGCGCGAGAAGCTGGCGCTGCGCAAGAAGCTGGACGAGGTGCTCTGGCGACTCGACGCGCTCCAGGCCCATGTCATCGCGCGCCCGGATCCGCCCGCTCCGACCGAGCTTGAGGAGCTCGAGCGCGGAGCCATGGCGCTCCGCGCGCTGCGCGAGGCAGGTGTGCGCCTCGACGCGGATGAGCTCCGACGCCGCTTCCCGCTCCTCGCGATCAAGTCCATCATCGAGGCGGATTGAGCCCATGTCCCTCGTGATGCCGACCTTGCCGGGGCGGTCGGGAGCATCGGTGCGCTGAAAGTTGAAGTTCGGATCGACGCGGACCTCATCCGAGTCTCGGACGGCGCCGCCGGCATTGCCGAAACGGACATGGCTCGGGCGTTCGCGCCCGCGATGCCACCGCCAGACCGCTCGGGACTCTCTGAATTCGGAATTGGCATGAAGGCGGCGGCATGCTGGTTCGCGGACCACTGGAGCGTGAGAACGTGCGCTCTGGGGAGCGGATCATTGACGCCATCGCAGGGGCCCGGAACCGAGGATTCCCGCCAGACCGCAACAGCTTGTCCGACCAGGGGCCTCGCCGGCGAGACGTCAGCCGAGCGAGCGCGCCGTGCGTTCGCCACCGTCGCGGAGGAGATCGCCGCCCTTCGGAAGCTCACGACGGCGGAGTTGGAAGCCAAGCACCCGGCCATCTTCGGCGTTGCATCGCCGATCCGCACCCGCGAGGCACTCGTGAAGCGCATCTCCCTGGCGCTCCAACGTCGAGCAGAGGCGCCGTAGCCCAGATCCTGCGCATCCGTGCAGGTTAGTGCTTGATGTCACCAGCAACTTTGTATATGAAGTTGTCGGCAGCCGCTGCGGAGGCCCTCCTTGCACGACATCGACTACGTAGGCCTCGTCCGCTTGATCCGCGCTCGCCGCGGCCTCACGCAGGAGGAGCTTGCGCGCGAACTCGATGTCACGGTTGGAACCCTGAACGGCTGGGAGAACGGCCGCCACCGACCACTGCGCGCGCAGCGGAAGCGGCTGGAGCGCATGGCAGCCGCAATTCGACGAGGGCATCGTCGCGCCGGTGGGCCCCTCTTTCTCTCGCCTCATTCCCGCGCTCAAGGCCGGGCATCGCTCGACCGCCGCCTTGAACTGCAATGCGTAGGGAGGCCCTTCGCGTCCCTCGGCCGGGGAAGGCACCAACCGACGCTCTGCGCCCGATGGCGTTCTGGGGCGGCGCAGCCATCCGCCCCACGCCGCCGCCGTGTTTTCGCGGACTTAGCTGCGTATTGGCCATCTCGGTTTCGATCACGGCTCGGGGGGGTACGAGGGGGGGTACGAGGGGTATTTGCCCATCCCGGGTCGCTAGCGTTGGCTCTGCGTTAGGACTTTTGCCCGGCAACGGTCGACTTTTGCCCGGAAGGGGCCGAAGCAGCCCGCGGTGCGCGCGTGCACGACTCGTCGTGCCAGTGTGCAGTTATTGCACACGGTTGGGCAAGGATTGCACACGGTGCCATAACGGCATAAGGCATGCCGACTACTCGGATTAGCTTTTTGTCGACGGGAAAAGGAGAAATCGACCGGATGTGTAAGCTGCTCGCTTGACATTTGCCCGCCGCCCATGTTCAGCTCTCGCGCGCGGTCGGTCGGTCGGTCGGTCGTCCGTCCCCTTCGGCGCTCCGTCGCGCGCCAGCGCGAAATCCGTCGTGCGCCAGCACGAAATCCAAGACCCACGAGAGCGCACCAGCGAGCGCAGCGAGCGTCTGGGCTTCTGCGAGCGCAGTTCAGCTCGCGCTTCTGCGAGTCTGCGAGCGCTTCTGCGAGCGCAGTCCAGCTCGCGCTGCTTCCGGGCAAGTGCCGTCCGACCGACGGGGCGGATTTTGGTGAGAGATCCGCGCCCGCGTCGGCGCCATCGGACGCCTTCGCCGCCGACGACGGAAGAAGCCCGGAAGCAGCCTCGGATGCGCTCTCGCTCTCTAGCTGGGGTTGATCTCCGACCTGAAACAGCCCGGAAGAAGCCCGGAGCGTCGAAGGGGGGACGCCCTCAGACGCCTTCAGAGAAGGGTCGGACGCTGCCGCGCCCTCTCGCCGGCTCGTGGTAGACTCGCCGCCCAAGATGAGCACCTTGAAGATCGGAGAGCTCAACATGAGGATCGGAGATCAGATCACCTCCCCCAGCGGCGAGATCGCCACCATCGTCGGATTCAAGATCGTCGGCATCGAGCCCGTCACCTTCCTCGCCATGTGGCAGACCGAGACCGGGCACACCGGCGAGATCACGGTCGTACCCGGCTCGATGAGCGCCGCCTCCTCCCCGAGCGCGAGCCCCATCCCCAAGAAGGGCCGCCCAAGCGAGTAGCCCTCCCCCGCGATGCACCGCCCGACGACCCACGCGGCCACCATCGCGCTGATCCGCCATCTCAGCGCCTACCGGCTCGTGCGCCCACGTCGCCGAGTCGGTCGCATCCCTCCCCCAGTCCAACCGCTCGCAATCATGCGCGCCTATCGCGACGAGATTGTCGGACGCGTCTGCGAGGTCGCCCTCCACTGCGTCGAACGCGAGCTGCCCGACATCTTCCACGCGCTCGCATCTCGCAGCGACGACGGCGCGGCGATCGGCTTTGGGCGCGCGGCGCAGCTCGGCGAGGCGGCCGGCGCGAAAGAGGAGAGGCAGGCGAGAGAGCAGGCTGGCCGCTTCGGACGGGAGCTTCGCGCCGCATCCGCGCAGGGGGAGCGCGCGGCGCGCGCCATCGACCGCGCAGCCCGGGAGCTCGCCGACGCATTCGCTCCGGCGGCCCTGCGCGAGCTGGTCGCCCGCTTCGGCGAGCGCATGGACCTGCATGCCCGCCTTCAGCTCGACCAGCAGCTCCGCAGCGCCATCGGTGTGCCGTTGTCGGCGATCGAGAAGCCCACGCGCGATCGGATCGAGGAGTGGGCCGCGCGCAACGTGGATCTCATCGCTACGATCCCGGACCGCTACTTCGACCGCCTGCGCCGAGACGTGCTGGACGCGTTTGCGAGTGGCACATCGCGAGGCGAGCTCAGCGAGCGGATAGAGGACGATTACGGCGCGAGCGAATCCGATGCCGATCGCATCGCACGAGACCAGCTCCTGAAGCTGGCCTCGGATGTGACGCATGATCGAATGGAGTCGCTGGGCGTGCTGCGCGCGACCTGGCGCATCGTGCAGGATGAGAGCGTGTGCGCCGACTGCGAGGCCAACGAGGGAGTGGAGTATTCGCTCGATGAAGGGATCGATGGCGTCCTGCCCGGCCACTGCCATCCGATCGATCGATGCTGGCCCGAGCCGGACCTTGAACCGCTCATAGGCGGCGGATCGGAGGGCGCAGGCGAGAGCGAGGACGACGCTTGACCGCCGGCCGTGATAGAGCGAGCGCGGCGCCCATTACGTGGGTGGGTTTCGTGGGTTTCGTGGGTTTGTTTCCTCGCATCTCACGCGCCTGCACCCGCGCGCCTGCGCACGCGCGCACCGCCTCAGCGCTAGCCGAAAGAAACCCACCAAACCCACCAAACCCACGAAGCGGGCGACAGCACCCCGCGGGCGTCCGCCCGGAGTATCCGCATGATCACCGTGCCCGAGGCCCCGGCGGCTCCCGTCGGTGAGCAGCTGCTCGTTCTCGATTGCCCCTTCTGTCACGAACGCCACCGCCACGGCAGCGGCGGCTATGGGGAGGGCGCAGGCGAGAGCGAGGACGACGCTTGACCGCCGGCCGTGATAGACTGCCTCCCGTGTTGAGCGAGAGGAAGAGTGACAAGCCCAAGCGCGTGAAGCGCACGGGGCCTCCGGTGCCACTCCAGGTCGTGATCGCACCCACAGCCGGCGCGAAAGAGGAGAGGCAGGCGAGAGAGCAGGCTAGCCGCTTCGGACGGGAGCTTCGCGCCGCATCCGCGCAGGGGGAGCGCGCGGCGCGCGCCATCGACCGCGCAGCCCAGGAGCTCGCCGAAGACGTTCAGCCGGCGAGGCGCGTGAAGAGAATGGGTGGTTGATGCGCTCCGGCCTGGTAAAGCGCTACGACCGGGGGGAGCTAGAGCCTGCCGAGAAGCTCGCAAACGGATGGCTGCGCGTCCAGGGGCGCACGGCACGCGTCGGCGTTCTCGTCTACAGCGACGGCGACGGGCAAGAGCGTCGCGAGCTGGTGCTGCCGGAGGAGCTGTTTCAGGCCGAGTCGATCAAGAGCGCGTGCATGGTGCCGGTCACCAATGGCCATCCCGCCGCGCTCCTCGACGCGACCACCGCTCGCGTACACCAGGTCGGAAACGTCGGCGAGAGCTTTCGACCGATCGGCGACTACCTGGGGGCCACCTTCCTCATCACCGATGGCGAGACGGTGCACGCCATCGAGGCCGGTCGACGCGAGCTCTCCTGGGGATACGAGTGCCGGATCGACCCGCCGGAGGCCTCCCTGATACCCAGATGGGGGACGCACGACGGGATCCAGAGGGACCGGATGTATAACCACCTCGCCATCGTGGACGAGGCAAGAGCCGGGCCTCGGGCGAAATTGCGATTGGACTCCGGGGCGGCTCGGATGCTAGGCTCGGCCGCGGAACGCGAGCGGGACACGGAGAGACCCATGCCCATCCAGATCAAGATCGGAGACCATCGCTTCGACGCCTCCGAGGCGAGCGCATCGCTGATCCAGCAGGCGCTCGACCGAGAGCTCGAAGCGCTGCGCGGACGCGCCGATGGCTCCGCGAAGGAGCTGGACGCCGCGAAGGCGGCCACCGACAAGATCCAGCGAAACCTCGATGCGTATCGCGTCCGAGGCAATGCCTTCCGCGATGGGCTCGCCGTCATCATCGACGCGATGAAGTCCCGGTTCGTCGCGTGCGACGAGTGCGGGGACTCGCCGCACGGGAAGGGCATGGTTTCGGACGGCTCCGGCAACCCGGTCAAGTGCGGCTACTGCGATGGCCTCGGCAAGTTCCGCTTCCACGACGCGATCCGGTCGCTGCCGGCGGCCCCGGACGAGGAGGGCCACCCCGACGATGATCTCGCCGAGGTCGAGGGCGCGATGGCCGATGGGCTCGCCCGCGAAGGTGCTGGGGAGGAGGCACTCGAGAAGGGCGCCAATGCCGAGCACAAGGACGCCGCTGCGATCAAGGCCGCGCGGAAGAAGCGCGCCGACGCGCGCACCGCTGCCACGCAGAAGCGCGCCGAGTCCCGCACCCGCATCGACGCCCGAAACGCCCAGGGCCGGGCGTCCATGCTCATGATCGCGGCGCAGCACCTCGGCGCAGACCACAAGCTCGACGCGAAGAGCGATCTCGACATCGCGCGCTCCGTCGTCGGCAAGCTCGCTCCGCACGTCCAGATGGTCGGCCTCGACGCCGGCTCCATATGGCTGCTCTACCGCACGGAGCTGGCGCGCGTCGCCGCGCAAGGCGTACGTCCCGACGCCCTCTCGGCCTCCGATCATCTGCGCGCTGCGGTCGCCAGCGGTCAGGTCGCCGCAGCGAGGGCCGGCTCCGCCTCCATGACGCTGGCCGACGCGCGCTCACAGCGCGATGCGCTCCACTCCGATGCATGGAAGAGGGCCACACCAGCCAAGTAGCCTCGCGCTCGAACCCACGCCCAGGTTGAAGAAGGAGATTCCACGATGCCCGGCACACCGCAGAAGGTCATTCTCCCGTACGGCCAGCCCGCAGCCTGCGCCGGTGAGGTCACGCGGCGGATCGACAGCGACTCACGGATCAACGCCGAGCTGGTCACCAACCTCGGCTTCGGTCTCGGCGTCGCGCCCGGGACCCTGACGAAGTCGTGCCTCCTGCCCTCCGGTCCGACGTCCGTCCTGCTCGGCGTGACGTCGATCGAGCGACGCTTCTCGGCCGGCACCTTCGGCCAGCTCGATACGCAGTCGGTCCCGCCCGGACTGCGGCCCAAGGCCTCGATCGACGTCCTGACCGAAGGCCGCATCTGGGTCGTGGTCGACGCCGACACGGTGATCGTGCCGGGCATCACCCGCGCCTTCTGGCGCTGGGTGGGCGACGGAGTGAGCAACAACCTCATCGGCACCTTCCGCCACACGGATGACGGCCGCGTGGTCGATGTCCGCCGGCAGGTGCTGTTCGTCTCGCTGATGCTCGACGCGGCGGACGTGCTCCACGGTGCCGGCTCCCAGAAGATCGCCGAGGTCGTGGTGGCCAGGAGCAACCAGGCGTAGCGCGCGCGGTTTCCCCTCGGGCTCCGCCGGCCAGCGGGGCAGGGCCGCACCACCTGCCAGCCCGAGGATTTATGCCCCTCACGAGATGGTGCTCCATGCCGGCCCGGTGCGGTGGCCCCCAACGAGGTAACGTTGATGGGCGCACCTCAGGTATTCTCGGTCTCCGGCCTCGTGCCGCAGCACTTCACGGACAGCTGGCTCGCGCGCGGTGGAGCGCAGCTCGGAAGGTTCGACGGCAAGACCGGGCACTTCCACGCCCGGCTCGACGCCGCCGAGACGCCCTTCACCGAGCGCGCGCTCACCTACATCGAGACGTTCATGTACGCGACGCTCAACCCGCCGCTCGAAGCGCGGACGTTCATCCCCACTTCGGTGAAGGCGACCGCCGGCGCCGAGACCTACCTGTGGCGCAAGATCACCCGCACGGGCATGGCCCGCCTCATCACCGGCTCGGCACTCGATCTGCCGCGCGCCTCGATGTTCACCGAGGAGGTCCGCCAGCCGTTCTATCCGATCGGCGTGAAAATCGTCTACAACTACTTCGAGCTGCTGGCCGTCGGCATGGCGCTCTCGAACGGCCAGGGAGTGGATCTGATCGGTGAGTCGCTGCGCGCCGCGATGGAGGCCGTCGAGAAGAAGCTCGACATCGTCGCCGCCTTTGGCACCGCCGCCCCGCCCGCCGGCTTCGGCATCGAGCAGGAGGCCGACGTCGGCCTGACGGGTCTCCTGAACAACCCGAACACCAGCGTCCTCACCCTCCCGCCGGGCGCCTCAGGCCAGACGGCGTGGGCGAGCAAGACGCCCGACGAGATCCTGCTCGACCTGAACGCCATGGTCGGCGGCCAGGTGGCAGCGACCTTCAAGGTCCATCGGCCCGACACCATCCTCGTCCCGATCCTCGCCGACGAGGTGCAGCTCCAGCGGCGCATGTCCGATGTCTCTGGAGAGACGATCAAGAGCTTCTTCCTCCGCACCCGTCGCGAGGGAGGCCACACGATCGAGATCCTCTCGTGGATGTACATGGCCGGATCGGGTGCCGCTGGCCTCGACCTGATGATCTCGTACAAGCGCGACCCGCGCATGTTCGAGCATGTGCTGGCGATGGACGCGACCCCGCTGCCGGCCACCACGCACGGGCTCGAAACCACGCAGCCGGTCCTCGCCAAGACGGCTGGCATCGTGCCCCGCTACCCGCTCAGCATCACGAGCGCCACGGGTATCTGATGGCCGCGACCCAGACCGCAGCAGAGCCGGTCGCCACCAAGACGCGCCCGCAGAAGTCCTGGATCTGGATCATCTACAACGAGGAGCGGCGGCGCACCCTCGTGCTCCGCGGGACGAGCCCCATGGCGCCGGGACCGCGCATCGACCTGATGCCGGGCGCGAATCGCGTCGACGCGGCGCTGTGGGAGAGGTGGAAGCGCGAGAACGACGATCAGCTCCTGGAAGACGAGTCGGTGATGGCCGGCCAGGCCAGCGCGCTCCTCAAGGGCAAGATCCCGGATGCCGGGCATCGATCGCGGTCGAGCGAGGCGGTGGGGAAGCCATACCTGGTCGAAGGCCCCGCCATCACCCGGTACGAGTCGCCCATCGCCGAGCTACGTCCCGCGGAGGCCATCGCCATGGTCGACGAGCTCCGCGATGTCACGCTGCTGCGGAGCATGCTCGTGGTCGAGCGCCGCAGCGACGTCGCCGAGGTGCTCAGAGCGCGCTGCGAGTCGATCGCGAAGGCAGAGCAGCAGACCGCCACGTTCGCCTGAGGCAACCGCCGATGGCGATCTCCTGGGACGGCGCCGTCTGGTATCCGGCCACGAGCTACCCATCGGAGGCGCGCGTCGTCTACCAGTCCGTCGTCTGGCGGGCCATGATCGCCGGCATGGCTGGCGTAGGAGCTGGACCGACGATAGGTGAGTCGTCCGTGGACGGCACCGTGCTATGGCGTCGCATCGGGATCTATACCGGATGCGTGCTGGACGTGGCACCCGAGCTGCTGAGCGGGCCGAATGCCATCCTACAGCCTGCGCAGACCACGTTCCTGAGGCTCGCGGAGCAGCTCGTTGCCGATCTGTCGATTTGGGGGGACCTCCTCGATGATGGCCGGAGGTATTTGGCGGCGCACATGGGACAGCTCGTCAGGCTGCGCGGCCGGGGGCCGGTGACCGCCGAGTCGGTCGGGCAGATCTCGAGAAGCTACGCCAGCCTGACCCAGCCGGAGGCGATCCAGCTTACGTCCGCCGGCCGCGCGTACATGGATCTCGTGCGTACGCTACCGTCGATATTCGGCTTCACCGGGCCGTAAAGCTGCTGGCCCGAGTCGCCTCCGTCAGTGCGACCTCGAACCGAGCCTCGTCGGCGAGAGCCTGGGCGCAGGCCGTGCATGATGCCATGTGCTTTGCCAACTGGTTGCGTCGCTCGGCGGGCAGCGTTCCAACAACGAACTGCTCGATGTCATCCATGGCGATGTGATCAAACATCTGCTACTCGACGCTGCCAGGGCGTCTCTCGACGATCGGCAGCATGCCTGCGCTGCGATCGGCAACGTTGATCTCCGAGCCCACCGTGATCGTCGCAGCAACGACCCACTCGGTGAAGTGGATGGTCACTCCGTGCCCGATGTCGATGCGGTCGCTCATCTCGACGGGGCTGGCAGTGGGTATTGCGGCTCGACGACCAGGGCGCGCTTGCGATCGACGTCGAGCAGCCCGAGGCGTCGCAACCACTGGCTCAGGCCGAGGTGCTCTTCGGCGGCCGCGCGCTTGAACGCCTCGGCCTCCTCGGGGCTGATGCGGATGATCAGGTTGCGACTGCGCATCCGGTCTCCGCGCGCCACACGCGTTCGAGGCGCACAAGCACAAGCCAGGCGGAGTACTGCGCCTCGGACCCGTAGAGCGCGACGGCGGTCGCCCGGCGCAGCAGCTCGTCGTTGATCTCGCGCTCGTGCACATCGAGCGTCTGGAGATAGTCCAGGCTCACCGGCCAACCACCCGTGGATGCGGCGTGCATGCCCGCGGAGTGTATGCCGGACGCCCGCCGTGCGCAAATACAGTCGCATGAAAATCGTCATCGCCACGCCGTAGTGGGCTGGACAGGCACTCGGAGCGAGAGGAGCCTTGGGGGCATGTCCACCGGGATTGTGTTCACCCCGTCCGGTTCCACCGACCAAGGAGAGTCCATGAGCCAGTTCGTCGTCCGCGGTGCCGCCGGCGCGCAGGGCACCCTGCTTCCAGACGGCTCCGGCGCCGCCGCCCGCGTCAACGGTCGCGGCGAGCAGATCGTGGCGCAGGGCCTTCCCGAGCGCGCAGAGCTCGTGCGCATGGGTCAGTCGTGGCACTACTCGATCCCCACCGGCTCGGCGTTCACCACCGTCGCTGCCTGGCCCACGACTCGGTCCGAGCTCAACCTGACCAACATGGCCGCCGCTGGCGGCCCCTCGATGGTGATCGATCAGGTGTGGGCCGCCACGATCGTCACCGAGACCGCGGCCTCCGCGCTGACGATCATCGTCCAGGTCAGTCCGGTGAACCTCGTCGCTTCGGCGGCCGTCGTCGACAACAGCGCGGTCCTCGCGCGCTGCCTCAACGGGAAGGCAGGAGCCCTCAACCGCGCGCCCAACATCGCTGCGACGATCGCGTCGACGGCCTACGGCATCGCCTCGCAGTGGCATGTGCCCCGCCAGTACCAGGCGGGCACGAACCTCGCGGCCGTGTCGGTCGGTCAGGCGTCGATCGCCGACCTCAACGGGCTGTACGTCATCCAGCCCGGCGCCAGCTTCGCGGTGAACGCCGTGGTCGGCACGGCGGTCGCGAGCGCAGGCATCATGGGCGTCGTGTTCCACCTGGCCGAGCTGGACCTCGGCAGCTGATCGCGTGTACCAGCCGGTCACCATTCGCTTCGAGGGAAGCTACTCGAAGCGCAACAACCCTGCGACGAGCTCCGGCTCGATCGCGTGCATCGCTGGCGAGGCATGGGTGCGCCTCCTCGGCACCGCGACCGTGCAAGCGAGCGGGTCGAACCCCGCGCTCGTGGATCCAGATGCCGGCGCGTTCACCGACGGCTGGCTCCATCTCACCGCCGGAGTGACGGTGCCATTCGGGCAGGAGCGGATCAACGGCCCCTCGCTCGGAGCCGTGACGGTGCTTGACCTCGTCGCCCAGATCGATGTCTACGCCATCGACGGGGATACCGAGATCCTGATCCAGCAGCACTGATCGCTCCCGGCATGTCGCGCGCCATCGGACAGGTCACCACCGCCGCACAGACGACCGTGCTGGTTGGAGGGACCTTCAACGAGCAGACCTCCGGCGCTCGCCGCTCTCTCGCGTCATCCAGCGCCAATGACACCGCGCTCGGCACCGGCATCCGCACCGTCACCATCAAGTACCTCACGCTCTCGAGCGCGGGCGTCATCCTGGGCCCGTACTACGAGACGATCGCCCTTGCCGGCACCGCTGCGGTGTCGACCGTCGCCAACGACATCGCGCTCGTCGAGCGCATGTACGGCGGCTCGGCTGGATCGGGCGGAACCGCAGCAGGGACCATCACCCTCTATGCCGCGCCGCAGGCCCAGGGAGCGCAGCTCACCGCAATCGCCACGGGGCAAGCCTCCGATTTCAACGCCGTGCACTACGTGGCGTCCGACAAGCAGTGCTTCCTCCTCGACCTGGAGGCGATCGGCGGGGATGCCGGCGTCGCGCTGGTGGACATCCGACGCCTGCTATACGGCATGAGCATCGAGCGCCTCCACAGCGGCCAGTACGGCTGCACCAGCACGCTCCCGCGTGGCGTCAGCTTCCCCGACGGACCGAAGCTCCCGATCCTCGGCCCGTGTCGGCTGCGCATGGCGGTCACGCCAGCGAACAGCAACGGCCAGACCACGCGCGCGAGCTTCGGCTTCTACGACGTGTCCGTCGGCCTCCCGCCATACACCCTCTGATCCGTGATGGCGTCAAAGCTCGGGCACGTCATTGACCGGGACCTCGGGTGGCGGAAGATCCTCGAGGCGGCGCGAGCTGCCGCCGGCAGCTCGTACGCCAAGGTGGGCGTGCTCGCCGACGACGAGAAGGGCGGGCTGCATCGCGACGGGGCGAAGCTGTCGGTGGCCGAGATCGCCGTCGTCCTCGAATACGGCACGGAGGACGGGCATATCCCGGCACGCTCGTTCGTGCGTGCGACGATCGACCTCCTGCGCGATGAGCTGATCGCCACCTCGGCAAGGCTTCTCGTGCAGGTGGTGCTCGATAGGTCGATGTCCGTGGAGCGCGCGCTCAATATCCTCGGGCTTCGAGGCGTCACGGCGATCAAGCAGCGGATCACCTCGGGAGATGGCATCCCGCCGCCGAACGCCCCCTCGACCATCCGAGCGAAGGGATCCTCCCGCCCCCTGGTCGACACCGGCCTCCTCCTCTCGGCGATCACCTGGGCGGTGATCACGCCGCGCTCGGCGCGGAAGCCGGCGGCTTGAAATGCCCATCTACCTCGATGCCGCCGATGTCATCGCCGAGCTCGACACGGGCACGTACACCGTGACGCGGCGTGCGGCGGCCACAACCGACGGCCACGGCCGAAAGCTGCCGCCCCTTCGCACCCAGCTCGCGATCGACGCCTCGATCCAGCCGGCGAATGGGCGCGACCTGCAACGATTGCCCGAGCTACGGCGCGCGAGTGAGACGCGGGTCATCTACACCACGACGCCGCTCCTGGTAGGCGGACAGGGCTCGGCGAACGAGTCGGACCTCCTCGCGATCCAGGCGGAGGTCTGGTTCGACCGCCCTGGCCTGGCGGGGATCGTCACGGTCGAGGTGCAGCACGTCGAGTCGTGGCCGGGCTACTGCCGCGCGATCTGCCAGGTGGCTCTGGATGCCTCTTGAGCACCTGGGCCACGACGCGGGATGCAATACAGGGAGCGATCGTAGCTGCCTCGGGCATCCCCGCGGACGCCGTGCTCTGGAAATACCAGGATGCGGGGCAGCCACCGCTGCCCTATATCGCCCTCGCCCTGGGGCGAGCCAGGGGCGTTGGGCGCGATGCCATCGTCGAGGACTACGACGCCGCGCGCCCCGCTGGCCAGGAGATCCGGAGGCGACTTGTCGGCTTGCGCGAGGTGGTGCTGTCCCTCGAATGCTACACGGCCGATACCGTGTCTGGCGATGCGCCGCCAGGTGCTCTTCTTCCTCTGGTGGATTCGGAGGAGCTGTGCGAACGCATCCGGTCCTCCTTCGCGTTACCGAGCATGCAGGACAGGCTCTGGTCGGTGGACGTGTCGGTCTTCGACATCGAGGGGAGCATCCAGACGCTCCCCACGATCGCGCTCGGGCTCGGATCCTTCCGAGGACGGAGCGTGCTCGACCTCCGCTGCTACATGCCGGCGCCGGCGCTCGCCGAGTACGTGGGGATCATCTCGCAGGTGACGACCACCATCCACGTCGCCGACGAGGGCAACCCCCTCGACATCGAGGTCAACACGATGCTCCCATGAAGTTGTGTTAGGCTTCTCGGAGCGGTGGCCGCCGCCAAGCCCAGGTGCGAGCGAATGGAGGCCGCAGCGTGCCCCTCACCGACATCGTCAACTTCTTCATCAATCTCCAGCAGCCGGGGCTGACCTCGCCGGGCTTCGGCGTGCCGCTGGTGCTGTCGAACACCGGCAACGCCTGGACTACGCCCGAGCTCGTGCGCGTCTACACCTCCGCGGCGGCCGGGCTCGTCGACTTCCCGCAGACGACCCCCGAGTACGGGGCGCTGGCCTCGTGCTTCGCGCAGAGCCCCGCGCCGCAGCAGGTGATGGTCGGCAAGGGCACCACCAAGCCGACGATGACGCAGACGATCTCCCTCTCGTCCGTCGTCGCCGGCGCGCAGTACAAGATCAACATCTGGTCGGGCGGCACGCTGTGGAGCGCGCAGTACACCGCGCTCGCCGCCGCCGCGTGGGTCGCGCTCACGGTGTACCCGAAGGGCGCCGTGGTCACGAATGACACCGGGAAGAACTACATCTGCATCACGAGTGGGACAGCGGCCGGCGCAGGCGGCCCGAGCGGCACCACCGCCGACATCACCGACGGAACGGTGCACTGGATGTATATCGGCCCGACGGGGGCGACGACCTACAACGACGGCATCGTCTACCAGCTCGTCAACCGGATCACGCCGGCCTCGCGCGTCGCCAGCACGCCGTACCTCGTCGGCGACCGCGTGACCAACAGCGGAAACCTCTACGAGTGCACCGTGGCCGGCACCACGAGCGCGGGCGCGGGCCCCTCCGGCACTGGCGCGCAGTCGCTCGACGGCACCGTGCAGTGGATCTACGTCATCGCTACGCCCAACTTCGCGGCGACCGTCACCGGAAGCGTGCTGAGCAAGATCGTCACCTGCACCGGCAGCGCCGCGGGCAGCTGGTTCGCGCTCGAGCCGGTGGCCAGCGGAGACCCGGCCGCGGTCTCGAATCTGATGGCGCTCCTCGAGACGACCACCGACCCGGGCGTCTCGACGGACCTGGGTGCGATTGCTGCCGCATCCAGCCTCTGGTACGGCCTGGTGCTCCTCCACAAGTCGCCGGCGATCGTCGCGACGGCGGTATCCGGCGTGGCGGCCTGGGTCGAGGCCAACGGCAAGCTCCTCTGCGTCGCGCCCGTCGACACGGTGTGCGCGACCGCGGCCTACGCCGTGGGCGGCGCGGACATCTGCAACAAGACCAAGGACGCTACCTACGCGAGAACGACCTGCATCTACCACCCGCGCGCCTACGAGTTCGCGGACGCGGCGCGCTTCGGCCGATGGCTCCCCGTGCAGCCCGGCTCGGACAACTGGCGCATGAAGAGCTACGCGGGCGTGACGCCCGTCGGCTACACCGGGACGCAGATCGCGAACCTCCAGGCGAAGAACGCCGCCTTCTACTACGCGCTCGGAAGCATCAGCAGCGCCCTCAACGTGGACGGCGGATCGGGCCTGTGCGCGAGTGGGCAGTTCGTGGATGTCGAGCGGTTCATCGACTACCTCTCGGCCAACATCGCGACCGACTTCGTCAACCTGGAGTACGGGAGCAACAAGATCCCCTTCACCGATCCGGGCATCGCGCTCATCGAGACCATCGTCCGAAAGTGGATGTCGATCGGCATCACCGTCGGAGGTATCGCAACCTCCCCGCCCCCGCTCGTCGTCGGTCCGCACGCCATCGACGTGCCCGCGGGCGACAAGACCGCGAGGTGGCTGGGCAAGACGAGCGGCTACGGCATCTCGGCGACCTTCACCCTCGCCGGAGCGATCAACAAGGCGACGGTAACGCTCAACGTGCTGTTCTGATGAGGAGCTGAAGATGCCCGCCTTCGATCCCAAGAAGCACACGTTTACGTGGGGCAACATCGTCGCGACGGGATACGGGCCCGATGCCGCGATCGACTGCTCGTACAACGAGGACATGATCACCTTTCAGCCGTCGCTGAGCGGATCCGGCGCGATCTCGCTCAACCCGAACACCAGCGGCAAGATCACGATCACCCTCCTCCAGAGCTCCCCGACGAATGACCTGTTCATGGCGCTCGTCGCGCTCTACCGCGGGCCGGGTCCCATCGCCTATGCCGCGCTGATCAAGAACATCTACTTCGAGCGGGCGGTGGCGAGCGCGGCGCGCGCCTGGGTCACGAAGATCCCCGACTTCCAACTCGCGAAGGAGGTGGGGGTCGTGCCATGGATCTTCGAAACGGATGACCTCCTGCTCACGCTCGGCGGCGCCGCGGTACCGATCTGATGGCGTCCATCGTCCTGGGCGGCACCACCTATGAGGTGCCGCAGCTCTTCGCGCTCGACTCCTGCGAGCTGCTGCCACGGCTCCTCCCGCTCGTGGCCGAGGTGGGCGCGCTCTTCGTGGCGGGCATCGCGGTCGTGCTCGGCGAGGCAGCCGGGACGGCAGGCCTTGAGCCGGCCTCCATCACGGCCGTCAGCCTCGCCAGGCTGCTTGAGCAGGAGATCGACCCGATGCGGGTGGCCATGCATCTCAATGACCTGCTACCAGGCATCGAGCGGCTCTGCGCGAAGCTGCCGCGGGGCGAGCTGCGCCGGCTCATCCCCGAGGTGCTGAAGGGCACGACGGCCAACGGCGTGCCCCTATTTGGCGCGCAGGTCGGTCCAACCAGCGTCGACACCTTCGACACGGTGATGCGCGGCCGATCGGGCGACGTGTTCCGCCTGCTCCTCTTCGCGGTCAAGGACGTGCACTACCCCGACGTCGTGGCTGGCATGTTCCCCCAGCTTTTCCAGGACGTCGCCGCGAGCGGAGGCTCGGCGACCAGGACCGCGAGCCCCTCCGGGAAGTTGCCCACGTAGCTCACCTGGCTCCATGCTATCGGCTGCTCGACCGCGGCTACGCCACCATGGGCGAGCTGCGCTCGGTGATCACGCGCTCGCAGATGCTCGACGCTAACGACTGGCTCGACGCGATGGACGAGGCGCAGGCGGCCATCCATCGTCGCGCCGCAGCCGAGCGCAAGCGTCGGTGATAGACTGAGACCACCAAGATGCTCGTGAGGGAATTATTCGCCAAGCTGGGCTTGCAGGTGGACGAGCAATCGTTCACGGCGGGCAACGCCGCGATCGAGATCACCAAGGGCGCGCTGCGCGGCATCGGCCAGCTGGCACTCGAGGCGGCGGAGAAGTTCATCGGGCTCGTGAAGCGCACCGCCGAGATGGGGCATGAGATCGAGCGCACCGCGCAGGTCGTGGGCCTCTCGACGGATGAGCTACAGCGGCTCCGCAACGCTACGGGACTCGTCGGCGTCGAGACGGAGACCCTCGACCGAGGGCTGCGCCTTCTGGCGAGGTCGATGTACGCCGCGAAGGCCGGCGGTGCCGATCAGGCTGACGCGTTCCACAAGATCGGAGTCAAAACGCGCGAGGCCGATGGTCGCCTCCGCAGCACCGCCGGCGTTTTCGCTGACATCGCTGACCACTTCAAGACGATGCCCGAGGGTGCCGAGAAGGTCGCGCTCGCGATGAAGCTGCTTGGGCGAGGCGGAGCGGCGCTCATCCCCGTGCTCAACCAGGGGAGCAAGGAGATCGACAAGCTGGGTCGCAGCGCGTACATCATGAGCGAGGCCGAGCTCAAGGCGAGCGCCGACCTGGTGCGCGCGGAGAAGGAGTGGTCGTACGCCACCCGATCCCTGATGCTGTCGGTCATCGGACCGCTGCTGCCGATGGTGACGAGCGTCGTGCGAACGTTCATGGACTGGAGCAAGGTGCTGCGGGAGCTCGCGCACGGCACGCTCGCGTTCTTCCGCAAGAACTGGGTCGCGACCATCGCGGTGATCTCCGTGGTAGCCATCGCGCTCATCGCCACGAATGCTGCGCTCGTCGCCAGCTTCGTCGCGGTGCAGATCGCGGCGGTGGGGGCAGCCGTCGCGGCTGCGGCGGCGTGGATCGTAGCGGCTCTGCCCATCATCGCCATCATGGCCGCGGTCGCTGCCCTCCTTGTTGCGCTCGATGATTTGCGCGGGTTCATCGCGGGCGAGGATTCGCTCATCGGGAGATACTTCGACAAGATCTTCGGCAAGGGCGCCTCGACCGAGTTCATCAGCTTCGTCAAGGACGCATGGGCCGCCGTCGGAGAGGCGGTCCACGAGGTATACGACTGGGTCGTGAAGTTTCTGGAGAAGTCCGAGCAAGTCGCCGCGAGCGTGATCAAGTGGCTCCCCGTAGTGATGCTCTACAAGGCGGGGAAGGCGCGCTTCGGTAAGCTCACCGCCGGCATGACTAACCCAGCGGACAGGGAGTTCGGGCCTGCGCCGGAGCGTGGTGGTGCGTTTGGCGAGCTTCTCGCTCGGGCGCGCCAGCGCGCCGAGGGTCCGGCGTTCGGTCACCAGCTGCCGCCTGACTACGTGGCGCCGCCAAGTGCCGGCCGTGACATCCTCGCACCGACGAACAATGTGCAATTTCACATCACGCAGCAGCCCGGCCAGGACCCGACGGCCCTCGTGGAGCCGATCCGTCGCATGTGGGACGACTGGTGGGACTCGAAGATGGAGGCGGCCGGAGCCGCCACCGGGCACTGACCCATGGCCGCCCAGCCTGCCACGATCATCCACCGCCGACCCTCTGGGATGGTGGACAACATCGTGCTCGACGCCGTGCTGTCAGAATCGCACCCGCTCATCAACACGGTGACCAGCCACCCCGTCGAGCAGGGCTCACCCATCACCGACCACAGCCGGCCCGAAGCGAACGTCATCTCGATGCGGTGCTGGATCTCCGATACGCCGATCTCGCAGGAGCACAAGCAGCGGATCGATGGGGCGCTATCACCCTACGGATTCGTGCTGCCGAGCCCGAATGATGCTGCCGCGCTGCTCGGTAAGGATCGCGCCGACGTCACGTACTCCGATATCGTCTTCGCCCAGCTTGTGGAACTTCACGAGCACCCGCGGATCATCACGGTGGTCACATCGCTTCGCACGCTCACCGACGTGGTCATCGAGTCATCGACCTTCGATCGCGACCCGAAGAACATCCACGGATTGTCGTTCGCGCTCTCTCTCAAGCGCATCCGCATCGTCGCCAACGCCTCGGCGCGCGTCGTCGCGAAAGACACCCGCGCGCACAAGCCGCAGAAGACCGCCGCCGTGACCCCGAAGCCGGAGCCGACGCCGCGGGAAAAGACGCTCTTGAGCAGAATCTTTTAAACGCTCATGATCCTCCCGATTCCGCGTCCCACCTCGCAGATGCCGCCATTCACGCCCCGGCCGCTCGCCGACGTGCAGATGCCGGCGACGCTCGACGGCATCACGTACCTCCTCTGCATCCGCTGGAACGCGCGGCAGGGCGCCTGGTACCTCGTCGTCGAGGACGGCGCCGGCGAGTCCGTGGTCGCCGGATCCCACCGGCTCGTCGTGGACGCGCCCCTCTACAGGTACCAGCTGGGGAGGGGACCACCCGGGATCTTCGTGCTCGAAGATACAAGCGGGGCGGGCCTGGAGGCTGACTTCGACGCACTCGGCGAGCGCTGCCTCCTCCACTACCTATCCCTCGCCGAGCTACGCGCACCTTGAGCCTCGCCGGCCACTTCCTTTTCGGCCGCACCATGCGGCTCACGGTGGCGACGCCGGTCCCGACGCCGGGGAACTACAGGGACACGACATTCGACGTCGTCGCCATTAACGGCGCCGACGATCGCAAGAATCCTGGCAACCGCGTGCGCTTCAGGGCCAGGAAGAGCCACACGAAGGAGCCCAACACCTGCGAGGTCACCGTCACCAACCTCGCGCCTGCCACCCGCGCCTCGCTGGAAAAGAAGGGCGTCAAGGTCCAGATCGAGGCGGGCTACAGCACCGCCGTCGCGGTCTACTTCGTGGGCGACGTGAGGACGTGCGACCACAAGCGCGCCGGCCCCGACTGGGACACGGTGCTCAAATGCGGCGACGGCGACCGCGCGTTCCGCTTCGCGCAGGTCAGCACGAGCTGGGCGGCAGGGACCACGGCGTCCGTAATCCTCACCGAGCTGGCCGACAAGCTCGGGCTGCGGGTGGGTAACGTGCCCGCGCGGATCTCCGACTTCTCCCTCCGCTTCGAGGCCGGCTACGTCGCCGAGGGCGCTACGCAGCGCGCGATCGATCGGCTCGTCACCTCGCTCGGATTCACCTGGTCGATCCAAGATGGGGAGCTCCAGGTGCTCGCGTCGGGCCAGGCGCTCGGAGCCGGTCAGATCCCACTCGTCGATGTCGAGCACGGCCTCATCGGGTCGCCCGAGGCCGGCAGCCCCGAGAAGAAGGGGCATGCCGGAACCATCTCGTTCAAGAGCCTCCTCCTCGACCGTCGCCCGGGACAGCTCGTGCACCTCAAGAGCGAGCGATACGATGCCGACATCCGCATCAAGAAGATCGATCACGACGCCGACATCATCGGGCCAAGCTGGTACAGCGACATTACGGGAGTGATCCATGGAGGTTGACGCGCCAGAGCGGAAGCCAGAGCTAGAGCGCGTGATCACCCGCGCTATCGCTGCGGCGCTCCAGGAGGACTTCTTCAAGATCCTGCCGGCCGCGGTCGTACGGTACGACGCGGCGAAGCAGCAGGTGGATTGCCAGCCGCTCATCAGTCGGGTGGCGGTGGGGGAAAGCGACGAGCGGATCGTGACCCAGCGCGCGGTAGTGCCTGCGTGTCCCCTGATGTTCCCGGGAGGAGGCGGCTACCGCTTGACCTTTCCGATCTCCGACGGAGCAACGCCTCAGGCCAACGGCCAGGTGCTCCCGGCCACGACCGGCGTGCTGCTCTACGCCGACGCGTCGATCGACCGCTGGCTCGCCGGCGGCGGACAGGCGGTGGATCCCGAGATCGATCATGCGCACGCACCGAGCGATGGGATCTTCATCCCGGGGCTACGCCCATTCGGCGCGCCGCTCGAGAGCTGTCCAGGAGATCACGCGACGCTCGGAGCGGACGGCGGGGTGCAGGTCCACCTCCGCGCCGATACGATCACCGTCGGTGACGAGAGCGGCAGCGACTTCGTGGCGCTCGCCCAGAAGGTGCTAGACCAGCTCACCGCCCTGAAGAGCGCGATCAACGGATGGATTCCCCAGCCCAACGACGGTGGGAATGCCCTCAAGACGGCCCTGACGGCCCTCTTCGCTACGTGGCCGGCCAGCGTCGCCGCCACGCAAGCCAAGGCGAAGTAGAGGCCTTCTCGGTGCTATCCTGCCGGTCGTGCCCGTCCGCGATCTAGCGCTCGACCCGGTGACCGGGGACCTCGCTGTCCGACACGGCGATTTCCAGCTCGCCGGCTCGACCCCCGACATGGACGCAGTCGTGGCGCGTGCCGCCGACCAAGCTGCGGTTGCCCAGGGCGCCGGATGCCGCGTCAAGCTCCAGTTGGGCGAGGACTGGCTCGACGAGACCCTGGGCGTGCCGTGGGTCGACCAGATCTTGATCAAGAATCCGAACCCGGCGGTGGTTACCGAGCTGCTCCGCGTCGCCATCGCCGCCACCCCCGATGTCCTCGTCGTGACGTCCGCCGCGCTGGTCATCAGCCCCGATCGGTCCGCCCAGGTGGCCTATCAGATGCTCACCGCCTACAGCCAATCCCCGGAGATCGGGAGGATCATTAGCTGATGCCGATCGCCTACGGGATCACGGAGGTAGGATTCGTCGGTAAGCCGGCCTCCGTCATCAAGGCCGAGACGGAGGAGTTTCTGAAATCCGGCCCGCTCGGCGCAAGCGCCGGCACGGAGCCCGACGGATCCATTCCGGCGGCGTCCGTGGCGGGCCAGCTCGTGGCGCTGGTGGTGGACGTGGCGTCGTCCCTGTGGGAGCTCCAGCAGGCCGCCGATGCCGCGCGCGACCCCGGGCAGGCCGGCGGCGCCGCACAGAACGTGCTCTGCTCCCTCACGGGCATCCTCCGGCATCCATCCGCCTTCTCGGGGACGACCGCCACCTGCACGGGAACGCCGGCCACCGTGCTTCCCATCGGGCGCGTCGCGACCGTGGAAGGCACCGGCACGCGCTTTCGGAGCCTGGCCGCGGCCACCATTGTGGCGGTGGATGCATGGGTCTTGCTGACGGCCTACATCGTCGGCGACCGGATCACGGTCGGGGGCAAGGTGTACGTCTGCAAGACCGCGGGGACCACGGCGGCCACGGCGGCGGCATTCACCGCGCCGCTTGACGTGACCGACATCACGGACGGAAGCGCGCACTGGACATTGATCGGCACCGGCACCGGCGCGGTCGACGTGGAGTTCGCCGCGGAAGAGAGCGGACCTGTGACCGCGCTGGCCCGCACGCTCAGCTCCATCGCCACGCCGGTGGGCGGGTGGTCGAGCGTCATCAACCTCGCGGACGCCAGCGTGGGCGCAGACCAAGAGACCGACAGCGCGCTCCGGCTGCGCCGCGAGGAGGAGCTCTTTGCTCCTGGAACCGGCACCGCCGATGCCATCCGTGCGGCCATCCTGGCCGTGAACCAGGGCTCGACCGATCCGCTCCACAAGCCGGTCATCAGCTGCCGGGTGCTGCACAACGACACCGACGTGGTCGACGGAAACGGCCTCGAGCCGCACTCCGTCGAGGTGCTGGCGCACTACGCAAACAACGAGAACAGCAGCGCGAGCGCTACCACGGAGCAGGACATCGCGGATGCCATCTTCGCCAACGTGGCGGCCGGCATCCGTACGGTGGCGCACAGCACCAGCCCGGTTGTCGCCACGGTCGTCGACTCGGAGGGCAACGCGCAGCAGGTGCGATGGAGCAAGCCGAGCCAGCGCCAGGTCTATATCGTCTGTACCGTCTACTACGATGCGAGCAAGTGGCCGGCAGGGACCACGGCGGCGACCGTGAAGCTCTACGTGGCGTCGGCGCTCCTCACCTATGGCGCGAGCCTCCCCATCGGGCAGTCGCTCCGGTCCACCGAGCTGATCAACGCGATCTTCTCGGGGCCGGCCGCTATCTCTGGCACGGAGGCGCTCATCGCACTCGCGACATCCCCGCCCGTGCCGGGCGTGCTCGATGTCGCCCCATGCTACCTCGGCACCGCGCCGGCTCCGGCCACTACGGTCACCATCGTAGCGGACCTCCGCGAGCACCTACTCGTCGAGTCGGCACGGATCACCGTGACCGACGCCATCGCCACCACCCCGTGATGGCCGCCGACCTCCCAGGCACCATCGGCTACGAGGGCAGCTGGCTCGGCCGGCTGCGCGGGAAGCTCTACGAGCAATTCAAGAGCAAGCCGAACCTCGACGCGATCGTGCAGGCGTTGGCGGCTCAGGCACAGGCGCTCGAGGACGCTGGACAAGCTGGCGTGATGGCGATGGCCATCGACCCGGTGACGGACGATCCGGGATCGTCGTTCTACTGGGTCGGACGGGCCGCGCAGCTCGACCGGATCGGGCGCTACGTGGGGCAACCGCGTGGTGGCGTGGTCGACGCTACGTTCCGCATGTATTTGCGTGCGGCCGTCGCGGCGCACATCTCGCGGGGCACGCCGGAGGACATTTATCAGGTTCTCCTCGCGCTATTTCCCGGTAGCAGCCTCAGCTACGTGCCTGGAAATAACGCGAGCTTCGAGCTCCGCATCCTCGCGCCGACGACGGATGCCGAGGCCGTGGTCGCGCTCGCCTTCCTCGGAAGGTCCAAGGACGCAGGAGTCCGCGCGCTCCTCCAAACGCAGGAGGGCTCCGATGCCGCGATGTTCACGACGGCGCGCGCGACCTACGTCACGGTCGCGACCGGGGGCGCCTCGACCTCGCTCACCTGCGACGCCGCTTCGCTCTCCGCCTTCCCACATGTCGGCAGCGTCGCCGTCGACACGGGCACGGCGACCGCCGAGACGGTGGCGTACGCGAGCCGGACCGCAAGCAGCATCATCGGTAGCTTTACCGCGGCGCATGCGATCGGAGCCTCGGTGACGCTGGTGGGATCCCCAGGCCTCGGCTTCCCGGTCGCGACCTACGCAACGGGCAGCAGCAGCGCAGGCGATGCGACGCTCGCCGTCGTGGCGACCGCCGCGTTCCCGAGTGGGCTTGCTCTTCTCATCGACGATGGGATGCCAACCGAGGAGACGATCGTGCCCACCTCGGTGGATGGCACCCACTTCCACTTCACGGCGCCGGCGCTCTTGTCCCAGGCGCACACGGCCGGATGTGCGGTCGTCCTTTTGGGGAGCGGCGGCAAGCTCGCTCGCGTCTACCAGGCGAGCTGAAGGAGGATCACGTTGACCACGCGACCGACTGCATTTCCGACATGGGCCACCACCGGGCAGCGCGTGACGCCGACGGCCGCCCGGCAGCTGGTCGGATTCGTCGACTCCGAGGAGCCGCCGGCGGGAACTCTGAACTGGCTCTTGGGCTACCTCGCCGACGACGTGGGCTATCTCGATTCGATGCTCGCGTCCGTCCTCGGCACGGGCGTGGACGGAGCGCTGGCATTCGATGGCGCGAACGCCGTCGCCGGATGCAGCCGATCGGGAGCGACCTACACGATGCTCCGCGATATCGAGGCAGCCTCGGCGGTGGTAAGCGCAGGCGTCGCGGTCAAGACCGACGGATTCCGGCTCTACTGCTCGGGCCTGCTCGACATGAGCGCGGGCACGGCCCCATCGATCCTCTGCGCGGGACACGACGGCAGCGGCGTCACCGCGGGCGCGGCGCAGGCCGGGATCCTCGCCACGTTATTCGCCGGCCACGACGGCAGCGGACCGTCGGTCAATGGCGTCAATGCGACCAACGCCACCAACGCCCTCGGTGGCGCGGGGGGGGCGAGCGGCGCGGGGACCGGCGGAGCGGCGAGCGGAGCGGCGACGGCCACGGCTCCGGTGGCTACCCTGGGCCATTGGCGCGCGCCGCCTTCACCATGGACGGGCATGCTCTTCGGCATCAGCGCTGGTGTCGGAGCGCTGACGGTGCTTCAGGGTGGTGCTGGTGGCGGTGGCGGTGGCGGCGCCGCGGCGGTCAACTCCGGCGGAGGCGGCGGCGCCGGTGGTGGGGTCCTGATGATCGCGACCCATACGATCGCGCTGTCCGCCTCGGCCGTGCTGGGCGCCTACGGGGGCCGCGGAGGCAACGCGACAGGGGCTGGCGGAGGCGGGGGCGGCGGCGGGGGCGGAGGCGCGATCTTCGTAAGCTACCGTGCATTACAGGCTGGCTCGCAGACGGTGGCGAGTCGATGCGACGTGGCTGCCGGCGCGGGCGGTACGGCCGGAGCGGGCGGGAGCGATGGATCGGCCGGGTCCGCCGGCCAGACCTTCATCGCGCTGATCTAGGCGGCCGGGAGGTGATGGCAGGCTGATGTGCTACCCTCTCGCCGGAGGAGGACCACCATGATTCGTTTCGCCCTTCCGCTGCGCCGTATCGGATCGCTCCTGATGGTGGTGAGCTTCCTCTCCGCGAGCTGCGCCCATACTCCCTGCTGGGATCCGCAAAATCCCGCCTACCCGACGAGCGGGTGCATCATCGCGCGCGGCGTGGTGGACTGCACCGAGCAGGCATTCGTGGCTCAGAAAGACGCCGCGGTTGCCCTCGTCCTCGGGCTGATCGCGACCGGGACGGTCGACATCCCGGCGCTCCTCGCGGCGCTCACGCAGGCCGGCCTCTCGGAAGGCGAATGCGTGCTGGCGCTCATCTCGAGCAACTTCCTGTTGCCGAGGTACGTCGCGAAGGCTGGCACGGCCAACATGAGCACCTTCGCGCACCACTGGCGCACCTGGCAGGCTTTTCAACGACCGGGTGTCATCTACCGGCTCTGATGCGCCGCCTCCACGACACGCCGCTCGGGCCACGCCACCTCCAGGGCTGGCACCGACCTCTGCCTCAGGCTCCCGAGACGCGGCGGATCCTGGCAGCGCCTCGACCCTCTCCCGGATTCGTCCTTCCGAGCTGGATCGACAACGAGCATCTATTGCTCGGCGTGACGGATCAGGATGGGGTCGGCGATTGCGTGGCGCAGACGATCTGCGAGTGCCTCGAAGGCCTGCAACCCGACTCCGGCCCACGCTTCCGGCTCTCTCGCCTAGACGCCTATGCCGCGGTCCGCCAGCGGGAGGGCATATCGCTCTCGGAGGATTCGGGCGCGTCGCTCTCCGACATGTTCCACGCGGCTTCCGACCGGGGGATCTCGACCCAGGAATGCTGGTCGGATGCCATGCAGTTCTGGGAGCAGCCATCGGCTCGCGCGCTCGCCGAGGCCGGCCACCATCGCCTTCGCCTGTTTTTCAGCTGCTGGACGCGCGATGAGATCAATGCCGCGCTCGCGCACGGCGGGCTCTGCGCGATCGGCTTCTCCGTGCCGCGCTCGATGCTGGAAGCTCAGGCCGAAGCGGACGGCATCGTGCACCTGCCACAGCCTGGCGAGGAGATCATCGGCGGGCATGCCGTGACCCTCTACGGCTACGATATGGGTACCCTGATCGACGGGCGATATGGAGCCTGGAAATTTCGCAACCACTGGTCGGCTGCGTGGGGCCTCGCCGGCAACGGACTCCTACCCTTCGCCTATCTCGACGAGCAGCTTGCCGACGATATGCACGTCGCGGTGCGGGTCGCGTCATGAGGGGGCTCGCACTCGCGATGCTCTGGCTCGATCTTGCCTGCGTGCCTCATCCCGCGCCGCCTCCTACCCCGCCAGCCCATGGCGATTACGAGGACTGCACCGGCGAATCGCTCCCGATATCGGCCGATGTCTGCCTCGGGTACTTCACCGACGATGGATACCCGTGCGTGCGGTGTCCGGGTGCCTACGCGTGCGTCGACGGGCTCGTGTATTGCGTCAGCGGCGGCGACTGCCATGACGCACGCTGCGCGATCCGGCAGAGCGCGAGGACACGTTGATCACGCTCCCGATATGGCTGGTCACGCCATTTCTCGTGACGGGGCTCGCAATATGTGGCTGGGCACTGCTGTGGGCCAGATCGATCGATCGGAAGGTGGATCGCCTCCTGATCCGCATCGACATCGATCGCGAGCGCTGGATGGAGGCCATCGGCCACATGCAGAGCCATGAGGATCACCTCGCGCGCGACATCGGCAAGGCGCGCGATCGGCATCTCGCGGAGATTCAGCTCCTCACGCTCATCTGCGCGAAGCTCGACATCGCCATACCCGGGATGCAGATCTCCTCACTGGAGCGCGATTAGACATGCCGGGGCCGATCACCAATACGATCCTCGGCCTCTGGCCGTCTGACCAGCCTCCGCTCTGGCTCGTGCCGGCGCCGATCATCCACGTACCGATCGGAACCGACTGCCGCGTGCGCCTGGTCGTGCGTCAGTTCGATCAGGGTCCGCAGGACCTGAGCGGCTTCCAGAGCCTCATCCTATCGGCGGGCCCAGGCATCCTCTCTCGCGCCGGCACCGTCGTCAATCCGGGCGCCGGCCTGGTCGACTTCGACATCATCCAAGCCGACACGATCGGCAAAGAGCCGAACTCCTACCCGGCGGACATCTTCGGAGTGGACGCGGCTGGCGTGCGCGAGCGCGTGACTCCCCTCGGCAGCTACGTGATCGAGCCGGTAGTTGGCTTGATCACTGCCCCGATCGATTCGTTTCTGTCCGTTCTGGCTTCTGGGGTGGTTGCATTCGACGACGAGAGCGAAAAGCAGGCGACGTTCCGCTATCCGATCGGTACCACCGACGTGATCGTCCAGCTAACGCCCGTCGTGGCGGGAGACGCCGGCGTCCCGTTTCTCGGCGCCGCCAATATCACGCAGACGGGCCTGCTCATCATCGCCTCCGGCCCCTTCACAGGAGAGGTGACGTATGTTGTCGTCCCGAATTTCCCGTAAGGCGCTGGTGCTCCTGCTCTTCGCCGCGAGTACCGCCAGCGCGCAGCGCGCGACGCCCGTCGATATCCTTCAGATGACGCCCATCCCCAGCGTCCCGACCACGACCTGCCTCGACCCGAGCTCGCACGCCCCCAAGAGCTGCGTGTATTGGAATTCCCTCGACGGCCACATCCATCAACGGCTGGCGGATCTGACGGATGTGGTGGTGGGATCCGGTGGCGGCGGCGGTGGAGCCGGCACGGCGACCGATATTCAGCTGCTCGCTGGCGACCCGGTGGCTCCGTCCGATGGCGCGGTCTGGGTAAACACCTTGACGAATCTGCTCAAGGTAAGGACGGGCGGGGTCGTCTACGTGCTCGGCAGCGACGCGCTAGCGCTGCACAAGGCGGGCTCCGAGACGATCACCGGCAGCAAGCACCTCGCGGTCGGGGCGGATCTGATTCTGGATGGCGTGGAAGGGTCTGTCCGATACATCAAGAGCACTAGGCCCACGTCGCACACGCCGGGTGAGACCGGGCCTGTGGTTGTCTACAGCGCTGGCGATGGGTGGAGCAGCGACGGCACGTCGAACGGTGCGCAGGGCGGTACATCCGCCTTAATTGGGGCTGTCGGTGGTGACGGGTCACCGGGCCGCAGCGCGGGAATCGGCGGAGTAGGGCTATTCACTGGAGGACGCGCCGGTCTGGCCAACGGCGGTACGCCTGCCAACGGCGGCGACTTTATCGGTCAGGGCGGGGTGGCCTCCCAGGACGTTATCGGTGGACAGGCTGGACGTGCCATCCTCGGCACGGACCCGTCGAATACCCGAAAAGTGTGCATTGCAAGCAATGCCGCTGACTGCTTCGGTAACGGCAACATTCCGACCGAGGCCGGGAGCGACCTTACCAACGGCTGGTTTCGCGTCGGCGGAGCGTTTAAGCTCAACCTGCTAAGCACGGGGACGCTCGCCACGCTCTACACGGAGGCCGATGGCTCGGTCAAAGGCGTCGTCAACGGGGCGGCGGGCACCGTGCTCACCAGCCGAGGCCCGAACCTTTCCCCGGTGTACGGTGCTGCCGGAGGTGGTGGCGCGAACGCCGTCCAGATCCAGGGGAGCGACGTCTCGGCTGGGGCCCCCTCGAACAAGGACGTCCTCTGCTTCAACGCCAGCGTCCCCGACTGGGAGCCGTGCGCGACGCCCTCAGGGACGAGCACGCAGGTCCTCCACGGCGGAACGACGCCGAGCTACGGATCGGTCGCGCTTTCCACCGACGTCTCCGGCACGCTCCCGATCGCCGGCGGCGGGTCGAACACGTCGACGGCGCTTTCGGGCAGCTCGATCATGATCTCGAACGGGACCGCGATCGTGCAGGGCGCTGCCGGCACGACGACGACGCTCCTCCATGGCAACGCTGCGGGGGCGCCGACGTTCGCGGCCGCCTCGCTGACGGCCGACGTGACCGGCGTGCTCCACGTGGCAAACGGCGGGTCGAACTCATCGACCGCGCTCACCGGCAGCCGGCTCATGACCTCGAACGCCGGCGCGACCGCCGTCGTGGAGGGCAACGTCTACGACTATCAGGTCGCCGAGCAGACCTCCTCGACGACGGGCGGCGGGCCGGTGGACGTGAGCTTTACCATTCCGGCCGCGCGGGGAAGCAGCTCGGTCAAGGGCTTCCTCGTGACCGACGTGGCCTTCCGGGTGACGCAGGCGCCGGCAGGCGGCGGATCGGTCAACGTGCGCTGCGGGACCTCCGTCGGCGGCCAGGAGCTCATCCTCACGACGACGGCGAGTGGGGCTGCGGGGACCGTCTATGGCGATCTGCCGGCGGAGCAGGGGAGCGCCTGCGATGCTACGCGCATGAATAACTGCTACGTCGCAGGCGGCGCCACGGTGACGTGTCGCATCGAGGCGCCCGTCGGTACCGTATCGCCGACGCCGCTCAAGGGCGTCTGGACGTTCAGCGGAAAGCAGAGGTAGCCGTTGAAGGAATTCTTCCTTGCTGCGCTCCTCGCCTTCGCGGCGGCCCTTCCCGGCTGCTCCTGCGAGTCGGACGGCTGGGCGCGCTCCGGCATCGCGGGTCGGCGCAGCGGCGGGGCTGCCGCGGGCAGCCAGTGGAACATCGAGGTCGCCGCGGACTCGCCGACGGCCTGGTGGCGCGCCGACGACGGGGCGCTCACCACAGGCTCGACCGTCCCCGACTCATCGGCTGGCGGCACGCACCCGGGCACGCTCGTCGGGGGCTGGGGCGCGATCACGCCAGGCCAGATCACCGGCGACGCGCACGGGGCCAACACGGACAACGGCGCGGGCATCGGCTACGCCGGCTTCACCGAGATCACGTTGGCGGGGGATTTCACCCTTGAATGCGCGATCCAGGTACCGACGCTGCCGGGCGGCGGCGGCTACCAGATCGCCTGCTTCGGTGACGGGGGAGCTCCGATGGCGCTCTACCTCGACAACAACCACGTCACGTTCCACGACGGGGTCACCAACGTCGTCCAGGATGCGGCGACCATCGTCGTCGACACCCGCTACATCGTGCACCTCACGAGGAGCGGAACGTCCGTCACGCTCTACGTCGACGGGTCGGCGGTATCGACGGGCACGAGCTCGGCGACCATCAAGATGAAGTACCTCGGATGGGGCGGCGCCGGCGGCACGATCGCATCCAAGATCGAGCAGCTCGCGATCTACACGACGGCTCTTTCGGGTGCGCGCGTCTCGGCCCACTACGCGGCCAGGTAGGAGCCGCCTCGTGCGACGCTTCCCCCTCCTAGCGCTCACCCTCGTCGGCTGCGGCGTCGCCGCCGGATCGCCGACGGTCACACCCGTCGTGTCATTCCGCGACTTCGGGATCGTACGCGACTTCACGACGGTCCCCGACCTGACGCAGCCGCAGGACCTGACCAGTCCCCCACCTGACCTGACGCCGCCTCCGATCCAGGACCTCGCAGGAGCCTGCCCCGGCGACATGGCACCACCGGCGGACCTGGCGCACGGGACCGACCTGCTCGCGCCGCCGAGCTACGGCGCCACGAGCGGAAACGTCTCCGGCGTGGTCGTCCCGGAGGGCGGCCTGTACGTGCTCACCGGGGATGTCGACGTGCCCAACGGCGGCAGCTTCACCGCCGGTGTCTACCCGGGCAAGCGGTGCGTAATCATCGGCAACGGCCACCGCTTCACGTCGACGAACCACTCGGGCACGATCGCCATCCGCAACTGCTTCATCACGAACCTTGGCGGCACGGGAGATGAATCGGCGGGAGGGTCGGCGCTCTCCTTCCACGAGGTCTCGAGCGGATCGGTGATGCTCGACCACAACAAGCTCGACAACATCGGACAGGTCTATGTGCTCTCGTCTGCCTCGTCGACGGCGACGGTGAGCCACAACGAGTTCGGCGCCAACAGCAAGGTCGAGATCGGTCCCGAGAACGTCAACAGCGTATATGTGCAGTCGTTCAAGGCGGAGGGCAGCTCCTCGGCGCGGAGCTACTTCCAGGGCAACACGGTGCTGCGCTCGGGTCCGAGCTTCTACTCGGCGAATTGGACGGTGGGCGGGTATAGCGAGGGCGAGGGCAACATCCTCGTCGCGCACCGCGGCGCGGTCCGGCTCTATGGGCACGCGGGACTCATCTACGCTGGAAACTACACGCGACCGCTCATGACCGCGACGACGAATCCCGACGTGGAGAACATCGCGGTGCTGGGCGGCGACGGGCTCGACTGCCTCGCCGAGCACAACGTGATCCGCAACGGGCAGTGGAACCTGCGCGGGATTCCGTGGGAGACGCGCTACAACTGGATTGTCGAGCGCGTGAGCCACTGCATGGCCTGCTCGGCAGTCAACGTCGGCACGAAGCTCCATCACAACATCTTCTGGGACTCGTGGCAGTACGGGGCGAACCAGGAAGGTGTAGCGGAGCAGATCTACGCCGTCGACGGCTTCGAGGCTTACAACAACACGATCAATGGCTTCGTCGTGCACAACCCAGGCGAGGCGTCCGACGCGCCATTCTTGCACCTCTACGACGGCGCCGTGCTGGCGTCGGTCAGGAGCAACGCCGTGCACCGCATGGTGCGCGCGGCAGCCGCCATCACGCGGCGCTACCCGGGCGGGCTCGGTCCTGCGTCGGGCGGTCCGGGTGACTCACGGTTGTTGTACGCCGATTACAACCTGTTCTCGCTCTCGGCGGGCGTCGGGACGTTCAATGGGATCCTCAGCATCGCCAGCAACTACGGGCACGGCCTCGCCGAGCAGGTCTGGCTGTACCCGTCGACGGCCACGGTCGCTCACTGCACGGCATCGCCTAGCGCGAGTGACTGCATCACGTCGGCGCGTTGCACCGAGCGCTCCGGCCCGTCCGGCTCGTGCGGCGCGTGGGGGACGCACGACGCAACGGCTCTCTCGGGTGTCCTGGACCAGCAGGTGGACCCGCTCGTGACCGGGCCGTTCTTGTCCGACCCCGTGACGCACAGCTACGCCGAAAATCCGAACGTCGACCAGCCCACGTTCCCGTTCTGCAACGCCGCGATCATCATCCGCGCGCCGGGAAACGAGGTCTCGGACATGCTGGCCTACGCTCGCAGCGTCGAATCGCCCGCGACGAGCAGCCCGCTCGTCAATGGCGGCGACCCTGCCGACGGCACCGGTAACATGATCGGGGCAATTGGACCCGGCGCTTGCGGTAGCGCCCCAGGAGACAACTTCGGATGCCAGCTCAACCAGGTGCCGCGCATCCTGCTCACCGAGGCCCGCCTGACGAAGATTCGCGCCGCGGCGTCGGGCGTCACGGCGCAGTGGACCGCTTTCAAGGCGACCCTAGACGCGCTGCTCGATGTGGTGATTCCTGGCTCGTACCAGGGCGACGTACTGGAGCACATCGCCAACTTCGCCGTGGGGTACCAAGCGCTGCGATTCAGCGACCCGGTGCAGGCGTCGAAGTACGCCGACAAGGCGATCTCTATCATCACGTCGGGCCTCCAAGACTACCAGCAGCTCAGCTATAGTGCGCTCCTACGAGTCGGCCGCGGCGACGGGGCCAACAGGGACTTCGTCATCCCGAACGCCGACTTCCACACCTCGACGTTGCAAGTGCTGACCTGCCCTGTCACGAGCTGGGCGAATACCCGCCGCAGCGATTACCTGTGGGACGAGGCCGGCTCCCCATTCGCGCACACCGGCTTCTTCTTCGACCGCGTAGCCAACACGAGCAGCACCACCGCGGCGGCCAGCTTCACCAAGGGGATCGACTGGAAGCACGCCACCGGGGACGATCACCTGGACAAGCTGATCGATACCAGCACCGGGGGACGCTTCTGGTGGAACAATCAGATCGACTGGTCCATCGGTGGCAGCAAGCCCGCGAACGGCGCGACGTACTACATGCAGGGCTGCTCCTACACGGATGTTGCCCCGACGGCGGCATGGACGCGCGTGGGCACGACGGTCACGTTCACCGTCGCCCCATCGGCCTCGACGATCGTGTTCATGTCCTACACCTACGGGACATCCGATCGCATCGGCCGCACGCTCAACTACCAGCAGACCTCCGCGAACGAGGGCGGTGGACTCGCGTCGGTGCAGGTCGACTCCGGGTACACGACGAGGTACCTCAAGTTCGTGGCCTTTGGGCTCGACGCGCTCGACGGGTACATTGGGCTCTCCGGCCCTCTCAAGGCGCGGATCACCGCGCAGCTGCTTACCTGGTACTCCTATAATCGCCAGTACGGATACGCCGGTGGCGATGGCTTCGTGGGTCGCTGCGACCTCGCCTCGAATTATGGCGTCGGAAACTTTGCCATGCTGACATGGACCGCGGTCGCGCTCGAACGTCGCTCCGGCTGGGATGGGTTCGGCCCGAATCACGCTGGCGACATGGCCGACTTCTATCGCTCGTGCGGGCCCGCACGGCTCACGGGAGCGGCGCCCTCGATCGCTGGCGGCGAGTGGGCCGGGGGCATTGGCTACGGGCAACAGGCGACGCGCAGCCTGATCGCGACGGGGCTGGGGCTCGACTCGGCAGGCTGGACCGTGCCCTCGGACATCCACACCTGGGCGAATCAGGTCATCGAGGCGACGGCGGAGCTCTCGCCGACGCAGTCGAGCTTCTACGACGTGGGCGACATCTTCGGCAGCCCGCCGTCTCCCGCGTCATTTCCCGGCAAGGACTTCCTCTATTTCGCCGTCGCTGGCGCTACGGATGCGACCGACAAGGCGATCGGCAATTACATGATCCAGACCTATCCCGGAGCGCAGACCGCCGAGTGGGCCGACCTGCTTCTTCGCGATCCGGCAGCTTCGACGACCAACGTCAACACGCTGCCGCTGGCAAAGCACAACGTCGGCCCCGGCGTGGTCGTCGCGCGCAAGGCGTGGGACTGGACCGGCACCATGGCGACGCTACAGCTCGGCACGCCGCTCTACGCGGACCACGAGGCATTCGCCGCCGGCTTTATCGAGCTGTGGCGCGGCGCGGACCGGCTCATCATCCATGGCCCATACGATTTGCAGGACTTCGACATCCACACGAAGTCGAGCCGCCTCAGCGTCGTCGCCATCGACGACAATGGCGATGGGATCATGTTCTACCCGTTCAACCAGCATTTCTGGTGGGGCGCTGGCGCTCCGTGCGCGGGCGAGCAGCTTCAGGTCGTGGACCTCTCGACCGACTACGACTACGCGAGCGGCGACTATGCGAACTCGTACTGCAACAACGCGGGAACGAATGTCGTGTCCACATTGCGCCGCGACTGGCTCTACGATCGCGTCGAGGACAAGGTGCTCGTGCACGACGTGGTGGTCCCGCTCGTCGGCACCTACAAGCAGCAGCTCAGGTGGTACGTGCAGGGAGACCCGACGCTCTCGGGAGATACGTGGTCCGTGGCGCAGGGCGGATCCAAGCTGTTCGCCGCGACGTTCTCGAACGTCACCTTGGCGACGACGAAGGCCTCGCTCACCGGGAACGGCGTGACGATCCACCAAATCATCTCGCAACCCACCGGCTCATCGGTCGATACGCGCTACTGGACCGCGCTTCAGCCCGCGGCATCGGGCGTGGGCGCGATGGACACGACGGCGAACGTGTCCGAGACGAGCGGCAACATGGACTGCTTGCGCACGAACCTGCTCCTGGCCTGCTTCCGCAAGGTCGCCAGCGCGCTGCCCACGACGGAGACGCTGTCCTACACGGCGCCGGCGGGGGCGGTCACGCATCGCATGACCGGCATGCAGCCCTCCCGCGCCTACACGCTCACCGGGGACAATTCTGGCCACAGCGCCACCAGCACCGGCCAGGGCGTGCTGACGTTCGCCTCGAACGCTGCCGGCACGGTAACGGTTCACTGAGAGGATCTGATGCGCCGCCGACTTCTTCTCTCCCTCCTGCTCCTTTCCTCGTCGGTGGTGCTGGCCAAGCCGCCGCGTCCTCAGCCGCCGCCCAAGCCGGCGCCGGCCGACTGCTCGCCCGCGCGACGCGCGGTGTGCGTGCGGCTGCACCACCAGTGCGTGAGCGGCGCGCGCGAGGCGTGCAAGTGGGCCGGCAGGTGCTTCACCGAGCTCGAACGGGACTGCCCGGCCGATCGCAGCAAGCCGCACGAGATGAGCTGAGAAGGAGGACCCGATGATCCACCCGACCATCCTCGATACGTGGCACGCCCTCGCTCCGGGGCTCCTGGCGGCGCTGATAGCGCTCCTGCCGAGCGTCATCACGGCGCTTACCGCCTATCCGACGGCGCGCGGCTGGATCACCTGGATCCAGATCGGGATCGACTACCTCTCCGTCCTACAGCACCGAGACAGCCCTGGCACGCTGAGCTTGCCGCTCCGGCGGAGCGCGTCGCCGACTCCGCGGCTCCTGTGAAGGTCACCGAGCACTTCGACTCGATCGAGTGGACCTCCCACTACGGGATACCCTACCCGGTCGACCGCGTCGACATGGAGGAGGACCGTGGTGGCACCTGGCTCGTGCGTCGACTACGGCCGCTCTGCGAGACGCTAGAGGTGATCCGCTACGCTGCGGGCGACCAGCCGATAGCTCTGACACCTCACGGTGGCTATCGGACGGAAGCCGACCAGGCGGGGATCATCGCGGCGCACCCGGAGGACGCCCAGGCATGTCTCGTGGCGGGCGCCAAGACGAGCCAACATCCGAAGGGGAGGGCCGCCGATATTCAGCACGGCTCGCTGACCGCTCGTGAGCTCCACGCGCTGATCCTATCGCTTTATCGCCACGACAGGCTTCCCTACCTCGGCGGACTCGGGCTCTACCCGACCTTCGTGCATTGCGACGTCCGCAAGCGTGATACGGGCGGCCTCGCTCAATGGGGGGGACTACGCCGCAGTAACGTCGGGTAATCAACCCCTGCGCCAAGGGTCGCCTACCATCCGATCGCGGCCCACAAGGCAGCCAAGGGCAAGGACAAGGCCAGGCCGAGGAGCACGAGGAGCATCGTCGCGGGGATCGACGCGAGCGCCACCTTGATCATCAGGAGCACGAGGTGGACGAAGCTGATGTCGAGATCCGTGACGGTGACCCGGATCGGAGGCTCAGCGGCGAGCTCCATCTCGCGCATCTTCAATCGCACCTGGCGGCTGAGCTCGCGCCGTGGCTGCGCGTTCTTCGGGAGCGGCGGTGGGATGGAAGCATCATTCATCTTGTTCCTCCTTGAAGGAGCCGGGCGACGATGCGCTCCAGCACCTCTTCGAGCGCCCTGGCGTCCTCTGCGTTGTCGTCGTCCGCGTCGATCCCGTTCGCGACCATCTTCAAGAGGAACGGTTCGACGTCTCCCCAGGAGTCGCGCTCCAGCTCTTCGTCCAGGAGCCGCGCGAGGCTCTGTGCGGTGACCTTCCACTTCATGGTTTGTCCTCTTCGCGTCCGCAGCGTCACCGGCTCACCGCCGCCCTGACTCGCAGCCAGTATCGCTTCTAAAACGGCTTGTTCGCCCTCCGTGCTCGTCGAGCACACGCTCTCGCATCACGCGGGCGACAGGCATACGCCTTGTACGAGTCGGGGTTGCGGAGCTCTTGCAGCAACCCGCGCCGCTCGATGCGGCAGCAGCGACAGCACATCTCCTTCGGGTTCTTGCTGCGCATCGGTGGCGCCACCGGCTGCACTCCGGGTGTCCTCCAGGCGTTCGCCTTCAGGCTAGCGACTTTCTGAATGACCATGCCAATGTCCGGCTCGGTCGGAAACCGAGTCAACCACGGGTACCGTGAGGCGTTGCCAGCGCATGCCTTACAGATGACCGGCGCGCCATCCGGAACGGTCGAGAGGAAGGTCGTCTCCACATCCGTGTCGCACGTTGAACAGATGGCTCTCGATGTTTTCCGCGTACCGACATATCCGATGATCAAGATCGCGAGCCCAGCAACCAACAACGCGGTCGGGCCGATCATGTTCTTGCGCTCGAACGCTCGGCGAACGCATTCACCACGGGCTCCAATCGCGGTCTCGGGCGTCATCGAGGATGCGCCGCACGATGTCACCCTGCCGCAGCCCGGTCTCTCTGACCTTGTCGGCCAACCAGGTCTTCATCTCGGGCGTGATATGCGCGCTAAGCGCCTCGGAGAGCCCATCGCTCGGGCGCCCCGGCTTCGGCCAGCGGCGGCGCATCACTCGCCGCTCTCGTTGGCGCCAGCGACGCCATGAGCTGCGGCGGTCTCGTAGTACTCGGCGGTCAGCGTGCGGTCGTGGCGCACGCCGCCCATCGCCCGCTCCAGGAACTCGGAGGTCCCGGTGCACGACGCACCGGGGACGCACTCCACCTTGACGGTGACCTTGCCATGCGGGTCGATGGTGACGCGGAGCTTCTTCTGGTCGGCCATGGTCGTTACTCCCACTTGCTGGCGACGAGCTCCATGCTCCCGTCGGCGTGGATGGCGATCTCGTTGCGGTCGATGACGTACCCCTCGGCCTCGCAGGACTCGACGACGCGCTCCAGGGCGTACTCGCGGGTCAGCTCGGCGATGACCTCGTCCGACTGACGGCCCTGCTCCATGCCGATCGCCCACCAGTCGGCGACCATCTTGTAGCGCTCCTCGGGGCGCTTCTCGCGGACGATGGCGACGTCGTAGCTGCCCATGTCGATTTTCGCCTGGGCGCGCATCCGGTTGCCGTGCCAGCCGCGGACGTCGACCTCGCCCTGCTCAAAAGGCTTGCCGAGCTTGGCCGCGGCGGCGGCGAGCGCCGTCAAGCTGGTGATCTCGGTCTCTACGGTGGTGAAGTGGGACATCTGCTCCTCCTCGTTCGGGGTGGGACCGCCTAGAGCCGCGCTTCCAGGTAGCGAACCTCCGCCGCGAGCGCGGCGGCGCGCGAGCGGAATGGGGTGCTGGCGCCGGCGTCCTCGACGCGCTGCTCGCCGTCGCCGAGCCAGCCACCGGAGAGGAGCTTGACCGTCCACCCGGAGCGAGCGTGATCGTACTCGACCTCCGACGCGCGCTGGACGGTCACCCGGCCGATGGCGTGCAGCGGGATCGCGTCGGTGTAGAGCATCTTCAGGTCGCCATTCGGCAGGATCTTGATACGCATGACCTTAGAAGTCGATTTCGCGCTGCACGGGCGGTGCGGTGGTATTGACGGTGGCCGGCGAGGTGTCCAGGTCTGGGGCGGGACGCTGCGCGGGCTCCTGGTGGGCCTGTGGCGCAGCCGCGGCGGCGTCCGGGATGTCGAGGCCGGCGGCGCGGGCGACGCTGGTGGCGGGGAGCTGATCGGTCGCGGGGGCCGCGCCATGATCATCGATGTCGAGGAAGGCGAAGCGCGCGGCGCGGAGCTGGTCCAGCTGGAATTCGCCGACGACCTTGGCGGCCTCCTCGCCACCGTCTTGGACGCGCTTGACGATCGCCTTGGCGACCTCGCGCGCCTCGGCGATGGCCCGCTTGACGTGGCCGGCGCCCTGATCGTCGAGGAGCGCGCCGACGGAGCGAGCGCGGGAGGCAGCCGCTCGGATCGCGTCGGGGTCGGCAGCGGCGATGCCCGCGTTCATCTCCTCGAGGAGTCCGCGCACCTCGCTGGTGATAGCGCGCATGGCCTGCTCGTCGTCGTCAGCGATGCGCGCCGAGATGGCGTAGACCTCCACGCTGATCCCAGTCGTGGTCGCGTTGAATGCGGCGGCGATGCGCTGTGCCTCCTCGACGGACTCGATCAGGTTATCCGCGCTGCTGGCGAGGCAGAGCAGGCCGAAGTCCGACTTGATGCAGGCCCGGCGCACGATCGCCTGGGCTGCGGTCCGCGCGACGCGGGCGCGCTCCCATGCCTCGGGCTCGATGACGGTGCGCGTGGTCTCCCATCGCTTGGTATCGGCGCCGGCGGGGGCATCGGAGGGAGGCGTCAGGTCCTCGCGGTGGTACTGGACGCCGCCGACGATCTTGGTCTTGAGCGAGACGAGTAGGCCCGGCTTCAGGGTCGTGGTCCGCATGGGTGATGTCTCCTTGCCGTCTGGGGTCCGTTAGACGATCTTGAATCCGACGATCGCGGGTGACGATCCTCGAGGAGCGGTGGCGATCTCGCCGCTGGGGGAGGTGATCTGATCTCCGATCCAGGGGATGTCCAGCGCGCGGCCCTGTCGGGCCTGGGCGCTCTCTGTGGAGCTGGCGCGGCGTGCGCGGCTCTGGGCCCACTCGCGCACGCGGGCGATCTTCTCCGCCGCCGTCCGCGCCAGCGGGACGAGCCCCGCAGTCGCCGCGCGGAGGTCGTCGACCGTCACCTCGCGCTCGCCGTCCGCGAACGCCCGCAGCAGCGCGTCCGGGACCAGCGCTGCCAGCTCGGCGCCGGTGTAGTCCACGCACTCCGCCGCCAGCGCGCGCACGTCGAACAGAATGTGATCGCGCTGGTGGGCGCGCAGCGCGGCGCCAAGGATCGCCGCGCGCTCCTCTTGGGTTGGCAGGTCGACGAAGAAGATGTCGTCGAAGCGGCCCTTGCGCAGCAGCTCCGGGGGGAGCGCGGCGACATCGTTGGCGGTGGCGACCACGAATACTGCGGTCGTGTGCTCCTGCATCCAGGAGAGGATCGACCCCAGGGTATCGGCGGCGATGCCACCATCGGAGCGGCCGGACCCTCCCGAGAGCGCCTTCTCGATCTCGTCGATCCATAGGACGCAGGGGGCGACGTTCTCGGCGACGGACAGTGCCTTTCGGATGTTGGCCTCCGACTCACCGACCCATTTGCTTCGCAGCGCGCCCAGGTCCAGGCGGAGCAGCGGCACACCCCATGCGGTCGCCACGGCCTTGGCGGTGAGCGATTTCCCGCAGCCAGGGACACCGACCAGCATGACGCCCTTCGGAGCCGGGATGCCGAAGGCCCTGGCGCGCTGCGACAGCGCCGCCTTCCGCGTCGCAAGCCATCCTTTCAGAAGGTCGAGCCCTCCGACGGCGTCGAGGCCGCGGGGGTCGGGGTCGTGCCACTCCAATACGCGCTCGCGGGCAATGACGCGCTTCTTCTCGCCGGCGACGGCCTTGGGGTCGATCGATCGGGACATCACCAGGGACTTCGCGTAGCAGCTCGCGGCCTCCTCGGCGGAGAGCCCGACGGCGGCATCGACGGCGGCCTCGCGCTGGCCGTTGGTGAGCTGGCTCGATACCGACTCAAAGATCGACCTCGAGCGGGCGTAGGCCTCGTCTGGCTCGTCGGGTGCGGCGCCGGGGTCCAGCGCGGCGACGGCCGTTTCCAGGATGGCGGCGATCTCGGCGCGGTCGGGCATCGGCCACTGCACGACGATGGCGTGGCCTGCCAGCTCGGGGGGGACCTCGGACATCGGGGTGAGGATGATGATCGCGCGCGCCTCGTTGCGGGGGGCGGAGGGGAGCGAGCGCGCCAGGGAGCGCACGGTGCGCTGAACCGATGGGTCGCGCAGGAAGTGATGCATGTCGCGCAGGAGCCATACTTCGCGCTGTCGCGCGTCCTGGATCGCCTTGAGCGCCTGCATCGGGCTCTTGGCTTGGGCGCCCGGAGGGACCTCCTTGCCGGCGGCGTCGGTGACGCCGGTGGCGCAGTCCCACAGGCGCACGTGGTAGCTCGCGGCGGCGGCAGCCTCGGCGATCGATCGCTCGACGCGCAGCTCCTCGCGGGTGATGATCCATAGGAGCGGGTTGCGGGCCCGGAGGAGCGCCTCGACGTCATCGGCCGTCCTCTGGCCGATGGTGCGCGCGGGGATGGTGTTCACGGTCCTTCTCCAGAGCCGCCGTCGCTGCACGCGTATCCGTCCGGCATGATCGTGCAGTCGCCGCGGGAGCGGCGCATGTCGGGGCGCGGCTGCTGCGGCATGCCGCCATCCATCCCGTCGGGAGTGCCCGCTGGGTATGGCAGCCCGTCGCAGCAGCCTGAGAGCAGTAGCGCGAGAAGGGCGCGGCGGATCATCCCGCGACCTCGGCGGCGGCGGAGAACTGGGTGTAGTAGATGTATCTGAGGCCGAGGCTGTCGACGCTGCCGAGCGTGCGGAGCAGCCTCTTGCCGATGGAGCTGCTCGGGGCCCATTCGCTCGTCACAGCGGCGGCGCTGTAATCGCCGAACATGAACCGGCCGCTATACCGCTCGTAGACCCGGCAGTCGGGGTCGATGCGGCCCGCATTGGAGAGCAGCTTCTTCGCGTCTTGGGTCGTCATGTTGGCTCCTTACGCTCCGACCGTCGAGGTGAGGAGCGCCTTCGCCGCCGCCTCCTCGCGCTCGTCGCCATCGGCGAGCTCGATCGCGATCCTGACCGCCGTGATGTCGCGGTAGCTGCTGGTCACCTCGGTGGAGACGTTCCAGTGCTCGGTCGGCGGCGTCGCCTCGAGCAGCTCTGCCACCAGACGGTGCGCGGTGGCGAGCGCGCTCCGCTCCTCGAGGATCGTCACCCGCGTGCCGCCGAAGCTCCAGCGGATGGCGGCGCGGACCTCGCTCCAGCGGCCCTCGCTGTACTGGCTCTCGATCGCCTTGATCTCGATCTTGGCGCGCTTCATCGTCTTTGCGGTGGGCGGCGTGGCCATCGTTCTCGTCGTCATCTTGGCTCCTCGGTGGGTTTCCATGTCCAACAACATAGCCTTTCCGCCTCGCTAAGGCAAATGTTTATTTGCATCTAAGAAGCCAATGCTTCCGCGTTGTTACGGCTTCCACGTCGCGTCGTGATGCGCGACGTGGACGCCCTGGTGGTGTGTGGGGTGGTCAGGTCCCGAGTTACCCATCCGATCCCGGCTCGCGCTGCTCCGCGGCGGGCGCCGGATCCGCCTTCGGAGAGTCGCCGGCGGGCTTCGCGTCGGCCGCGGGGCCCTGGGGGGCCGCGTCTCCCTGGGCGGCGGCATCCGGCTTGGCCCCGTCGGCCGCGGGTATGGCGTTCGCCGAGCCCTTCTTCTTCGCGGCGCGCTCTGCCAGGGTGGCGCGCAGCTTGTCGACCGTCGACTTGGCGCCGGCCTCCTGCTCGACATCGCCCCGCTTCTCCGCCCGCAGCGTCGCCCAGGTGGTCATCCCCTCGGCGATGCCGGTGTAGATGGCCCGCAGGTCCAGGTACTCCGCCTCGGTGATCTCCTCGATGGTGTGCCCGAGGTAGGCGCCCACGTCGGCCGCGGACACGGGCGGCCGCAGCTTTCCGAATGCCTCGGTGATCTTGGCCACGGTCGTGGACGCGCTCCTGCGGAACTCATCGGTCAGCGTCGCGCGGATCTGTGCCTCGCACGCCTCCTTCACGTCGGCGGGGACGAGCCGCAGGATGAGGGTGCGCAGGCCCTTGCTGATCTCGGCGGCGGTCTTCACCCGGAATTCTTCGGGCGTCGCCTCGACGACGTAGACGGTGTCGCCGTACGTGTTCTCGCGGATGGAGATCGCGCGTTGGCCCCGCTTGAGCTTGCGCCGCTCGACCGTCTTCGGCACGTCGATGTCCATCTTCCACGATCCGTTGTTCTCGAGATCCGAGACGACGCAGCGCACGCGCGCCTTCTCGGCGTCCTCGTAGATGGTGTATGCCGCCGCGTCCATGTTGCCGAGCGCCGCCAGCGCCGCCTCGGCGTAGCGGATGGAGAAGCCCTCGGCGAGCTGCTCGATCCACTCACCCGTCACGTCGTCTCTCTTTTTGCCGACGGGGCGCGAGTAGCGCGCACCCGTGGCGAAGCCGGGGCGCGCGCAGTCGGCGAGCAGGCGGCGCTCGACCTGATCGATCTCGCGCGGGAAGCGGCGCGCCAGGGCGTAGCGGACTTCCATCTCACGCGCGGCGGCGGCGGCGAGCGCCTCGGTCTGGGTCTCGATGTGCGCCAGCTCCGCCCCTCCTGGGGCGCGGAAGGTAAGCGCGGTGACTGGGGCGCCCTCATCGGGCTGTCCCAGATCTTCCTCCATGCGTGCCATCAGTAGCTCCTCTTCAGCGAGATGCTGAGCCTCCGCGAGCCCTGCGCGGGGGTGTGGCGATCGATCCAGCTCTGGCGCTCTGCCTCGGGCACGAAGCGCTCGAGGAGCGCCTGGGCGAGCGCATCCTTGTCGAGCGAGCCTTTGCTGTTCCTCCATGTGGCCTTGCCCGTCGGCCACTCGAAGCCCTCGTCGTCGCCGATCAGGACTTTGATCCGCTGCGCGAGCGCTTCCTTCGCGGCCTCCAAGGGCTTGATCTGCTCCCGGATGTAGTCGTAGGACCGCGTCGTGGTGATCGCGCCCTCGTCGGCCGCGCGGAGCGGGCCGCGCACCGCGGGGAAGAGCAGGCGCAGCGTCGCGTCGGTCGCGACACCGTCGAAGTCGGCGGGGAGCTTGCGCGGGATGATCGACTCGTGCCAGAAGAGCTCGACGAGCTGCCGAGCGCTGTCGATGGTCTGCTCGTCGCGCTCGATGGGGTAGTCCTCGATGTCCGTGCCGCCCAGGCCGGCCACGACCACGCAGCTTCGGCGGTCGGTGACGAACATCTCCCACTGGACCTGAAGGACGGTGTAGCGCGGGGGCCCGTCGGTCCAGTGGTGCAGCATGCTCGCGCCGACGAGCTTGACCTGGACCAGCTCCCCGCCAGACGAGATCCCGTCGGGCGTCGCGCCCGCCCAGGGGTAGCGCGGGTGGCGCTGCGACGACGGGCGCTCGATGGTGACGCCATGGCGCGCAGCGTAGTCGGCGAGCAGCACCGGCTCAAGGAGGTGGCCGAGGCGCGCGGTCGCGCGGCCCTCCAGGTGCGGCTTGTTCTTCGTCGTGCCGCGGACCTTGGCGGCATAGACGTCGAGCGCGCTGTCGTATGGGTTGAGGCCGCAGACGGCAGCGATCTCCGACGCGCCGACGAAGGTGCGCCGGGCCTGGATCCAGGCGTCGTGGTCGTCGGGGTGTGGGAGGACATGAACGGGCGCGTGCGCCAGCCACTCCTCCCACGATCCGGCGAAGCTGCACCCGATCGCCAGCTCGCACTTGAGCGGCTGCTCGGGGTCCTGCGCGGTCATCAGCATGGTCCAGGCGTCGTGGTCGTCGGGGTGTGGGAGCGGCGCGCCAGGGCGAACGCGCATCAGCTCACCAGCCAGCCGTCGTACTCCAGGACGCGCTCCAGGCCACGCATCGTCATCGCATCGAGCTCTTCCAGCCGTCGCGCGAGGCGCTCGCCTTTGAGTGCGTGTGGCAGCTCACCACGCACTCGCCGCGCGTCGATGATCGTCCGTATCACGGCGTCGAATGCGCGGGCCTTGGACCGCGGGACGCGGCGCGCCATGGTCATGGCGTTCCTCCTCATGGGGTTCCTCCTCGTCGGTGGGACATCTGTGGGGAGCGTACGCCTAGCGCTTTAGCGATGCAACAACTTTTTTTTCTTGCGTGCATCGGGGGACTCGCATTAAGCTGGCCGTCCATGAGGAAGAAGATCGTCGGCCCGCGCCAGCTCCAGCGGATCATCGTGCGCCAGTGCCTCACCTATGAGGCAGCATCCATCGACATCGCGCGACTGATCCCGCCGCGCGCCGGAGGGAAGAAGGCCGGCCTGTCGGTGGGCTATCTGTCGAAGGTGGCGAACGGCCAGACGCCGTCGCTCAAGCTCGGGCTGGTGATCGTCAGGTGGGCCCGCGCGCATCGCGAGGAGCTGACGTTGGCCGATCTCGGCATCTCAAGCTCGGGCTGGTGATCGTCCGGTGGGCTATCGCGCGCATCGCGAGGAGGTTTCGTGAAGAGGATGGCGCGTGCAAAAACACGCGATAGGAATGAGCCCGAAATTGTCGAAGCGCTCCGCCGCCTGGGCTGCGCCGTATATCGCATGGACGAGCCGCTCGATCTGCTCGTCGGCGTGAAGCTCGGCCTGTGGCACGAGACGATCCTGCTCGAAGTGAAGGACGGCAACAAGGCGCCGTCCGACCGACCGCTCACGCCGTCCCAGGTCGAGTTCTTCCGCGACTGGCTCGGCGGGCGCGCGGGTGTGGTCCGGTGCGTCGAAGAGGCGCTCTGCTTCGCTGGGCTCGCACCATGCCGCCAGCAGCGCGCCAACTACGAGTCGCACTTCTGCGAGTGCGGCCGCGTCGAGGACCCGAGCTGGATCACGGCCGAGCGCGCCGAGGAGATGGCGCGCAAACGCAACGCGAAGAAGCGGGCGCGCTGCACTTGAGCGAGCAGCCACAGCATGTGAATCCCGGTCTATGGCCGCTCCTGCGGCCCATCGAAGCGTTGCACGAGGATCCGAAGAACGCGCGTATGCACCCCGACCGAAACATCAGCGAGATCATGCGGTCGCTCGCCGATCACGGACAGCAGACGGCCGCATCTGGGTCGGCGCGGAGATGCAGCCGCGTTGGGCGGATCTCTTGCGTCGTCGCTGGACGCGATGGGCAGGAGCAAATCGCGTGGACCCTGGCCCCGGAGCGCTCGGCGACGAGAATGCGCCGCAGAAGAAATACAAGCCGCGAAAGCTCGCGAGAAAGACGTGACTATCGGAATCGGATACGCTATTATGTTCCACTCTGGAGGACGATAGATGGCACAGGACACCGGGATCAGCTGGACCGACGACACGCACAATCTGTGGTGGGGTTGCACCCCGCACGGGCCTGGATGCGCGAATTGCTACGCAGAGGCCCTTGCGAAGCGCTACGGATTCGGCGTCTGGGGAGCGAAGTCTCCACGGCGCGTCTTCGGCGCCGCACACGCGGGCGACCTGGACCGCTACCAGCGCCTCGCCCTCGAGCAGGGCGCGAGCCGGCGCGTGTTCGTCGGCTCCATGATGGATCTCGCCGAGGAGCGAGTGGACACCGCGCCGCTCGTTCGCGAGTTCCTGGCGTCGACCGCACGCTATGCTGGGCTCGACTTTCTGCTGCTCACGAAGCGAGCGCATAACTACCGCCAGATCTTCCGCGACGTGTTTCCCGACGGTCACCTCCCGCCTAACGTATGGCTGGGGGCCACGGCGGTGACGCAGACTGAGGTCGATCGCGTGGCGCCCCTCATCGCGGAGCTGGCGCTTGACTACGGAGCCGCTGCAGCGTTCCTGTCGATTGAGCCGCAGCTCGAGCGCGTAATCATCCCGCGGTGGACGCTCGGACCCGGCGGGATTACCTGGCTGATCACCGGCGGTGAGAGCGGGGCACGCGTGCGACCATATCAGGCTGGATGGGCTGCGGAGATCATCGAGCAGGCCCGCGAGGCGGGGATCGCGCCGTTCGTGAAGCAGCTCGGGA
>JBGQCL010000009.1:0-62911 GCA_041495365.1 Kofleriaceae bacterium | reverse complement strand
TCTTCCTGGCCGAGAAGGGTGTGGCGTACGACACGATCGAGGTCTCGATCGCGGCGGCCGAGCACCAGAAGCCCGAGTTTCGCAAGAAGAGCCCGCTCGCCCTGCTCCCGGTGCTGGAGCTCGGCGACGGCAGGATCCTGCGCGAGTCGATGGCGATCTCGCGCTACATCGAGGAGCTCTACCCCGAGCCCAACCTGCTGGGCGCCGACCCGTGGGAGCGCGCGGTGATCGAGCAGTGGAACCGCCACGCCGAGCTCGAGCTCCTGGTCCCGATCGCCCAGGTGTTCCGCAACACCAACGCGTTCTGGCTGGGCCGGATCCGGCAGTGCCCCGAGTTCGGAGAGATCATGCGCGAGCAGGTCGGCAGCCGGTTCGACTGGCTGGATCAGGAGCTCGCGCAGCGCGAGTACCTCGCCGGGCCGCGGTTCACCGTCGCCGACATCACCGCCCTGTGCGCGATCGACTTCGGCAAGGTGTCCAACCTGCGGATCAAGGCCGAGACCCACCCGAACCTCGCCGCCTGGCACGCCCGGGTCAGCGGCCGGCCCAGCGCGAAGGCCTAGCGAAGCTACCGCTCGCCCCGCTCGTAGGCCTCGCGCGACCGCCGGATCACCGCGAGCGCCTGCGTCGTGTCGTACATGTCGCCGACCTCGCTGCGCTTGCCCTCCAGCACCTTGTAGTCGGTGAAGAACCGCTCGAGCTCGCGCATGACGTGCGGCGGCAGCTGGGCGATCGCGGTGTAGTGGGCGACCGCAGGGTCGTCGACGCACACCGCGACGATCTTGTCGTCGCCGCCCTTGTCGTCGGTCATGTTCAGCCCGCCGATCGCGCGGGCGCGCACGATGGTCAGCGGCTCGACCGGCTCCTGCATCAGCACGAGGATGTCGAGCGGATCGCCGTCGTCGGCGTGCGTCCGGGGGATGAAGCCGTAGTTGGCGGGGTAGTACACCGCGCTGTACAGCACGCGGTCGAGCCGGAGCAGGCCGGTCGGCTTGTCGACCTCGTACTTGAGGTGCGAGCCGCGCGGGATCTCGATCACCGCCGGCACGTGCGCGACGATGTCGGCGGGGACGGCGATGTCGTGGACCGGGTGCATGCGGCGTTATAGCGCGCCGGTGGCGGCGAGCTGGCCGCACGCCGCCGCGACGTCGGAGCCGCCCGAGTAGCGCCGGTGCGACGCCAGCCCGGCCTCCGACAGCACGGCGCGGAACGCTGCCATGCGCGGCGAGCGGACGAACCGGTCGCCCGCGCCGATCGGGTTGTAGTCGAGCAGCGAGATCCGCGGCCGGATCCCGGTCGCGGCGCAGAACGCGATCGCGCGGTCGGCGAGCGCGCGGGCATCGGCGTCGCCATCGTTGACGCCGTCGAGCAACGTGACCGCCCACATCGGCGCCAGCCCGGTCGCGCGCGCGTGGTCGGCGGCCGCCGCGAGCACGCTGTCGAGGTCGTGGCGCTCGGCGATCGGCATGACCGCCCGGCGGTGCGCCGCGATCGCGCTCGCGATCGAGATCCCGAGCCGCACGTGCGGTGCCTCGGCGGCGAGCCGGCGGATCCCGCCCGGCAGCCCCGCGGTGCACACCGTGATCGCGCGCGCGTCGATGCCGAGCGCGCACGGCTCGCTGAACACCCGGATCGCCCGGATCACCGCGTCGAGGTTTGCGAGCGGCTCGCCCATGCCCTGGAACACGACGCCGTGGATCCGGCCGCTCACCAGGCGCGCGCGCACGGCCCGCACCTGCTCGACGATCTCCCACGCAGCGAGGTTGCGGGACAGACCGAGCCGGCCGGTCGCGCAGAACGCGCAGGCCAGCGCACACCCGACCTGCGAGCTCACGCACACCGTGAACCGTCCGGTGTGCTCCAGCGGGATCCGCACGGCTTCGAACCGCGCGCCGTCGGGCGCCGCCAGCAGGTACTTCACGAACGGATCGATCGCGCTCGCGGTCTCGGCCACCAGCGCCAGCGCCGGCACGTGACCGGCCGCCACGGCCGCGCGCGCCGCGATCCGCCGCACCGCCGAGCTCGCCACCACCGGCTCGCCGCGATGCACCGCCGCGACGATCTTGCGCGCCTCGGCCAGCGACAGCTCGGGCACGGCCCGGGCCAGATCGTCCGGGGTCACCGCCTGGAGCGCGAGCATGCCTGGTCATACCGCATCCGGCGGCCGTGACGCGGTGAGTAACCTGCGACAAGTTCCGGGTATCCGACCCCGTCCCGTCGATCAGAACGGACCCTTCCGATCGGCGGCTTTGCCACGCGGCCAGGCCAGGCTAACCTTTGGATGTGTCGAAGGTTACTTCCGGTCCGACGAAGCCTCGCCGATCGAAAGTGCTGACGACCCGGCTCCCCCGCCCGGCGACGCCGGCACGGGGCGCCAAGGCTCGCCCCGGGGCCAAGCCGGCCAAACCGTCGCGCCCTCGGGCCCCGAGCCGGCCAGCCAAGGAGCCAGCACCGATCAAGCTGCCGGCCCGGATGCTCCCCGGCGCCGTCGCAGCGCTGGCCCCGGAGCTGCTTCCGCCCCCGGATCTGGCCCCGGCGGAGGCCCCCCACGCCAGTCCGGCACCCGCCTACCCCGCGGTGATCCGCGTGTTTGCGACGTCCCAGGACCCGGACTTCGACGGCCCCTGGCAGGCGCGCACGCCGTCGAGCTCGAGCGGCTCGGCCGTGGTGATCGGCCCCGGCCTGCTGCTCACCGGCGCACATGTGGTCGCGAACGCGACGTTCCTGCAGGTCCAGAAGCCGTCGCAGCCCGACAAGGCGATCGCCCGGGTCCGCGCGGTCAGCCACGACTCCGACCTGGCGCTGCTCGAGGTCGTCGATCCGCCCGGCTTCCTGGACGACATCGAGCCGGCCGATCTCGGGCCGATGCCCAGGCTGCGCGACCAGGTCGCCGTGGTCGGCTATCCGGTCGGCGGCGAGGAGATCTCGATCACCGAGGGCGTGGTGTCGCGGATCGAGGTCCAGCGCTACAGCCACTCGCAGCGCCACCTGCTCGCGGTGACGGTCGACGCCGCGATCAACGCCGGCAACAGCGGCGGCCCGGTGTTCGGCAACAACCGGGTCGTCGGCATCGCGTTCCAGAAGCTCACCGGCGTCGACAACATCGGCGAGATGGTGCCGCCGCCGATCATCAGGGCGTTCCTCGATGGTGTGGTCGCGGGCAAGCGGCCCGAGATCCCGGCGCTCGGGATCACGACCCAGAACCTCGAGAACCCGCTGCTGCGCCGCCAGCTCTGCCTGGAGGCTCACGAGCGCGGCGTCGCGGTGCTCCACGTCGACTACAGCGGCAGCGCCGACGGCGTGCTCGAGCCGCGCGACGTGATCACCGCGATCGACGGCCTGGCGATCGCCAACAACGGCACCGTCCAGCACATGGGCCACACCCGGACCCGCTACGACGTCGTGCTCGGCCACCGCTACATCGGCGACTGCGTCGAGCTCCGGATCAAGCGCCGCGGCACGCCGCGCACGGTGACGGTCGAGCTCAAGCCGTGGATGCCGCTCGTGCCGCGCTCGCGCTACGACCAGCCGCCGGCGTACTTCGTCTACGGCGGGCTGGTGTTCCAGACCCTGACCCGCGACTACCTGACGACCTGGGACAAGTGGTGGAACAAGGCGCCCAAGGAGTTCCTCAACTACTACTACCTCGGGTACCGCTCCGCCGAGCAGCACGAGGTCGTGATCCTGACCCAGATCCTCGCCGACGAGATCAACGTCGGCTACGGCCACCTCTACAATGAAGCCGTGGCGGCGCTCAACGGCAGGGTGCCGCGCGACATGGAGGACTTCGTCGCCCGGCTGTCCGCGGCGCGCGGCGTCGTCGAGATCACCACGACCTCGGGCGGGATGATCATGCTCGACGCCGAGGAGGTCCGCCGCGCCACCCCGCGGATCCTCGCGCGCTACCACATCCCGCGCGACCGCACCGTCGGGCTGCCCGGCAGCGAGCCGCCGCGGCCGTAGCGCCGGGGACGCGACCACCGGTCGCCGGCCCGGATCGCGGGCGCCGCGCAATCACGGTCAGCGCTCGATCCGGGCCGTGCCCTGCTCGACCGCCTGCTTCGCCGCTTTTCCGACCCAGATCCGCTCGCCGGTATTGCACGGCATCCGGACCATGTGTCGCTTGAAGATCGCGACGACGTCCTTGAACGCCGCCTTGAGCTCCTGGGACGCGGGCTCCCATTGCCTGGTCCGCAGGTCGAGGTAGCTCGACTGGTGACTCACCGAGCCCGGCGTCACCGTTCGGTCTGACATGTCCATTCCAGGCAGGCACCATCGAATTCTCGGTCCGACGCTCTGTTGGGCGAAGTACGTGCCTATCGCGGAGCCGCTGCTGCGCCGGTGGAACTGGAGCGGGTGCTTGGTGAACGGCCCCTCGAGCAGCAGACACGGATACTTCCTGAGTTTCTCGGCGACCTCCTCGGAATATCGCTCGTAGCGTGCGAGCGCAGGCTCTGCGAGGACCGGCTCCTCGGGAATCACCGCGAGCCCGTGACCCATCAGCTCGCGCAGGATGTCGAGGCTCTCGTCGAACAGCGCGTAATGCTGGAGGTCCGCCATGGCTAGTCTTCCTCGCCGAGATCGACGTCGGATCCATCGCCGGGATCGACATCTGCCCCGGGGCCTTCTGTCGAAGCGGCCGGTTCCGGACGAACTGGCTCGAAGTGCGATTTGAGCCCGAGTGCATCGTATTGCTTCTTCTTGGCCATCTCCCGCGACACGAAGTTACCATCGCCCTCGTTGGTGCGAGCCGCCTCATAGACCTTTTTCACGACGCCGCGATGCTGTGCGTCCTCGACCCAGACATCGGGATTGCGCTGCACGTTGACAATCTTCCTGCCACTCGGCGTCTTCAGGCCGGTGATCGACTCCCCCTTGTGGACGATGTCGTCGGGAAACTCGGAGCCTGCCATCTTTTCGAGCCGATCCACGGTCGCCTGGTGATCGGCGTTGCCCTTTGCGCCGTTCGGGTTCGGGTGCCACTTCTTGCCCTTCGCGTTCCACCAGTCCTCGAACGACTTGTACTGCCGGTTCTTGGGCTTGTTGTACCGCCTGACCTCCCGGGGGTCCCTGGCGGCTTCGTCGGCCGTCCGTGGATCATCGGGCTTGTTGTTCGGCCTGGCCTCGGACGCTTCGCCTGGCGCCTCGTGGCGACCGCCGCCCCCGCCGGCCGCCGCATCGGCCTTCGCGGTCAGGTAGATGATCTCGCCGTTCGCTCCGATCGCGATCGCATATCCGGGTGTGGCCGCCGCGGCGGTCGCGCCTGCGGTTGCCGGCACCGGCACCGGCATCGCCGGGCCGCCGGCCGGCGCAGGCACCGGCTCGGGCATCATCGTGGGACCACCCGGCGGCCGCGCCGGAAGTGCCTTGCCACCCAGCAGCATCGCCAGGGTGACGAGGACGTTCGTGCCGGTCGCACCGACGGTGTGGCCGAATTCGCGGGCGGCCGCGCGAATCTCGTCGAGCGATCTCGCCGCCGCGCACGCGTCGCGCAGGCGAACATAGGCCCTCGCCACGGCGATGATCTGCGATGCGGCAAACCCGGTCACCGAGAGGATCGTGATGGTGGTCAGGATCGCCGCCGCCTTGGTGAAGATCGGCTCCGGTGCCATCCACAGGATCAGGTAGGCGGTGAGCCCAGCGCTCAGGCTCGCCCAGAAGATCGGATCGTTCACCAGCGTCCTGAGCTGCGCGGCGGCGCCTTCCGGCATGTACTCGACCGCGATGGTCAGCGCCATCAGCAGCTTGTCATCGCCGGTCGGGTGCAGATCCGTGCGCGGCTCCGCCGTGGTTCGCGTCGTCGCACCGTAGTCCTTGAGGTACGCGGTCCACAGCGCCTTCTCCTGCGGGCTCAGCGCGTTCCATGCCGCCGCGACCCGCGGATCGCGCTGCCGCGCATCCTCTATCTTCGCCTGGAGCGTCGTGGTCGGCGGGTCGGTGACGCCGATCAGCTGCTTGTACTCGTCGAGCACCGCCCGGGTCTGATCGATCGCCTTGCCGTCGCTGCCCGCCTTCAGGTTGGCCGTGATCCGGCTCTTGTTCTTCTCGAGGAACCGGGCCCACTGCAGCCAGCGGTCATGGTCGCCTGCGGCGCCACGCCCCGGGGCCGCCGCGTGCTCGAGCGCGTCGGCCAGCACCAGCGCCTGCTCGAACGTGAGCGCTTCGGCGTGCGCGAGCCTGCGCGCGATCGGGTCCGCCTGCTCCGCCGGCAGCAGCCCCCGCTGCTTCAGGGCCTCGACTTGCTTCGCATCGACGATGTGCGCCTGCGCGCCGGTGCCCGCGCGGGCCCCGTGCTGTCCGCCGCCCGCGCCGCCGCCGACCCCCGCGGCCCGCACGTCCGCCGAGACCTCCGCGCCCTCCTCCACCGTGATCGGGAAGCTGTCGGCGTACTTGAACGTCGACGGCGCCGGCTCGCGATCGGTCCCCTGAACGTGACGACGATCTCGCCGACCGCGTCCGTGACACGAAAGTTGACCCCCGGTCCGACACCCTGGGCGGTGCCGTGATACGGCTCGGGCCGCGGTGCCAGCGAGCTCTGCAGGATCGTGTACGAGAACGTGCCGCTGCGCTGGAACGTGACCTGCAGCGTCGAACCGTAGATCCGTATCGCGACGACCTTGTCGCCCGGTGGCAGCTGCTTGGTGGCGGTCGCGCCCTTCTTGTCGCGCTGCAGGAGGTCGCCGGGGTGCCGCGTGATCAGCGCACCGCCGAGCGCGCCGCGCGGGCTGCCGGGCGGCGCAAACAATCCGGTCAGCCGGTGATCATCCCGCTCGTGGATCGCCGCCATCGCTGCCGGCCCCGGAACCGCGGTCTCTGCCACCGGGCGCCACACCGCGATGCGGTCGATCCGCTCGGCAACCGCCTCCGCCTCGCGCTCGGACGCGTCGCCCGGCTCGCTCACGCGCGGCGCGTCTCCCGACGGGCGCACACTTCCGCGCAGCGCCTGGGCGACGTGGGCCAGCTCGTGGGCGAGAAGCTTCTGACCTGCCTGCGTGTCGGGGGCGAACGTGCCCTCGGCAAGAAGATGTCCTCGCCCACGGTCAACGCCTCGGCATCGAGCGCTCGGGCCGCCTGCGCCGCGACCGTGTCGGTGTGGATCCGGACCCCTGCCAGCGATACGCTGAGCGCGCGCTCCATGGCGCCGCGCAGAGGGCCTGGAAGCGGCTGCCCCGTACCACGCTGCTCGAGGGCAGCCTCGACGACAGGATCTTGCTCGTCCCTCGGACCGCGATGCGCGGCACGGCGAAACAGCATGGCGGCGTGCCGCTCCGAGGCGTTCCACAGCGCGTGCCCATGCGCCGTGGCCTCGCCGCCGAGCGGTTCGAGCCACCGCGTCGCGCGGCCGGCGATCAAACGGGCCGCGGCCGCAGCGGCGGCGATGAGGTGCGGCCGAACCGCGTGATTCGCTCCCAGTCGCTGCAAGACCTGCTGGAGCCCGAGCACGCGGTAGTCATCGAAGCCGAGCGAAGCGTCCTCCGCGCCGGTGAGCTGGGAGTTCCTCCCCGGAGCCGGCGCCGTGATAGCTCGGCGGTTCACGGGCTCGCCTTCGATCTCCGTTGCAACCCGGGTAACGCGGCCTACATCAGGTAACCACCACCCACCACGCGCGGCGATCGCACGGAACTGCAGCTCGGCCTGATGCAGATCGAGCGGACTCGCCCGGTCGGTAACCTGGACATACACCCGATCCCAGATCGCCAGCGACTGCTCGCGGGATAGACCGTATCGCGCACCCTCGACGACGGGATCGAATCGAGGCCGAGCGCGCGAGACCCCGATCTGCGGCGGGTACAGCCAGCGCATCACGGGCCCGCCTTCGCGTCGCGCCGCACCGCTGCCGTCAAACGTCCCACGACTCGCTCATCGCCGCCTCCCCTGATTGTGCTGCAGGACATCAAGATCCCGCGGAACGCTCAGGTGATGAGCTCCCCATGCAGCATCGACGCAATATTGCAGAAGCCGCCTGGTGACCGCGCTCCTCGATCTCGCCTTTCGTTACGCGATCTCGACGAGCAGGTCGCCGGTGTCGACCGCCTGCCCCGCGGCCTTGTGGATCGCCGACACCGTACCGCCGCGCTCGGCGGCGAGCTCGTTCTCCATCTTCATCGCCTCGAGCACGATCACCGCGCGGCCGGGTGCGACCGGGTCGCCGACCGCGACCAGGACCTTGACCACCTTGCCGGCGATCGGCGCGCGGATCGACTCGCCGCGCGCCGGCGCCCGCCCCCCGGCCGCCGAGGCCAGCCGGCGGTGCAGTGCGTCCTCGACCTGGAGCATCACGCTGCAGGCCCCGTCGCCACCGCCGACCGACGCCGCGACCCCGCCGCGCCGGCGATCGAGATCGACCTGGTAGCTCCGCCCGGCGATGATCAGCGACCAGCTCCCGGGCCGCAGCGCCGCCGCGTCGACGAGCTGCTCGACTCCGTCGATCGAGATCCGGAACCGGCCGTCCGGGCCCGGGCCGTCCACGATCACGGAGCGATCGCGGCCCTCGGCGGTGACGATCAGCTCGCGCTTCACGCGACCGCTTGTACCACCGCGCCGTGCGTTGCCACCAGCCGGCGTTGCATGCTATCCGCGAGAAGCCCGTGCCTCGTCTGGTCGATGTCCTGCTGGAGCGCCGCATCCTCGTCTGTGTCGGGTCGGGCGGGGTCGGCAAGACGACGACCGCGGCGGCGCTCGCGCTGGCCGCGGCGCGGCGCGGCAAGCGCACGCTGGTCCTGACCATCGATCCGGCGCGCCGGCTGGCCAACTCGCTCGGCCTGGCCTCGCTCGGCCACCAGGTCCAGCAGGTCGACCCGGCGCTGGTCCAGCGCGGCGCACCGAGCAACCGGGGCCAGCTGTGGGCGATGATGCTCGACCAGAAGCAGGCGTTCGACGAGGTCGTCGCGCGCCACGCCCGCGATCCGGCCGCGGTCCAGCGCATCCTCGCCAATCCGGTCTACGCCCAGATCTCCGGCTCGCTGTCCGGCGCGCAGGAGTACGCCGCGATGGCCAAGTTGCACGACTTCGATCGCACCGGCGAGTGGGAGCTGATCGTCGTCGACACGCCGCCGACCTCCCACGCGCTCGACTTCCTCGACGCGCCGCGCAAGCTGTCCGAGGCGATCGACTCGCCGGCGATCGAGTGGTTCCGCAAGCTGCAGGGCGGCGGCGGCTCGGGCTGGTCGCTGGTCGGCAAGACCGGCGCCTACGTGCTCAAGCGGCTGGCCAAGTTCGTCGGCAGCAAGTTCATCGAGGACCTCGGCGTGTTCTTCACCGAGTTCAACGACATCCTCGGCGGCTTCCGCCAGCGCGCCGAGGAGACCTTCTCGCTGCTCCGCCAGCCCCGGGTCGGCTTCGTGCTGGTCGCCAGCCCCGAGCCCATGGCGGTCCACGAGGCGCTGGCGTTCCATCGCCGGCTGGCCGACGCCGCGATGCCGTTCGTCGGCTTCGTCGTCAACAAGATCCATGTCTCGCGCCCGCTGCCCAGCACCATGGCGGCCCGGACCACGCCGATCGAGGACGCGCTCGCCGCGCACCCCGGGGTCGCCCGGCTCGGCCTGTCGGGCACGACCCGCGCCATCGCCGCCCAGGCGCTGCTCGCTGCCCACACCGAGATCGAGACGCTCGCCGCCGCCGACCGCCGCGCGATCGGCGAGCTGCAGGCCGCCGGCGGCGCCCAGGCCTTGCTCGTCGAGGTCCCGCTGCTGCGCGACGACGTCCACGACGTCGACCGCCTGGTCGGCCTCGAGCGCTACCTGCTCGGCGACGCCGCGGCGGTCCCCGCCGCCGCCTCGGGCGGCTGACCAGACCAGCGGTCAGGTCCTCGGAGACCCAGCCACAGCCGTTCCTCGATCTGTAACTCGGCCATGCTCGTGTGCACGAAGCAGAACTCGCGCTGCGGATGACGGCGCCGGAGTTCGCCGTAGCGCTTCATCGTTGTCCGACCATCCGCGCAGACGTCGATCACTGCGATGCGATCCAGGACACGGCGATCGTTTTCAGAGTGGGCGTCCAGGGCCTCGATGACGAGCCATTGGTCTGGATAGGCAGCACGCACCTCGGGCCAGCGCATCCTTCGACGGTACCTGCCGCCCAGACGATCACCAACTTTCTCGCCGCGGCGGCGATGTCCGATACGCTCCGCCCAGGCGCCCGAAGCGTCGATGCACGCGTGCGTCCGATGGCAGGTCAGCAGCCGCCTTGGGCCAACCTGCCCGCCGGCCTTCGCGAAGCCGGTAGCGGTCCAGACCTCGGCGGTCCGCACGTTGTCGGGCATGACCCAGACGCCGATACGCGGCTTGTCGGCGATGGCATGAACAGCGCCCGTCGCAGGCAGCTCCACCGGGAAGTCGGGATAGCTCGCCACGAGCCGGGCGCGCAGCCGCTCCCAGCGCCGTGCGGGGTCGCCGTTCGCATCGACGACGATACCGACGGCCGTGACACCCGATGCTTTCAAGGTGGTCTCGATGAACCCCGGTGCGACGATGTTAGAGATCCCGTCCTGCTCCTCGATCTTCACCGGCCGATCGTCATCCGGCCAGGGAATCCCCGCCGACTCCAGGAGATACGGGAACACCCTCTGCTCGTTCTTGCCCTCGACGATGAGGACGCGGGGGTACGTCCTCCGCAGGGTCATCGGACCTCGAGGCCCCGATCGGCAGCTTGCCGGATCTCGAGCTCGGTGAACGCGACCGCCTCGACCTTGCCGCGCTCGATCCGCTGCAGCGAGATCTCGGTCCGGCCGGGCTCAGTCACGGCGGCCAGCGCCTCGTAGCAGTCACGGCTGTGTGTCGTGGCGAAGACCTGGATGTCCAGGTTGCGCGCCGTCTCCAGCACGAGTCGCCACATGTCGACGAGCACGCTGTAGTGCAGCCCGGTGTCGATCTCGTCGACGAGGAGCACACCGCCGCGAGTGCGTACCAGAGCGAGTGCGATTCCAAGCAGCCGCCAGATCCCATCGCCCATCGATCCGATCGGGATGCGCTGCCCCGCCACCATCATGGCAAGGCCGCCCCGTGCATCTCGGCGAGATCGCCTCGCACGCGTACCGACAGATGCAATGCGCTCGATACCAGGCTCGATCGTGTGCAGTGCCCGAAGCACGGTGGCCTCGTCCGGCGTCAGCACAATACTCTCAAACATCGAGACGACGTTCTCCCGCGTCACCCCCTCAGTCGTGATGAACCACACCGGTCTCCTCAGCGCCTCGGAAACATAAGCCTCCCGAGACGTGAACACGGGCTGGTCGTGCAGACCGCCGCGGCGCGTGACGGGCAACCTGACAGTGAGCACCGGCGGTGTCACGGCTCGCGGTCTTTCCTCCTGCCATTCCTGCCATTCACGCCATTCGAGCCGAAGCATCAGCGGCTCTGGTAGCGCCGGGGCGGCGGCCACTTCGTCGTCTTCATCCTCCTGGAGGTCCTTGAACTTCACGTCGGGTACGGCGAATGACGCCTGTAGCACCTTGACCACGTCCACCTCGGCCCCTCCAAATTCAAATCCGCGACCTACCGCGAGCTCGTGTCCGTGTACGACGTGGGCAAGGTCTGTCTGCCGGTCAACGCCCTCGACAAACTCGCCTCGTCGGTTCTGCGTCTGCCAAAGAGGCACAGGGCTCCCAGGCGCCGAGAGCATGTGGATCGCCTCCAGCACCGAGGTCTTCCCGCAGTTGTTCGTACCAACGAGCAAGTTGACCCGACCCAGGCCAGACATCGCGAACTCGCGGAACCCGCGAAAGCCCGAGATCCGGAGGTCGCGCAGCATGTGACCGTGCTACCGCGAACCGACGGGGAGGCGCAAGTTAGCGCCCTCCAGTAGATTCGGCGGCGGAGAGGGAGGGCGCACGTGCCACGGAGCGCCGAAGCATCGGCGGCGAGCCGATGCACGATGCCCCGTTCAGCGCGCCGGCTTCGCCGGCCGGGCTGCCGGCTTCGCGATGCCGGTCGCGGTCCAGACCTCGCCGGCCAGCGCCGCGGCCGACCACGCGGGCGCGCCGAGCACGAGGACGAGCGACGGGCCCTTGCGCTCGATCCAGCTCACCGTGCCGTCGATGCCGAACAGCCGCATCCGGTTGGCGGTGCGGTCGATCGTGCCGCCGACCACGAGATCGCCGAGCGCCTTGCCGGCGGCCTCGGCGGCCTCGATCGCGTCGGCCTCGGTGTCCCACTCGGTGCGGGCGATGCCGACGGCGCGGTCGGCGCGGCGATCGCCGGGGCGGGCGAGCACGACGACGCGATCGCCGCCCCACCCGGCCGCGGCCTCGTCGGCGGTGCGCTCGTCGACCCCGCGGCTGCGCAGCCACAGGCCGAACCCGAGCTCGCCCCACACCGTCGAGTGCGCGATCGTGAAGCCGGGCAGCGCCGCCGGGACCCGGACCTCGATCGGGATCGGCGGATCGTCGGCGAGGTAGCGCTCGGGGTGGAGGATCTGCTCGGTCGACCGCGGCGGCCGGGCGAACGCGGCGTCGACCGCGCTCCACGGCTGGCGGCGGCGCAGCGCCGCGATGAAGCCGAACCCGGCGCGGTACGGGAACAGCATCGCCTCGCGGATCGCGAGCGGGGCGCGGTCGAGGCCGTCGCTGGCGATCCCCGGCGCCGACATGCTCTTCTCGATCGCGGTCGCGATCTCGGGGTTGGCCCAGTCGACCTTGGCGCGGCGGCGGGCGAGCATGACCTCGATCATGACCGCGATGCCGTCGCCCTCGACGAGCGCGTGGCGCGCGGCGGCCGCGTCGCCCTCCGAGCTCGGCAGGTCCTCGAAGCGGTGGAGATCGAACGACTGGTCCTGCAGCCCGTGGTCGATCTCGTGGGCGAGCACCATCTCGGCCCACGCCGGATCGTCGCCCGCCGAGCGCGAGATCGTGAGCTTCTTGGTCTCGGGGTCGTAGTAGCCGGCGACCTGGTCGGTCAGGACGTCGACCATCAGCGCCTTGTAATCGGTGCCCGGCGGGATCATGCCCCAGCGCTCGAGCGCGAAGCCCTCCGCGGCGCTGTCCTCGGCGGTCTTGTCCTCGGCGGCCATCTTGAGCAGCCGGGCATGGAGCTCGTTGCGATCGACGACCTCGTTGGGGATCGAGTGCTTGAGCGGCAGGCCGCGCACCCGGGCGACCTCGCGGGCGACCGCGTCGGTGCGCCGCAGCAGCGCCGCGAGCGGGTCCCCGTCGGCACGGACGCGCGCGCCCGACCCGATCAGCGCGCCCGGAACGACCAGGACGATCAGGGCTGCGACCAGCACTGCAGTCCCGGCCGCGAGCACACGAGCCATGGCCGGATCCTACACTGCCGCCGCGGCGGCGCCAGGCGCGGCGATTCGCGGCGCCGCGGTCAGTCGCGGCGCGACAGGACGATCGCCCCGTCGGGCCCGCACGCCACGTCGTCCTTGATCCGGACGCCGAACTGATCGGGCAGGTAGATCCCGGGCTCGACGGTGAACACGAAGCCGAGCTCCAGCCGCTGGGGGTTGCCACGCACCAGGTAGGCCGGCTCGTGGCCGTCCATGCCCAGGCCGTGGCCGACCCGGTGGGTGAACCGCGCGCCGAAGCCCGCCTTCTCGATGACGTCGCGCGCCGCGCGATCGATGTCCTCGGCCGCCACTCCCGGGCGCACGCGCTCGATCGCCGCGGTCTGCGCGTCGCGCACGATCCGGTGGACGCGGGTGAACTCGGCCGGCGGCGGGCCGCCGAAGAACTGCGTGCGGGTGATGTCCGACCAGTAGCCGTCGACCTGACAGCCGCCGTCGATCAGCACCACGGTCCGCTCGCGCAGCGCGTCGCCGGTGGGGTGGCCGTGCGGCAGCGCGGACAGCGCGCCGAACTGGACCAGCGCATAGCCCTCGACCCCCGCGCGCCGGAACTCCGCCGCGATCGCCGCCGACAGCTCGCGATCGCGCACGCCGGGCCGCAGGCCGGCGAACGCGGCGTCGAACACGTCCTGGGTCACCGCGATCGCGCGCCGGATCCGCGCGAGCTCGTCGTCGTCCTTGTGCAGGCGCAGCCGCTCGAACGCCGCGGTGCCGTCGACCAGCGTCGCGCCGGGGATCGCGCGGCCGAGCGCGAGCGCGGTCTGATACTCGGTGTGCGGCTCGATCAGGATCTTCGCGCCGGCGTGCGCGGCGCCGAGCGCATCGCGGGTCACGGCGTACGGGCTCTCGTGCTCCTCCCACGGCCGGACGTCGCGCAGCCGGGTCTGGCGCCGCATCCGCTCGACCTCGAACGCCGGCGCGACCAGGAACGGCGCGCCACCGCCACCCTCCGGCAGCACCAGCGCGATCAGCCGCTCGCTGCGCTCGACCCGGCCGCCCGCGAGGTACGCGAACGACGTCGTGCCGCTGGTGACGAACACGACGCTCGCCCCGGCCTCGCGCGCCAGCGCGCGCAGCCGATCGCGGCGGCGGGCGAACACCGCGTCGTCGAGCGGCGGCAGCGGCGGGTACTTCGAAGGCGCGGCCGGCGCAGCCGCTGCGGCCGGTGCCGGCGCGCCGGGAGCTACCGGGCCCGAGTCCGAGCCTGCGGCCGCGCCCGAGCCCGCGCAGCCGGGAACCGCCGCGAGCACGGCCAGCCCACCGAGCAGCTGGCGTCGATCGATCGCATTCGACATGCGGCGCATCCTACTCCGGGCGCGACGGGCCGGGACCATCGGCGGCACCGCCCGCACAGCCCGGCGCGCAGGATTCTGGCACAGTCCGGCCATGCGGCGGGATGACGGCGTGTTCGAGATCCCGCCCGCCATGAACGGTCACATCTTCAAACTCGGCCTCGGCCAGAGCGCCGCCCGTGGTGCTCGCCAGCAGCCCGAGTTGTGTCCGGCGCAGGCTCGAACCGATCCCGGATGAAACGCTCCCGGCACCTTCGGAGCATCGCGGACGGCGTCGTTTCCTCGTGATCGCTGGCGCAGCAGACGTACGCCTTGCGGAGGTGGTGATGTAAGGTCTTGGGCGTATGCCACCGGGCCGTCTTGTCGTTCGCGACTTCGCGCAGCTCCGCGAAGCGTCTATCGCGTTTCGCGACCTCACCGTGCTCGTCGGCGCGCAGGGCACCGGCAAGAGCCTGGTGCTCCAGTGGCTGAAGGCTGCGATCGACGGGAAGTACATCGTTCATATGTTGCGCGAGGCGGGCCAGGAGGTGTCGCGCAAGACGCTGATCGATCTGATCTTCGGTGTCGGCATGAGGTCGGCTTGGCGGGATACCAGCTTGGTCCAATTCGATGGGAAGGACATCTCTCCCGCCTCCATCGAACGGCGCGGTGATGGGGTCGAGAGGCTGTTCTTCATCCCCGCCCATCGCTCGTCGCTGATCAGCGACGGATGGGCGACGCCATTCCAGAAGCTAACCCCTGAAACTCCGGTGGTGGCCCGGCTGTTCAGCCAGAACTTGTTCGAGCGCTTCAATGCACGCGAGGGCTCGAAGCTGTTCCCCCTGGACCGGCTGCTCAAGAAGGTCTACCGGGAGCTCATCAACGATGCGGTGTTCCACGGCGGTACGATCGGCGTCGAGCAGAATGAGCAGCTCGCCAAGCGCCTCCGGCTTCGGTTCGAGGGCGCGGAGGACACGTCGCTTCCGTTCATGACGTGGACGGCGGGCCAGCGCGAATTCACGCCGCTACTGCTCGGGCTCTATCACCTACTTCCGCCACGAAAGAAGAAAAAGGACGACAACATCGACTGGGTCGTGATCGAGGAGCCCGAGATGGGCCTTCATCCGCACGCCGTAACCGTGGTCATGCTCCTCGTGCTCGATCTGCTCTGGCGCGGCTATCGCGTCGTGCTCTCGACGCATTCGCCGATCGTGGTGACGGCCGTTTGGGCCCTGCAACGCCTGGCCGATCACTCCGCCTCGTACCAGCTCGTTTGCGATGCGTTCAGCGTCCCGACGCAGTATCGGACGAGCCTGTACTCGGTGGTCAGCACGGCGCTCACCAAGACGTTTGCGACATACGCGCTGAAGTACGAGGACGGGCAAACAACCGCGATCGACATCTCCAGCCTCGATCCCGGCGCCGACGACGACGCCGTGTCTGGATGGGGGGGGCTGGCGGGCTTCAGCTCTCGGTTCGGGGAATCGGTTCGAAAGGCAGCGAACAGTGCTCCGGGGAAAGCCGCGTGAGCGGCCCCGTAACGCGCGCGCTCAAAGGGAGCAGCCTTGCGGAGACGATCCAGCCTGGCTTGCGGGCAATCCCTCAAGCCGACCGGCGATATATCGGGGAATCTCTGCGTCCGACATTCCTGGACAGCCTCAACCTCGACGAGGCCACCCGGTCGAAGCATCCAGGAGACTCGCGCTGGGACTATCTGCTCGGCCATGACGGCAGCTCCCAGGTCATCGCGCTCGAGGCACACTCGGCGAACACTTCGAACGTCGCAGAAGTTGTCCGGAAACGCGCGGCCTCCCGCGAGCACCTTCAGGCCCACCTCCAGGACGGCGAGGCCGTCGCCGCGTGGTACTGGGTAGCCTCCGGCCGCGTTGACTTTGCCCCTCATGACAAGACGATCAACTACCTGGATCAGAACGGCATCCAGTTCGTGGGAAGTCGCCTCGAGGCGAAGCATCTGGCATCACTCTCCAGGCGGGTGGTAGCGCCGGCCCACCGCAGGAAGAAACCGCGGAAGTAGCGCCGGCTGGACGAGCAGCTGGTGCGCTTCGTACCAAGGATCTGCATGGATCTGCATGCTAGGGTGCCCGGCCGATGTGGGCCGAGCTACACCACGCGCTGACCGCGGACGCCGCGGTGATCGTGCACGGCGCGACCGCCGGGTGGTCGGCGTGGCTCGCGGCGCAGCTGCCCGAGCTCGGCGGGGGCGCCGGCAGCACGGACAGCGCCGGCGGCAGTGACGTGGTCGTCGTGGTCGCGCCCGACGATGCCGCGGCGCGCCGGCTCGAGGCCGACATCCGGTTCTTTCGCGGGGGCGCCGGCGACCCGGCGGCGGCGCTCGATGCCATCGCGGCGCTGCCCGGGATCGACGTGTCGCCGTACGCCGACCTGTCGCCCGACCGGAGCTGCATCGTCGAGCGGGTCGCAACCCTGTACCGGCTGACCCAGCCGGCGCTGCGGCCGCGGATCGTGGTGAGCTCGGCCGAGGCGCTGGTCCGGCGCACGGTGGCGCCCGCCGAGCTGGCGGCGCGCGGCACGACGCTGCGCACCGGGCAGACGGTCGACCGCGACGAGCTGGCCGCGCTGCTGATCGCCGGCGGCTGGGCCCGCACGCCGGTGGTCGACGAGCCCGGGACGTTCGCGGTGCGCGGCGGGGTGATCGACCTGTACGCGCCGCTCGCGCCGCACCCGGTGCGGGTCGAGCTGCTGGGCGACGAGATCGAGTCGCTGCGCTGGTTCGACGAGGAGTCGCAGCGCACGCTGCGCGCGGTCGACTGGGTCCACCTCCACCCGGTGCGCGAGACGATCCACTCCGGGACGCGCGACGTGCGGACCCGGCTGCGCGAGTACGCCGACGAGATCGCGTTCCCGAGCAAGGCGACCCGGCGGCTGATCGAGCAGCTGGAAGCCGGCGACGTTTTCGTCGGGATCGAGGGGCTGACCCCGGCGTTCCACGACGAGCTGGTCGCGCCGGCGGCCTACCTGGCCGCGATCGGCGACCGCGCGCGCTGGCTGATCGTCGACCCCGAGCAGTGCCGCCGCGCGGTGGCCGACGCGTGGGCCGACGCCGAGGCCCGCCACGCCGACAAGCGGAGCGCGCGGCACCTGAGCTATCCGCCGGACCGCCACCTGGTGACGGCCGACGAGCTGGGCGCGTTCACCGCGCGGCGCCGGATCGAGCTGCCGGTGCTCGAGCTCCACGAGCAGGGCGCGCGGCGGCTGCGGGTCGAGGTCGACGACCTGCGCGCGCTGCGCAACGAGCTCGACCACGCGCGGACGTTCGGCGACACCGAGCACGCCCAGCCGCTGGTCGCCGCGATCGAGCGCTGGCGTCGCGACGGGCTGCGCGTCGCGATCGCGTGCGACTCGCAGAGCCGCAGCGACCGGCTGTTCGGCGTGCTCGAGGCGCGCGGCATCGCGGTCCGGCTGGCGGCGCCGGGCGAGCGGCCGGGCGCGGTCGACGGGGTGACGCTGGTCGCCGGCGCGCCGAGCCACAGCTTCGCGGCGCGACGCGACGGGGTCGCGCTGGTCACCGCGGCCGACGTGTTCGGCCAGCGCACTCACCACGCCCAGCGCCAGCGCAAGCGCGCCAAGGACGCGCTGCTCGGCGGCGTCGGCGACTTCTCGCTGCTGTCGCCCGGCGACTACCTGGTCCACCAGCGCCACGGCGTCGGCCGCTACCACGGGCTGGAGAAGATCGCGGTCGGCGCGGTGTCCCTGCTGCAGACCGCCGCGATCGGCGCGGCGGCGCCCGCGCCGCTGCAGATCGACGCGCTCAAGCTGGAGTACGACGGCGGCACGCTGTACCTGCCGGTGTACCGGCTGGGCGAGGTCCAGCGCTACGTCGGCGCCGAGGGCCACGCGCCCCGGCTCGACAAGCTCGGCGGCCAGACCTGGGAGGCGACGCGCAGCAAGGTCGCGCGCCACGTCCGGGCGCTCGCCGAGGAGCTGCTCCAGCTCTACGCCCAGCGCGCGGCGCTGCCCGGCCACCGCTTTCCGCCCGCCGACGACAGCTTCCGCGAGCTCGAGGCGACGTTCCCGTTCGACGAGACCCCGGATCAGGCCGCGGCGATCGACGCGGTGCTCACCGACATGGAGTCGCCGCGCGCGATGGACCGCCTGGTGTGCGGCGACGTCGGCTACGGCAAGACCGAGGTCGCGCTGCGCGCGATCTTCCGCGCGGTGCAGGGCGGCAAGCAGGCCTGCCTGCTCGCGCCGACCACCGTGCTGGTCGAGCAGCACTTCCGGACCATGACCGAGCGGTTCGCCGGGTTCCCGCTCAACATCGGCAAGCTGTCGCGGTTCCAGCCCCGGGGCGACCAGATCGAGACCGTGAGGAAGCTCGCCGAGGGCAAGCTCGACGCCGTGGTCGGGACCCACCGGCTGCTGTCGCCCGACGTGCGGTGGAAGGACCTCGGCCTGCTCGTGATCGACGAGGAGCAGCGGTTCGGCGTCGCCCACAAGGAGCGGATCAAGAAGTCGCGGACCCAGGTCGACGTGCTGACCCTGACCGCGACGCCGATCCCGCGCACGCTGCACCTCGCGATGGCCAACCTGCGCGACCTGTCGATCATCGCGACGCCGCCCGCCGACCGCCGCGCGGTGCGCACGTTCGTGTCGCGGATCGACGACACCACGATCCGCGAGGCGATCGAGCGCGAGCTCGGCCGCGGTGGGCAGGTGTTCTTCATCGCGCCGACGATCGGCAACATGGGCCAGCGCACATCCGGGGGCTCTGCCCCCGGATCCCCCCGGGATTCTCCGCGCAGGACCCGGCTGCCCACATCCGGGGGCTCTGCCCCCGGATCCCCCCGGGATTCTCCGCGCAGGACCCGGCCGCGCGACGACGATCGCACGATCGACGAGTGGACCGAGTACCTCCAGGGGCTGGTCCCGGCGGCGCGGATCGGGATCGGGCACGGCGCGCTGCCGGCCGACCAGCTCGAGGACGTGATGGTCCGGTTCGTGCGCGGCGAGCTCGACGTCCTGGTCGCGACCACGATCGTCGAGAGCGGGCTCGACATCCCGCGCGCCAACACCATGTTCGTCGCGCGCGCCGACGCGTTCGGCCTCGCCCAGCTCTACCAGCTGCGCGGCCGGATCGGCCGCAGCAAGGACCGCGCGTACTGCTACCTGCTGGTGCCCGAGCCCGAGCACATCACCGACGAGGCCCGCCGCCGGCTCGAGACCCTGCAGCGGTTCACCGAGCTCGGCGCGGGGTTCCAGATCGCGTCGGCCGACCTCGAGATCCGCGGCGGCGGCGAGCTGCTCGGCGCCAAGCAGTCGGGCTCGATCGCCGCGGTCGGCTTCGACCAGTACGTCAAGATGCTCGAGGCGGTGGTCGCCGAGCTCGGCGGCAAGCCGATCCACTCCGCGATCGACCCCGAGCTCGCGATCGAGACCCCGGGGTTCATCCCCGACGACTACGTCCCCGATCCGGGCCAGCGGCTCGAGCTCTACAAGCGGCTGTCCGCGGTCGAGGCCGACGACGAGCTCCAGGGCGTGATGACCGAGATCGCGGACCGCTACGGCCCGATCCCGGGCGACGTCGCGCTGCTCGGCGAGCTGATGGGGGTCAAGGCGATCGCGCGCGGCGCCGGCGCGCTGGCGCTCGAGATCAGCTCGACGCGGGTCGCCATCGCACTGCCCGAGACCAGCCCGCTGCCGCGCGCGCTGCTCGCCAGCGGCTGGCGCAAGCTGCCGGACGGGCGCTACGCGATCGCGCCGCCCGAGCCCGGCGGGCCGGCCGGGGCCCGGCGGGCCTTGATGGGCGCGCTCGACCGTGCTACCTGAACCTGTCGTGAAGGTTCGGCTTCTGGCGATGCTGGCGCTGGGTGGAACCGCGTTCGCAGCAGGCCCCGGGTGCCAGAAGCACGAGGCGCCACAGCGGGCGCCCGCGCCACCGACGCCACAGGTTCCAGGCCAACCGCGGGTCACAGGCACGGACCCACGTCCCGCGGGGCCCGGTGGCCCGGCCGCTCCGGCGCAAGGCCCCGACGAGCTGTCCGCCCCGCTCGCCAGGATCGACGACGTCACGATCACGCTCGGCGAGCTCCAGGAGCGGATCAACCGCCAGTCGCCGTACATCCGGGCGCGCTACACCTCGCTCGAGCAGAAGAAGGAGTTCCTCGACTCCCTGATCCGGTTCGAGGTGCTGGCCAAGGAGGCCGCGCGGCGCGGGCTCGACCGCGATCCCGAGGTCGTCCGCACGATGAAGCAGGTGATGATCCAGCGGCTGATGCGCGACGAGCTCGACGCCAAGATCACCGCCGACACGGTGTCCGACGCCGAGATGCGGGCGTACTACAACGCCAACCTGGCCGACTACGTCAAGCCCGAGGAGGTCCGGGTCTCGGCGATCATCGTCAAGAACCGCGCCCAGGCCGAGCGGGTCGCCGGCGAGGCGCGCGGCGAGACCGGCAAGACCAACAAGGGGTTCCGCGACCTGGTCGCCCGCTACAGCCAGGACGAGGACTCCAAGCTGCGCGGCGGCGACCTGCGCTACCTCGACGCCACAACCCGGGAGGTCCCGGCGCCGGTGGTCAAGGCGGCGTTCGCGCTGACCAACACCGGCGACGTGTCCGCGGTGGTCGACGCCGGCAACGGCACCTGGTACGTGCTCAAGCAGACCGGCCGGCGGCGCGCGATGACCAAGTCGTTCGACGACGCCAAGCCGGCGATCCGCAACAAGCTGTTCCGCGACAAGCGGGTCGCCGCGCAGAAGGACTTCGTCGACAAGCTCCGGACCGCGGCCCGGATCGAGATCGACGAGGCCAACCTCGCCAAGGTCCGGATCGACAGCTCGCAGGCGGTCGACGATGGCCACGGCCGCGACCTGCCGCCGCTGCCGATGTCGGTGCCGCTGCCCGCCGACCCACCCGCGGAGGGCAGCGCCGCCGGCCGACCGGGAATTCCCTAGCCGCCGCCGGGGCTTTCGCTCCGGGCTGGCTCCGACCGGCGTTTTCGTAGACAACCAAGGCCGCCCACCCCGAGGTCCCATCGCCGTGCGTCGCTCCTCTCTCCTGCTCGCCCTGGTCGTGTGTGCGTCCGTGCCGTCCGGCGCGATCGCCGATGACAAGCCCGCCGCACCGCCGGCCAAGCCGGCCGCGGATCCCCGACCCGCACCCGCCGCCGACAAGCCGGCCGCCGACAAGCCGGCCGCCGAGGCCGCGCCGACCGCCACCCAGCCGAACGCGAACCCGGCGGGGTCGCGGCCGGCCGCCAGCTCGGCCAACCGCGGCCCCAAGGTCAAGGTCGACTACGTGGTCGCGATCGTCAACGACGCGATCATCCTCAACAGCGAGCTCGAGGCCCGCCGGGTCCCGGTGCTGACCGAGGCCCAGCAGATCGCCGATGCCAAGGAGCGCGAGCGGCGGATCGCCAAGCTGACCAGCCAGGTGCTCGACGAGATGGTCAACGACGAGCTCGAGGTCCAGGCCGCCGAGGCGGCCAAGATCGAGGTCGAGTCCGCCGAGGTCCAGGCCGCGCTCGACGACATCAAGCAGCAGAACAACCTCGACGACGCCGGGCTGGCCGGGGCGCTGTCCGCCCAGGGCTTCACGCTGGTCAACTACAAGCAGGAGGTCCGCCGCCAGATGCTGCGGCTGCGCGCGGAGAACCAGCTGATCGCCCCCAAGATCCAAGTCTCCGAGGAGGACGTCCGCGCGCGCTACGACCAGATGGCGCGCCGCACCGAGCAGGTCCAGGCGGTCAAGCTGTCCCACATGCTGTTCAAGCTGCCCGAGCACCCGACCGAGCAGCAGGTCGCCGAGGCCAAGGAGAAGGCGGCCAAGGCGATCGCGCGGGTCCGGGGCGGCGAGGAGTTCGCCAAGGTCGCCCAGACCGAGTCGGAGGACGACACCACCAAGCCGACCGGCGGCGAGCTCGGCTGGTTCCAGCGCGGCAGCATGGCCAACCCCGAGTGGGAGCCGATCGTGTTCGCGATGGAGAAGGGCGATGTGCGCGGCCCGGTCACCGGACCCCAGGGCTTCCACGTCTTCCAGGTCACCGAGATCAAGCGCTCCGATCTCAAGCCGTTCAACGAGATGAAGGAGCAGCTGAACCGCGACCTGCGCCGCCGCGAGCAGGAAAAGCTGATCCAGAACTGGCGGGATGATCTTCGCAAGAAGGCGTACATCGATATCAAGCTCCAGTAGCGGCGCGGATCACGATCCGGTCGCGCTCGCCGCTCCATCCCGGCGGCCCCGACACCTCGGGTAGGTGCGCGGCCGGGATTCAGATCCATCCTTGGGGGATGGTCTCCCGGTCGCCTGCGATGCCGTCCGATGGCGCAGCGCACAGCGCCGCGCATAGAATGGAGCTCTACTGGGGGACCCGTGCCCGACAATCGCCGTATCCAGCACCGCCACGACGTCTCGATCCCCGCCAAGCTCACGATCGATGGAACGCCGAACGATTGCACGGTGTTGAACCTCTCGGTGGGCGGCGCGCTGATGGCGGCGACGACCCGGTACGCCATGGGGCTGCGGGTGCGAATCGCGTTTGCGGTCCCGGTGCTGAATCACGCGATCGAGGTCGGCGGGACCGTGCGATGGTCGAACGCCGACGGGGTTGGCGTACAGTTCGACGGTCTGCGCGCGCGTGACGTATGGGCCCTCAACGAATACTTCAAGCAGCTGTCGGCGTAGCGCTCGTCGCGGCTGCCCCGGCGGCCGGCGCGGCGCCGGAGGAAGCGGCACCGGCGGGCCCGCGCAGCCGGGAGCGGATCGCCGTGATCGACCTGGGCGGCGGGCTGGGCGGCGGGCTGGGCGGCGGGCTGGGCGGCGGGCTCGGCGGCCCCGGCCGCGGCTTCACCGACATCCCGCAGCAGCTGCAGGCCGCGATCGTCGCCGCCGGATTCGCGCCGGTGATCGGCGATGGAATCGAGGATGCACTCGCCGGCCGCGACACCGAGCGCGACGCCGCGGCGCTGGCGGCGGCGATGGCGGCCGCCGAGCATGCGTTCGGCGCGCTGGCGTGCCAGGAGACGACGCCGGCGGCGCGCCAGGCGATCGGGATCGCCGCCGCGCGCCAGGCCGCGGGCCGGCCCGTGCCCGAGCTGCCGCGCGCCTGGGCCTATGTCCTTCTGTGCGCGGACCGCGACGGCCAGCTCGACGTTGCACTGCAGGCCGCGGACCAGCTCCGCGAGCTCGGCGGCTGGCCCGACGTCCCCCCCGCGGTGTGGGCGAAGTACCCCGCGGTCGATGCGATCGCCGGCCGCGACCTGATCGAGCTCGACATCGCCGCCGACGAGCCCGGCGCCGCGATCTGGATCGACTTCCGACCGGCCGGGAACTCGCCGGTCCATGTCGTGGTGCCGGCCGGCGACCACGTGATCGCCGCCGCCGCGGGCGCCCGGCGGGGCTGGGCCGCCGGCACCGCGGTCCGGACCCAGAAGGCGGTCCACGTGCCGTTGACCGACGCGGCGGGACCGTGGGCCGAGGTCGCCCGGCGAGTCGCGGGATGGGGGGGCAAGCTGCCGCCGCCGGACGAGCTGGCGTGGCTGCTCGGGCGGGTCCACGCGCGGATCGCGCTGATCCGCCGCGGCGACCGGATCGAGGCCTGGGGCCAGATCGGCCGCTCCGAGGCGCCGCACCTGCTCGGTGGCGAGGACGGCGCGGCGCCGCTCGCCGAGGTCGGCCGCGTGCTCGGCGTGATCTCCGACCGGATCGGTGCGTGGGACGCGCACGCTCCCGATCCGGACAGGCCGCTGCTGACCGAGGGCTCCGGGCCGCGCGGCGCACGCCAGGATCAGGCCGAGGGCGGCACCAAGTGGTGGGTGTACGCCGCGATCGGCGGCGCGCTCGCGATCGGCGCCACGATCATCGTGGTCCACGACGCCGCCAGCGACCGCCAGCGCGTGGAGCTGCGGTATCCGTGACTGGCGTGACTGGCGTGACTGGCATGACTGGCATGACGAGGGCCTGGGCCCGGATCGCCTCCGCCGTGCGCGCCCTGGCGGCCGCCGTGGCGCTCGCGATCGTGGTCCTCGCGGGCCGGGCCGCCACGGCCGCGCCGCGCCTCGAGCCCGCCGCGCACGCCGGCCGGGTCACGGTGCTCGCCGAGCCCGGGTTCGAGCGACTGGCGCGCCGGCTCGCCGCCGGAGCCGAGCGCGAGCTCCAGGCGATCGCCGCCGACCTGGTCGACCTGCCGGCGCCGCGCGCGATCGAGGTGCACCTCGTACGCGACGCCGGCGATCTCGCCGCGGTCGCTCCGGCCGGCCGCGGCGCGCCGAGCTGGGCGGTCGGCGTCGCCTACCCGGACCTCGGGGTGATCGGCGTCGCGACCCGGCGCGGAGCCCAGCTGGTCGACCCCGAGGCCACGCTGAGCCACGAGCTCGCCCACATCGCGCTCGGTGCCGCGCTCGGCGATCGCGCGCCGCACTGGCTCCACGAGGGCTTCGCCTACCAGCACGCGGCCGAGTGGTCGGTCGAGCGGGTCGAGACCCTCACCGCGATGGCGTGGTCGCACAACATCATCCCGCTCGACCGGCTCGATGCGACATTCCCCGAGGCCGAGCTGCCCGCGAGCCGGGCGTACGCCGAGGCCTACGACTTCGTGGGCTACCTGACGCGGCGCGGCCGGTGGGATGACCCGAGCGACCACGGCGACCGCTGGCCGTTCCGCCGGTTCCTGCGCGAGATCGGCCACGGCGCCGACCTCGACCGGGCGGCGGTCCACGCGTTCGGCAAGCCGCTGCACGCGCTGTTCGACGAGTGGCGGGCCGACCTCGGCAGCCGTTACCTGCTGATGCCGCTCGGTCTGCTCGGCGCGGCGCTGTGGTTGCTGTGCGCGATGCTGCTCGCCCTGGCGTGGTGGCAGCGCCGCCGGCACAACCGGCGGCGGCTGGCGCAGTGGGACCTCGAGGAACGGCTGCGCCGGCCGGAGACCCAGCAGGTCAACGTACCGCCGTACGTGCCGTGGCCGGGCGAGGACCCGCTGACCAGCGAGCCCGACGACGATCGCCCGCCCGATCCGCGCTCGATGAACTGAGCGCCGCCGGGCTCGCTCGGGAGCCGCCGGAGCCGCATGACGCCTCGTCACTGCGCGGTCCCGCCGCGCCCCATTCGATCGCTGTACTCCGACATACAGTATCCACTGGCCATATGGGACGAAACAACACCGACCGGTCGGCTTGATGTCCAATTTCAGACAGCCGATCGAGCAATCCCGACTGCGCATCACGTCAGCGTTTCTCCCAGTGGAACTCACTTGTGCATGTATCCGCATTGCACCGGGCCCCGCGCGCCTGGTGCTGCGATGGGTCCGGGCCACGTTCCCGAGCGAGAACCCGCCGCAACCAGTCGGTCGGCGCTCCGTTCAACCTGGCATTCCCGATCGGGATCGGCTGCAGCCTGACCGACCGGGTCGCGTTCGACCGCGAGACGTTTCCCGACGACGTTTCGGCGTCGAGATCGGGTTCCCTCCGGCATCGGGTTCTGAACCACCGTCTGCGCATCGCCTGCGCAGGCGCGCAAATCCGGGGTCCGAGATCGCTCTGCGACCCCCGTGCGACAGCGCGATCGGAACGTCACCGAAATTCTCGCGCATCACGTCCGATCGCAATTCTACCATCTGAAATTACTTGGTTTTGTGGCAATGGATCCAAAGGCCACCGGCCGCGCGAAACACCCACCGCGGCACCTGCCCGGCCTGCGGTTTTCTGTCGCGGCTACCCCACTATTAACGGATGTTAAGGCGCCGGAACGGTACGCGCGACACGCCATCTGTATGTCGCGGGCACACGCGTTCGCGCGCGACGATGCGCGCGGCGCACGCTCTCGATCGAGAGCGATTGACCGGCGTTAGCTCGGTCCTCGCGACCGGACAGACGCGCATTGCTGCAGGTCCCGACCCGCGCTCGATCGGCGCGCGACTCTCAAATTCCTGATACGAGTGGGTCATCTTTGACCTGATCCGATACAGAGAATTTAAAAACTGAGCTTGCACGGTTAGAACCGTTCTGACTAAATCCGCGGCAGTCGGAGTCAACGTTCGATTGCGCGACACCGATACACGCACAGGCGCAGCACGGGTACGAAGACCGCGATCCACTCGACGGAGGGTCCTATCGTGATGTTTGGACGGTATCTGGTCTATACCCGCACATGGCGTGTGGGCGTCAGTTTCTTGGCGCTGGCGATCGCTGCCCACACACTGCTGTCTGCAGGGGTTGCGAGCGCCGACACCGCAGAGGCCAAGAAGATCTTCACCACCCGCTGCATGGCCTGCCACACGTTCGGCAAGGGCGTGAAGGTCGGTCCCGACCTCAAGGGCGTGACCGAGCGGCGACAGCGCGCATGGATCATCAAGTTCGTCCAGTCGTCGAGCACGATGGTCGGCTCGGACGCGATCGCGGTGCAGCTGTTCGACCAGTTCAAGCAGCAGCGAATGCCGGACTGGACGGATCTCTCGGAGCCCCAGATCAACGGCATCATGGACTTCCTGGCCGCCAGCGGCCCGGACCAGCAAGACCCCGATGCCCGGTCCGCCGAGCTGGCAACTGCTGCCGAGATCGAGACCGGCCGCCAGCTGTTCCACGGCGCGCACCCGCTGTCGCGCGGCGGGCTCGCCTGCGCCAGCTGCCACAGCATCCGCGATGAAGCCGGAGCGAGCGGCGGCGTGTTCGCGAGCGATCTGACCAGCGTGTACTCGCAGTACCAGGACATCGCGATGACGGTGTTCCTCAAGCGGCCCTGCTTCCTGCGGCTCCCCGAGTCGAAGGCGCCGGCGTACCTCGCGCCCGAGGAGTCGTTCGCGCTCAAGGCCTACCTGCGGAGCTGCGCGCTGCGCAACCAGCCCACCGGGCCGTCGAGCAAGGCCGCCGCGGGCCAGCCGCCGATGGTCGCCAAGCCGGTCGACGGCGCCGCGCCGGGCAGCGGCTCGAGCGGCTCGGGGTCGGCCGCCCAGCCGACGAGCGCGGGTCAGCGCGTGGTATGGACGCCCGGGGTGACCGGCGCGCCGCTCGGCGGCCACCGCAGCGCGGCGGTGCCGAGCGAGCTCCTGTTCCAGGTGTTCCCCTACGTCGCGCTCGCGATCCTGATCCTCGGCCTCGGCATCCGCCACGCGCTGGCGCGCCGCCGCCCCGAGGCGATCCGGCCCGCCGCCGAGGCGGCCCGGCAGGCGTTCCGCGGTAGCGCGGCGTGACGGATCGGCCTCGCGATCACCGCGATCTTGCACGTGGTGTGCCTCGCCGTCCCCGGCGCGATCCGGAGCTGGAACGGCGCGCCGCTGCGGCTGTACCTGCTCGAGGGAACCGGCTTCGTGTTCGGCCTGATCGCGCTGATCGGCCTCGTCCAGCTGCTGTGGCGCCACGTCGGCCGCAGCATCGCCGCGCACCACACCCGGCTGTTCGAGATCGGCGACTACGCGCTGCTCTCGGTGCTGTGCGTCGCGGCGGTGTCGGGGCTCGCCACCGCGGTCGTGTATCGCTGGGGGTCGTCGTGGGCGGTCGGCACGCTGACCCCGTACCTGTGGTCGCTGGGCAAGGGAGAGCCCGCGATCGGGCTGGTCGAGCAGATGCCATTCCTGATCCGGCTCCACGTGTTCTCGTGGTTCGCCGTGCTCGCGGTGGTGCCGTTCACCAGCGCCGCGATGATCCTGGTGGCGGCGGGAGACCGCGTCGTGCTGGCCGCCGGGCGACCGATCACGGCAGCGGCACACACCGGACGGCGCGCGCTGGGCAAGCTCAGCCCGGCGCGCTGGCTGTGGCCGGAAGAAGATCACCCGGGCGACGGCGGCGACGCACACGAACCGAGCTGATCAAGCCAGAGACAATCCGCCATGCGACCATTGATTATCCTCATCGGGCTGGTCATCGCGGTGCTCGTCGTCGCGACCGGCGTCAAGCGCCTGTTCCGGCTGGGCATGCAGCAGGGCTACGCGCCCGCCCAGCCGATCGCGTTCTCGCACAAGCTGCACGCCGGCGACAACCAGGTGCCCTGCCTGTACTGCCACTACGGCGCGCGGTCGAGCCGCCACGCCGGGATCCCGTCGTCGAGCGTGTGCATGAACTGCCACGGCCTGCTCGAGAAGCAGACGATCGAGATCGAGCGGTTCAAGGAAGCCGCCCAGCTCGACAGCCCGGTCGTCGCGTGGACCAAGGTCCACAACCTGCCCGACTTCGTGTACTTCAACCACAGCCGCCACGTGCTCAAGGGGATCGACTGCGAGAACTGCCACGGCCCGGTCAAGACCATGGCGCGCATCGAGCAGTTCACGGAGCTGACGATGGGCTTCTGCCTGACCTGCCACCGCGAGCACGCCGGAGTCCCGACGAACACCCTGGCGCGCGCGGCCAAGCGGTTCACCGAGGTGCCCAGGCCGGCCACCGGCCTGGACTGCGCGAGCTGCCACTACTGAGGAGCCCGAGGATCCTATGAGCGATCATTGCAAGGGCGCCAAGCCCGAGCTCGTGAGATTGAAGTTGGGCCCGAGCCGAACCGATCGACTCCGGTCCGCAGCGAAGCAAGGATCGGAGTCTCCTCACGGCGAGGGCCCTCCCGTGGAGCGAGCGTCGCCGCCTGCGCCGGAGTACTGGCAAAGCGTCGACGAGCGCGAGCACGGGTCGCGCGACCGCGGCGAGTTCCCCGGTGGCCTGCCGGTCGGCAACGCCGACGACAAGCGCGAGCGCAGCGCGACGGGGGGTGGGGACCCCGACGGCGACCACACGCGCCGCGACTTCCTGGGCCTGATGGGGTTCGGCGCCGCCGCCGCGACGATGGCGGCGTGCCGCGCGCCGGAGACCAAGGCGGTCCCGATCGCGGTGGCGACCGATGACATGGTCCCGGGCGTCCCGAACCACTACGCGACGACCTGCGGCGGCTGCGCGTCGGCGTGCAGCCTGCTGGTCAAGCAGCGCGACGGCCGGCCGATCAAGATCGAGGGCAACGAGCTGTCGACGCTGTTCGGCGGCGCGACCTGCGCCACCGGCCAGGCCACGGTGCTGTCGCTCTACGACGAGGAGCGGCTGCGCGAGCCGCACTGGGAGGGCAAGCCGGCGGCGTGGCACGACATCGACGACCGGATCGCAGCCGGGCTCGACGACGTGCGCGCCAGGCAGGGCAAGGTCGTGCTGCTGTCGACCACGATCACGAGCCCGACCCTGCTCGCGGTGATCGAGCGCTGGCGCAAGGCATTCCCGAGCTTCCGCCACGTGACCTACGATCCGGTGTCGGCGAGCGCGCTGCGCGCCGCCGCCGCGCAGGCGTTCGGCCGCCCGCTGATCCCGCACTACGCGTTCGACCGTGCCAAGGTCATCGTCGGGATCGACGCCGACTTCCTCGGCACCTGGCTGTCGCCGGTCGAGTTCGCGCGCCAGTACGCGCGCAGCCGGACCGTGGAGCAGCCGGCCGGGCTCCACGTCCAGTTCGAGCCCGGCATGTCGGTCACCGGCAGCAACGCCGACCAGCGGGTCGCGGTCGCGCCGTCGCAGCTCGGCGCGGTGGCCGCCGCGCTGCTCGCCCGGATCGCGAAGAAGGCCGGCGAGGCCGACGCCGCCGCGCCGAGCGACCCGGTCAAGCCGGCGATCCTCGATGCGGTCGCCGACGAACTGTGGAAGCACCGCGGCGACTCGCTGGTCGTGACCGGCGCCAGCGACACCGCGACCCAGCTCGTGGTGCTCACCCTCAACCGGCTGCTCGGCAACGTCGGCAAGACGCTCGACGTCGACCGCCCGTCGCTGCAGCGCCAGGGCGACGACGCCGCGATGGCCGAGCTGGTCGGCGACATGGAGAGCGGCAACGTCCACGCCGTGATCCTGCACGGCGTCAACCCGGTGTACGACTACGTCGACGGCGAGAAGTTCAAGACCGCGCTGTCCAGGGTCGGGCTCTCGATCGCGACCGCCGACCGGATGGACGAGACCGCCGCCGCGGTCAAGGCGGTGTGCCCCGATCACCACTTCCTGGAGTCGTGGGGCGACGCCGAGCCGGTCGCCGGGATGCTCAGCCTGTCCCAGCCGCTGATCGCGCCGCTGTTCGACACCCGCTCGGTGGTCGACAGCCTGGTGCGCTGGCTCGGCGAGCCGGCGGCCCACTACGAGGTCCTCCGCGATCACTGGCGCACCGAGGTGATGCCGCGCCTGAGCGGCGCGCGCGACTTCGACTCGTTCTGGGACCAGACCCTCGAGCGCGGCGTGCTGGAGCTCGGCGGCGCGGCGCCCGCCTCCGGCGCGGCAGCCACCGGCGGCGACTGGCGCGGCGCGGTCGCGGCGATCCAGGCCGACAGCCAGCGCGCGCCGCAGGGCGATCGCTACGAGCTCGCGCTGTTCGAGAGCGTGGCGATGCGCGACGGCAAGAACGCCAACAACCCGTGGCTGCTCGAGATGCCCGACCCGATCACCAAGCTGAGCTGGAGCAACGTCGCGATGATCGCGCCGGCGACCGCCCGCCAGCTCGGCCTGTCCGACGGCGACATCGTCTCGCTGGCCACCGCGGGCGGCGCCAGCGTCGAGGTCCCGGTGTTCACCCAGCCCGGGCAGCACCCGCGCACGCTGTCGGTCGCGGTCGGCTGGGGCCGCCGCCAGGTCGGCAAGGCCGGCAACCACGTCGGCGGCAACGGCTTCCCGCTGAGCTCGCTGGTCCGCGGCGCGCGCCGGATGTGGGCCGAGGTCACGATCAAGCCGACCGGAGCTCACGACAAGCTCGCCGAGGCCCAGTGGCACTTCTCGCAGGAGGGCCGGCCGATCGTGCTCGAGACCACCCGGGAGGAGCTGGCCAGGGGCGGCGAGAAGCCCGAGGAGCTCGCCAACCTGTGGACCGAGCGGCCGATGGGCGAGCGGCTGTGGGGCATGACGATCGACCTCAACGCCTGCACCGGCTGCTCGGCCTGCGTGATCGCCTGCCAGGCCGAGAACAACGTCGCCGTCATCGGCAAGGACCAGGTCCAGCGCCAGCGCATCATGCACTGGATCCGGATCGACCGTTACTACAACGGCAGCGAGGACGAGCCCCGCGCGGTGCACCAGCCGATGATGTGCCAGCACTGCGGCCACGCGCCGTGCGAGACCGTGTGTCCGGTGCTCGCCACCACGACGAGCTCCGAGGGCCTCAACCAGCAGGTCTACAACCGCTGCATCGGAACGCGGTATTGCGCCAACAACTGCCCGTACAAGGTCCGGCGGTTCAACTGGTACAACTACACGGACAATCCGAAGTACGACTACAACATGGCCAATCCGGTCGGCCGCCTGGTGCTGAACCCCGACGTCACGGTGCGGTCGCGCGGCGTGATGGAGAAGTGCAGCATGTGCGTGCAGCGGATCGCCGCCGGCAAGAACGCCTCGGTCAAGACCGGCAAGCCGCTGGAGGACGGTCAGATCAAGACCGCCTGCCAGCAGGTGTGCCCGACCGACGCGATCGTGTTCGGCGATCTGAATGACAAGCAAAGCCGGGTCCACAAGCTCGCAAGCAGCGAGCGCACCTACCGCGTCCTCGACGACCTCGGCACCCGCCCCAACGTGTCCTACCTCAAGAAGGTTCGCCATGGACAAGCTACCTGAAGACGCCACCGAACCGCGGTGGACCACCGGCTCCCCGACGCTCCACCAGATCACGGTGGACATCGCGGCGCCGATGGAGGGCAAGCCCGGCCGGCTGTGGTACGCGTGCTTCACGGTCTCGGTCGCCTTGCTGCTGGTCCTGCTCGCGACGGCGACCTACCTGATCGCCCGCGGCATCGGGATCTGGGGCCTCAACAACAGCGTCGGCTGGGCGTTCGACATCACCAATTTCGTGTTCTGGATCGGTATCGGCCACGCCGGCACGCTGATCTCGGCCATCCTCCTGCTGTTCCGGCAGAGGTGGCGGAACTCGATCAACCGGTCCGCGGAGGCGATGACGATCTTCGCGGTGATGTGCGCCGGCCTGTTCCCGCTGCTCCACATGGGCCGGCCGTGGAACTTCTTCTTCATCCTGCCCTACTTCCCCAACCAGCACGGCCCGCTGTGGGTCAACTTCCGCTCGCCGCTGGTGTGGGACGTGTTCGCGATCTCGACCTACTTCACGATCTCGCTGGTGTTCTGGTACCTCGGCCTGATCCCCGACCTCGCGACGATGCGCGACCGCGCGGTCGGCAAGATCAAGAAGCTGGTGTTCGGCATCCTGAGCATGGGCTGGAACGGCTCGCACCGGACCTGGTCGCGCTACGAGATCGTCAGCATGATCCTCGCCGGCCTGGCGACCCCGCTGGTGCTCTCGGTCCACAGCATCGTCTCGATGGACTTCGCGACCTCGGTCGTGCCGGGCTGGCACACGACGATCTTCCCGCCGTACTTCGTCGCCGGCGCGATCTACTCCGGGTTCGGCATGGTGATGACGCTGCTGATCCTGACCCGGCAGAGCATGAACCTGCAGCGCTACATCACGAAGCGCCACCTCGACTCGATGGCCCGGGTGCTGCTGCTCACCGGATCGATCGTCGGGTTCGCCTACGCCACCGAGTTCTTCAGCGCGTGGTACGGCCACGACCTCTACGAGCGCTACCACTTCATCAACCGCGCGACCGGGCCGTACCGCTGGGCGTTCTACCTGATGGTGCTGTGCAACGTGCTGACGCCGCAGCTGTACTGGTTCAAGAAGGTGCGCAACAGCGTGGCGATCCTGTTCATCACCTCGATCATGGTCAACATCGGCATGTGGTTCGAGCGGTTCGTGATCATCGTGGTCTCGCTCCACCGCGCGTTCCTGCCGTCGGGCTGGGGCATGTTCTATCCGACGATCTTCGACATCGCGATCCTGGTCGGCGTGTTCGGCCTGTTCTTCACCCTGTTCCTGCTGTTCATCCGGTTCGCGCCGATGATCGCGGCCTGGGAGGTCAAGGGCGTGGCGGTCGACCAGGCCCACACTGCCGGCCACGGCGCCGAAGGAGGCCACCGTGGCTAAGATCCTGGTCGCCACGTTCCCCGACACCGACCACCTGCTGGGCGCGGTCCGCAAGGCGCGCCGCGAGATGTTCCGGGTCTACGACGTGTTCACGCCGTTCCCGGTGCACGGCCTCGACGAGGCGCTCGGCGTCCGCCGGACCCGGCTGCCGTGGGTCACGCTGTTCTGCGCGCTCACCGGGCTGACCACCGCGATCGTCCTGCAGGGCTATACCAACGTCCTGGACTGGCCGCTCAACGTCGGCGGCAAGCCGGACAACTCGACGCTGGCGTTCATCCCGATCTGCTTCGAGCTCAGCGTGCTGTTCGGCGGGCTCGGCTCGGTCGCGGCGCTGCTGCTGCGCGCCCGGCTCTACCCGGGCAAGACGGCGTGGCTGGTCAACCCGGGCATCACCGACGACGTGTTCGCGATGGTGGTGCGCCGGCCGAGCGACGACGAGACCCATCAGCGCGCGCTCGCGCTGCTCGAGGAATGCGGCGCCGCGAGCGTCACCGAGAGCGAGGCCGAGCTATGACCCGACGGTTCTGGGCATCCGTTCTCGCCCCGGCGCTCGTCTCGGTGCTCGCCTCGGGCGTCGCGGCGTGCCAGCCCGGCGAGCAGCCGGGCTCGGAGTACATCGAGGACATGGCCCGCGGGCCGGCCTACAAGGCGTTCGCGCCCAACCAGGCGACCCGCAACGGCATCACCCTCCAGCACCCGGTCGCGGGCACGATCGCGCGCGGCTACCACCCGTTCCACTACGGCAAGGGCGACGCCGAGGCCGCGCGCGCCGGCCGCGAGCTCTCCAACCCGTTCCACCAGGACGATGCGGCGGCCCTGGACAAGGGCAAGTTCCTGTTCGAGACCTACTGCCTGGTGTGCCACGGCGTCGAGGGCAAGGGCGACGGTCCGATCGCCTCGAAGATCCCGCCACCGACGTCGTACAAGTCCGAGCGCGTGATGGGCTTCCTGCCCGGCCGGATCTTCCACGTCATCACGCTCGGGTCGAACAAGATGCCGTCGTACGCCGCGCAGCTGTCGCCCGAGGATCGCTGGCTGATCATCACCTACATCCGCGAGAAGCTGCAGCAGCTCGTCGAGCCCCCGCCGGGGACGCCGGACACGCCGCCCGCCGCGCCCGCGGAGACGGCGCCCGACGCGCCGACCCCATCGCCGGCCAGCGCCGGATCGGGAGGTACGCCATGACCGCCGACAACCGCCTCGTCGTGACCCCGTCGATGCTCCGGATCCCGATGGTGCTGTGCGCCATCGGCGTGATCGCGCTCGCCGCCGGGCTCGCCACCGATGGCCAGCGCGCCTGGATGAACCTGCTGATCGACGGGTTCTACGTGCTGTCGCTCGGCGTGTCGGCGATGTTCTTCATCGGCGCGCAGCGCATGGCGCACTCGAAGTGGTGGTCGCCGATCCGGCGGATTCCCGAGGCGTTCTCGCTGCTGCTCCCGGTCGCGGCGGTGCTGATGATCGTGCTGGCGTTCGGCTTCCATTCGCTGTACCCGTGGACCAACCCGAGCTCGCCGGACATGGCCGGGACGGGCGAGCTGGTCCACGCCGGCCGGTTCACCTACCTGTCCCCGCCGTTCGTCTACGCCCGGATGATTGTCATCATCGGGCTGTGGATCCTGTTCGCGCTGCGGATGCGCCAGATCTCGCTGGCCGGTGACGCCAGCCGCGCGGCCGGAAGCTCGGCCTACACGCGGCTGTACCGCTACTCCGGCGTGTTCGTGCCGCTGTTCGCGATCACCTTCGCGCTGTCGGCCTACGACTGGATCATCTCGCTCGAGCCCAAGTGGTTCAGCACGATGTTCTCGGTCTACATCTTCGCCGGCTCGTTCGCGCAGGCGATCGCCGCGATCGCGCTCGCCACCGTGACGCTCAAGCGCAAGCAGCTGTGGGGCAAGGACAGCGCGCTGATCGACATGAACGTGATCCGGACCCTGGGCACGATGATGCTCGCGTTCTCCACGTTCTGGGCCTACACGTGGGTCTGCCAGTACCTCCTGATCTGGTACAGCAACATCCCCGACGAGGCGGTGTGGTACGTCCAGCGCAGCAGCGGCGGCTGGTTGCTGCTGCTGATCGCCGGCTTCGTGATCAGCTGGATCATCCCGTTCTTCACCCTGCTGCCGATCAAGTCCAAGAGCAGCCTCAAGGTGATGACCGCGATGGCCATCCTGATCCTCGCCGGCCGGTGGTTCGATCTCTACATGCAGGTGATGCCGTCGCACTGGGATGCGCCGCACTTCGGGTGGATGGAGCTCGGGATGGCGGCCGGCACCCTCGGCGTGATCTGGCTGATCTTCGTTCGTGGCCTCTCGCGCGCGCCGCTGATCCCCGTCCACGAGCCGGTGATCGAGGCCCGCCGGGCTCAGGCGCATCACTAAAGGAGCAGCGTCGTGAAACTCATCAAGTTGGGAACGTTCGTTGCCACGGGGCTCCTGGTCGGATTCCTCGCCAAGCAGCCCGAGGCGGTCGTCGCCGACCTGCCGAACCGGATGCCCGAGGCCGCGCCGTACATCACGGAGGAGGCCAAGGCCTTCCCGCCGCCCTACGAGGAGTACTGGAAGACCCAGAACCACCCGGGCCAGTGCCAGACCTGCCACCAGAAGATCTTCGACGAGTGGAACGGCTCCATGATGTCGAACTCGTGGCGCGATCCGGTGTGGCGCGGCGCGTTCCTGCTGCTGTCGCGCGGGCTGTCGACCAACGGTGAGTGCGACACCCCGGCACCGCCCGACGGCACCGAGAAGTCGCACCACAACCCGTTCGCCAAGCCGGGCGAGTGCGCGTCGGTGTTCGACATCGGCACCGAGCACGTCACGCTGTCGCGCCCCGGCTCGCTGCTCGACGCGTTCTGCTCGCGCTGCCACATGCCGACCAACTACCTCGACAACGTGCCGCTGCGGAACATCACGATGGACCCCAGGACCGGCCTGGAGTCCGCGCCGGCCGACACGCGATTCAACCCGACGTCGGACAACCACACCGGCATCGCGTTCGCGACCGTCGAGGAGCAGTTCCGCAACACCGAGTCCGGCAAGACCGGCATCTTCTGCGCGATCTGCCACAGCTTCGCCGCGACCCGCGACACGCCGTTCCACAACTACACGCGCAGCGGCACCGAGTACGTCCCGGCGACCGGCCCCGAGTCGCGCGCCGACCTGACCGGAGACTCGCAGGATCTGTTCAAGGTCGCGGACATCACCAAGCGCAACCTCGGCTACAGCATCGGCGCCGGCGCGTACCGCCTGTCGCCGCACGCGATCGTGTTCCCCGAGCGGTTCGGCCCGATGGCCGCGACCCAGGCGCCGTCGCCGAGCGACACCAACACCAGCACGGTGTTCGGTGAGAACGTGCCGTACCAGCAGGTCGACTCGTCCAAGCACAAGTCCTATCACCAGGCGATGTTCGTGCGCTCCGAGATGTGCGCGGCGTGCCACGACGTGACCAACGCGCTGCCGATCCGCAACACGCTCGGCCGGTTCGCCGGCGGGTTCCCGATCGAGCGCACCTACACCGAGTGGTCCAACAGCCGCTACGCCGACCGTCCGGGCAACAAGTTCTTCGATCCGGCGCACAAGCGCGATTGCCAGTCGTGCCACATGCAGCAGGATTACGGTCAGCCCGGCACGGCGCAGACCCTGTACGACCCGGCCGGCCACCCGCTGCCGATCCTCAAGGAGGCGGTCGCCACCGACGGCAAGCAGCGGCCGTTCTTCACCCACCACTTCGTCGGCGGCAACGCGTTCGTGCCGCGGCTGATCGGCAAGGACGTCGACAACAGCGGCAACGTGTCGCCCTACCCCGAGCTGTCGGTCTACAGCTACTCGTCGGAGGACCACAGCAGCCCGTACTCGCGCGCGGTGTGGACCCACACCGAGCGCAAGGGCGTCTACGCCCAGCAGGCGCGCCTGGCGTGGGACCGGCTGCGCCACGTGCTCGAGCTCCAGGCCAGCGGCCCGGCGACCGCGTCCGCCGGCACCACCGCCCCGATCTCGCTCAGCGTCAGCAACACCGGCAGTGGCCACGACTTCCCGAGCGGCTTCCCCGAGGGCCGGATCGGCTGGATCGCCGTCCACGCCTACGACCTCGCCACCGGCAAGGAGCTGTGGATCGAGGACTCGGACCCGGCGTTCAAGGACAAGGACGGCAAGCCGCGAAGGTCGCTCGGCGTCGGCAACCTCACCACCGAGGAGGTGGTCGATCCGAACTATCCCAGGTGCACCGCGGCGGGCAAGCCGTGGAAGCTGCCGCCCGGCTCGCCGGATCCGTGGTCGATCCAGTTCAAGGCGGTGGCGTCGCTCGGCGATGGCTGCCCGACGCTCGACCTGCCCTACGCGACAGCGCTCAACCTCAAGACCAACGAGCAGGGCCTGCCGATCGACGCCAGCGGCAAGGTGATCGACGCGACCCACAACCCGACCGGCCTGGAGCAGTTCGCCGACCTCGACGGCGACGGCGAGGTGTTCGACGACTCGTTCCTGGTCGACACCCGGCTCCGCCCGCTGCCGCACCCCGGCGCGACCCACAAGACCGATCGCTACTCCGTCGTGATCCCGCCCGGGACGCGCGGCCCGATCGCGGTGTCGACCGCGGTCTACTACCAGTCGATGGAGGCGATCGTCGGCCAGAAGTTCCTCGGCAACATGACCGACACCAACAACAACATGGTGCTCGAGCCGTGCGTGCTCGGCGGGCGCTGCGACGGCCGCAAGCCGCAGACCGAGCCGGCGGTGGTCGAGGGCGCGCCGCCGGTCCCGATGGCGGTGCACAACTTCACGATCGCGATCTCCGGCGCCCCGGCCGACGCCACCCCGCCGCGGCTCGGCGTCTACCCGCGGCCCGGCGCGCCGCGCGCCCACCTCGACACCGTGCCCAAGGTGTTCTTCTCGCGCCCGGTCACGGGAGTCACCGCGACGACGTTCACCGTCACCGACGCCAGCGGCACCGTGCTGCCGGCCTGGGTCGACCAGATCGGCGACGGTGCCTGGGGTCTGTTCGCCAACCAGATCCAGTACAAGCCGGGCGCGACCTACACGGCGCACCTGGGCGCCGGGATCTGCGACGCGGCCGTGCCGACCAGCTGCATACAGGACGCCGTCGAGTGGCGGTTCACGATCGGCGCCGACGCCGACACCTCGGACGGCGACTCCAGCGTCCCGCTGGGCTTCTCCGGTCCGAAGGTCGCGCCGGCGCCGATGCACGCTGCGCCGGCCGCCCCCGCCGCTCCGGCCGCGGCCCCCGCTGCGGGCCCCGGCCCTGCCAAGGCGGCATCGGCCGCTCCTGCCAAGGCGGCACCGGCCACCGCCCCTGCCAAGGCGGCATCGGCCGCCACTGCCAAGGCGGCACCGGCCGCCACTGCCAAGGCTCCGGCACCGGCGCCGGCCGCTGTGACCAAGGCCCCGGGCAAGAAGTAGCAGGATTTACTCGAGCTGCCGCGCTCGGTAACAAGTCGGCCGGATCCTCGTTACCGTGGCCGCCGGTTCGTTACCGCTGGCGGCGACCGCGGCCACATCGCCCTCCGGCCGCGGGTGATCATGCCATCGGCGCGGATCGTGACCTCGGTGTGGAGATCCTTGTATCGGGGCCCCACACGTTGACGGCGATCGTATCGCCGACGCCGAGCACGACGTCCTTGTTCCGCGGATCCGGCTCCTTCGCGTGGTCGTATTTCGGCAGCTTGGACCCGCACGCCGCACACGCAGCCAGGACGATCGACACCCACAGCAAGACGAAGCGCATTGCCGTGGCAGTGTCGCGCGAGGCACCCGCCGGTTCCAGTCCTCGCGGAGCAGGATCGCCGGGGGACGCAGCGTCCGCCGGCGGGGGTGCTCACTGGTTGTCGACGCGCGCCTCGATCACGGCCTGGACGGCCGGATCGACATCGGACAGGAAGTTGTCGCCGGTCGCCGCCTCGATCGAGTCGACCGAGACCCGGAAGCTGTGCCAGTCCGCGGTCCGGCTGATCTGGTTGTTCTCGTTGGGCATCATCACGCCGATCACGCGCGTGCTCGTGGTCACCGAGCTCGGACCCTGATTGACCGCATCGAGCACGACCACGACCTTGAACGTCTGGTCCGGGACAACGACGCCGCTGCCGATCCGGTTCGAGCTCGCGCTGAACGTGCCGCCGGAGATGATGAACAGCTCCTTGCCGGTCTGCGTGATCGCGCGGAGGTCGTTCTCCATCACCGCCCACGGCCCCTGGTTGTTGTTGGCGGCCTGGGGAACCATGTTGGTGAGGAAGAAGGTCTGCTGGTTGGCGGCGACGGTCAGCGTGCGGTCCGCCGACGGGCACATGTGGCCGCGGTCGTAGCCGCTGCCGCTGTAGTCAGCGAGGCTCGCCTGGGGCTCGCTGGCCGGGAACGTGTCGTCGACGCGGAAGTCGTCCTGGCGCGCCGTGCTGCCGAGGTACGACGTGTTGAGCTCCCAGCTGACCCAGTTGGGGACCTTGCGCGAGCCGTTGTAGGACACGACGTAGCCGGACTTGACCGACAGGAAGTTGTTGGCGTCGGAGCTCGACGCCGGCGACGGGATGCCGAGCGTCGTGTGCCGGCTGAGCGCGGCGCCGCCGCCACCGCTACCGCTACCACCGCCACCACCGCCGGTGAAGTCGGTGATCGTGATGTCGTCGACGTTGATCCGGTTGGCGCCGCCGTCGAGCTTGCGGATCTCGAACCGGATCGTGCCCGCCAGGTTGACCGTGAACGTCGCGGTCGAGAACGACCCGCCGGTGGTCGAACGCGACGTGCCGACCTGGGTCCACGTGCTGCCGCCGTTCTGCGACGAGAACAGCCCCCAGGTGCCGCTGGCATCGGAGCCGAAGCTGGCGTGGTGGAGCGTCACCGTGCCGGCCCCGGTCGTGCGGTCGAACACCATGGTGACGTGGCCGCTGTTGCGCATACGCGCCGACTGCGCGCCGGTCTTGACGTCGGTACTCAAGGTCCCGATCAGCGCATCATTCAGATTCCATGTCCCCGAGCCGAGCGTGACGTTGGCGGCCGCGTAGGCGGTCTTGGTCCCGGCCTCGAACCCCTCGCTGGTGGTGACCGCCGCGACCGCCTCGTCGGTCGCGGGCTCGTCGCCGGGAGGCTCGACGCAGCCCGGCGCGAGCAGCACGATCGACACGGCAATCAGGAGATATCGGGAGTGATGGCAGCGCATCAGATTGACCTTTCGACAAGAACGTGTCGGTACGTCCCGGCGATCGGCAGTCCGATATCACGGCAACCTCCGGATTTTCGGAGCTCGACCGAGAACCTGTCTACTATTTCATTTCCGGACTGGGGCCCTCGATCCTCAGACGATATTCCCTGACATCAGGCTCGATGTGCGCACGCGGTCTCGAAGGCGCCGATACCGACCGGTCGGACTGGTGCTGGACCCGCGACGAGGAGCGGCGCGCGGGAATTGCCGCCCGCCGCGCACGGCCTGCTGCGCCGCCGTCACCTGGCCCAGCGCGCGGAGCTCCTCGCGATGATCGAGGGCGAGCGCGACGCTCGCATGCGACGGGTCGATGACCGCGCTACCGCTCGCATCCGCCAGCGCGAACGCGACACCGCGGCGATCGGTGATGCGCTCCTGCCATCCGGACGCCACCGGCTGCACCACGAGCACCACGTAGTAGACGCACGCGCGGCCGGTCAGCGGCGCGGTCAGCGTCCGGTCGAGCGCGCGGATGTTGCCGACCAGACGGCCTTGCTGGCACTCGGGCAGCCCTGCGACCGGCCACGGCGGCACACCGTGCTGCTCGCGCAGGACGCGGTCGGCTTCGGTGGTCTGCTGTGGCGGCGGGCTGCCCGCGAGCGCGCGCGCGAGGCGGATGGCGCCGACCGCGAGCACGGCGACGATCGACAGCGTGGCGCTCATCCGTCCGGCCCGCGCAAGCTCCCCATCTCCCAACCATGACGCGGCGCTCCGCCGGGCGCAATCGCCCCCGTCCGCGTCCGCCGAGGGCGGCGGCGAGATCGTCGATCAGGTCCTGGGTCGACTCCAGAGCGAGGCTCGGGGCGCACCGCGGCAGCGGATCGTCCGCCCCAGGACTCGGTTCGCAGCGTCCAGTTTACGCCCGGACCGCCGGAACCCCGCGATTCGACGCGAATCGCGGCCGGCACGGGCGCTGCAATACGGCTCTGCATCAACCGAAGGAGTCACGCCATGAACACGCTCGACAACGCTACCCTCGACAACGTCACCGGCGGCGCCGTGGTCCGCAGCAGCAGCAGCAGCAGCAGCACCAGCGACGCGATCACGCAGTCGCTGACCTCGCTCCAGACCACGGTCTCGCAGCTGGCCAACAACAACAACAACAACAGCAACAGCAGCCAGAGCAGCCTGCTGCTGCCGATGGTGATGATGTTCGCGATGAACCGCCGCCAGCCGACCATCGTGTCCGGCGGCGCGACGGTCGTCGGCTGAGCCGCGCACGTCTCCGGCGAGAACGACCGAGCTGTGGTGACTCGGTCGAGGGTGTGGCCCGGCTGGGCCCCGGGCCACACCCGCCTCGCTGCTCATCCCCCGGCCCCGGCCTCCGGTGCGCTGGCGGCGCCCGCGGCAGCCGCGGCGCTCGCTTCGGCGAGCCTGGCCTTGCGGCGACGCCGCCTGTCCAGGTGGTTTCGCACCAGCGCGCGGACCATGAGCGGCAGGACATGCGTCAGCCGGAGCGGCGACAGCGCGATCAGGCAGTCTCTCGAGCAGTAGTACGCCGGGCAATGCTGGACGTAGAACTGGACCTCGGGGCGCTGGCTGGCGCTCCAGTACTCGCTGGCCTGCGCGGTCTCGCGCGTCCAGAACTTGTCCCGGTAGACGAACGGATACGGAGACTCGGCCTTCTGGAGGTGGAACATCTCGGCGAGATGGTCGACCATCCGCTGCATCTCCGCGTTCTCCGGGCTCTTGTAGTACGGGTAGAGCCGATCGCTCAGCAGGTCACAGCACAGCTTGTAGACCACCGGATGAACCAGCGTGGCGAACAGATAAAATCTCTTGAGCGGATGGGCCAGCTTCAGGCGCAGCAGCTCCCAGATCAGGCAGCGCAGCGCGAACTTGGTCCCGCGGTGCATCGGATCGAGCCCGAGGGCGAGCTTCACGACGACGATGTCCTTGCCGTCGTAGTGGTCGTCGTAGTACTTGAGCGTCGTGGTGCCGAGCATCTTGCCATCGTCCGAGCGCAGCATGTTGACGACGGTCGTGTAGGGCCTCCGGTCGAGCCAGTAGCTCCGGAAGTCCTCTGCGTCGCCGTGCCAGATCGTCAGTCCCCACTGGACGATCTCCTCGACCAGCTCGGTCTTGGCCTCGGGCGACATCCTGGAGAAGAGATATCGTTCCGTCCTCATCGCGGTATTGACTCCAGCGTGGGGCCCCGGACGGACCACCCACGAGACCTAGAATATCAAGGTCTGTGCGAGTTGTGCGGCGGCTGTGAAGGAAACGCGCTTGCGGTGACATCTGGGAATCGGGTCCCCCGAAACTCGCCGGCAATGAAGATGTGCCACGGACGTACGTCCATCTCGCCCCGCGCGACGACGTTCGGACTGCGCTGGGCGAGCGACGAGATCCCTCGGCCAAGACTCACTATCACGTATCGGAGGGTCATCACGCAACACCTTCGATCACACGCGCGATGCTCCCGTCCGCTGTGCGCTCTCGTCCCGCTGGCTGGTTTGCCGGGACGCGACAACGTGAGCCCGGCGATCGCACGCAATCATCACTGCCGTATTTTGCTGCACCAGACTGGCACGCGGTCAGCGACTCACCCGTTCCATTCTTGCGTCGCCCTGGGTTACCTATCGCAAATTGCGGCAGGTATCGTCGCCGAGCTCCGTCCACGCACGACAGGCACCGGACAGGCGACGGCACGCGCCGGCGGGCGCGTGGTGCGGTGAGAAAACGCGGTCCGGCTGTGCGGCCGTTCAGCCGCGCGTCCACTCACCAGAGTCGATTTGTTATTTTCCTTACAATTTCGACGGAACGCGTTAGCGTCATTGCGTCGGATCGTAATAGAGATTGCGTATCTGAAACGGTCTCATGATCGATATCGAATTCGCTTCACGTCTCCTGGACCGTCCGCGCGCGATGTCGAACGTTGGTCACGGCCTGCATGCGGCAGCACGACGCTCCTCCGGCGACGCTCGATCGCACGCTCGTGGCGCTCGTCGCTGTCGGGGTCGCACGCACATGACAAGTGTCTCCAGCGGGGAATACTGTTCCTGCCAGTGCTCGTGATCGTTTCACTCTTTGAACCCCCGGAGACCTGCATCGAGCGCGGCTTGGTCATGAGCTATACTGGTCGGCACGGTCCCGCCCGCTGATGCGCCTTGCCCTGATCTTCAAGCTCGCTCTCAGGAACCTCGTACGGCAGCGGCGGCGAACGGTGCTCGCGCTCGCGATCTTGACCGCCGGCACCATGACCGTGTTGCTCACCCGGTCGTGGCAGGCCGGGATGATGGACCTGATCGCGCGCCTGGGCGCCGAGACCTGGAGCGGCGGAGTGCAGGTGATGCGCGACGAGGCGCGCGCGAGCCTCAACGCGTTTGGCCTCGAGCCCAGCGTCGAGGTCGACGACCGGCTGGTCGAGGTGCTCCGGAGCACACCCGGCGTCTCGGACGTCGCCCCTCGCATCCGGTTTCTCGGCAAGGTCTTCAAGGGCGACGAGGCGACCCCGTTCGTCGGTATGGCCATGGACTTCCACCATGTCCCCAGCGTGTTACCCGGCCTGTTCGACCCCGACCGGATCGAGGGCCGGCCGCCCCGGGCCGAGGCCGGGGCCGGAAACGAGGTCGTGGTCTCGTCGTCGCTGGCGTCGATCCTGTCGATCCACCCGGGCGATGCCCTGACCCTGCTCGCCCGGCCGAGCGACGGCGGGCTCGAGGGCGTGGACGTCAAGGTCGCCGGCATCCTGTCGGGCGCCTTCGAGGAAGAGCTGCGCCGCACGATCGTCCTCGATCTACCCCTCGCCCAGCGCATGCTGCGGATGCAGGGCCACGCGACCGCGATCGCGCTGCGCGTGCGGCCGATCCGCCAGACCTCGCAGGTCGCGGAGGCGCTGAACACCCGGCTGGCGGCTGCAGGCCTGGTCGCCCTGGCCTACGACGAGGTCAAGCCGCGCTGGAAGGACGCGCGCGCGCTGTGGGTCATGTCACTGCGGATCGTGTTTGTCATCGTGCTCCTCGTCGCCGTCCTCGGCCTCGATGCCACGGTGACGCTCATGGTCGGGGAACGCGGACAGGAGATCGGCACGTTGCAGGCGATCGGCGTCCGGCGGCGCTGGACGATCTCGATCCTGGTCGCGGAAGCCGCGCTGCTCGGCGCGATCGGCGGCGCCATCGGTGCTGCGGGCGCGCTGGGCCTCGTCGCGGCGGTGTCGCATGGTGTTCCGTTCTCTGTACCGGGAGCAGGCGTCTACCTCGTCGTACCGGCGCTCACCAGCGCGGATGTGACCGTCGCCGTGGCACTCGCGGCGCTCGTGATCATGTTGACCACGCTCCGGCCTGCTATCTACATCGCCAGGCGCCCTCCGATCGCGCTCATCGCATGACGCTTCGCACGCTGGCTTCCCTCATCGTCCCGGCCGTCGTCCTCGCCGGCCTCGCGCTGCCGTCCGCGGTGGAGGCGCAGCCACGCGCCGACGAGGTCCTGGCCAAGGCCAGCGCCGTCATCGCGCCGGACGCGTACCTCGCCACCATGCAGATGGTCGCGGTCCGCAAGGACGGCACGACCCGTACCTACGTGTTCCGGACCGCCAAGCAGGGTGCCGACAAGCTGCGGCTCACGTTCGACGAGCCCAAGACGCTCGCGGGGCATGAGATCCTGCGGATCGGTGACGATCTGTGGCGATATGTCCCATCGCTCAAGCGCTCGATGCGGGTCGCGTCGCGCGACGACTTCGAGGCGGGCGACTTCCGCAACGCCGACGTCCTGCGCGTCGATCTCGTGCACGATTACCGGGTCACGGCCATGACCGACCGCGGCGACAGCTGGACCCTCGACCTGGTCGCCTCGACCCCGCAGGCCGGCTACGATCACATCGTCTACACCGTGCGAAAGTCCGACGCGATGCCGCTCCAGCAGGAGTTCTATGCGTCGTCGGGCAAGAAGCTGCGCAGCCTCACGTTCTCCGACCCCGTCAGCTTCGGCAAGCACGTCCGGCCGTCCAAGGTCAAGATGGTCAATGAGCTCGCCAGGGGCCAGTCCACCCTGATGACGGTCCAGAGCTTCGAGCTCGTCGACTCGATTCCTCCCAAGACCTTCCAGCGCGAGTCGCTCGGCAGGTAGGCCGCGATGCCGCTGATCTCGCTGCGTGGCATCAAGAAGACGCACCTGCTGGGCGAGGTCGAGGTCCATGCCCTGGGCGGCGTGGATCTCGACATCGAGCGGGGGGAGTTCACGCTGCTGATGGGGCCGTCGGGATCGGGGAAGACGACGCTGCTGTCGATCCTGGGCTGCCTGGATTCCGCGACCGCGGGAGTCTACGAGTTCGAGGGCCGCGGCGTCGGCACCGGCGACCACGATCGCTGGGCCCGCCTGCGCGCCGAGCACCTGGGCTTCGTGTTCCAGTCGTTCAACCTGGTGCCGGTCCTGACCGCCAAGGAGAACGTCGAGCTCCCCATGCTGTGGCGATCGCGGCGCCCGTCGGCCGCGGCCTGCGATCGCCGCGCCCGCGAGCTGCTGGAGACCGTCGGGATCGGCAACCTCGCGGACCGCCGGCCGACCCAGCTGTCGGGGGGGCAGCAGCAGCGCGTCGCGATCGCCCGGGCCCTCGCCAACGAGCCGCAGGTGCTGCTCGCCGACGAGCCGACCGCGAACCTCGACAGCGACGCCGCCGAGCATATCCTGGAGCTGCTCCGGCGGCTCAACGACGAGCGCGGCGTCAGCCTGATCGTCGCGACCCACGACGCGGCGCTGCTCCGCTACAGCAAGCGGGTCGTCCGCATGCAGGACGGGCTGATCTCCGGGTCATGAGGCTCCGCGACTGCGTCCTCGCATCGGTGGTCGTCGGCCTGGCGTCGCCGGCCGCGCGCGCCGACAACGAGTTTCTGTCGCGCGGCTACCTGCTGTCGCGCTTTCAGCTGTTCCCGGCCGACACCGGCGCGGTGCTGTACCCGCTCCTGGGGGTCGACAAGTTCCAGAGCTTCCTCGAGGGCAACCTCGAGCTGACCCTCAAGGGGGATCGCTACGCGCTGCGGTCCGACACGTCCGCGCTGTACCGGGTCTCCCCGTCGGGATGCCGCACCGGAAGCGACCTGCCGGGCTGCCTGGTCATCAACGAGCTGTACGGCACCGTCGATCTCGTGTCGGACCGGCTCGCGGTGCTGGTCGGCCGGCATCACGCATCGTGGGGCTCCGCGCTGTCCTACCATCCGGTCGAGCCGATGAACCACGCGCCGGATCCCACCGATCCGAGCTTCCAGCGCCTCGGGGCGTGGACCGCGATGCTGGAGCTGCACGCCGACGACTTCGTCGTGACCGCTGCCTGGTTCCCCGCGATCTCGCACTCCGCCCTGGGCACCCCGGCGCATCTCGATCCCGCCGCCGGGCTCGCGGGCGGGCGGGTCGCCTGGCGGCCCACCGGCTTCGACCTGTCCGCGATCGCGTTCTACGACCTCCAGAGCCGGCTCCCCGAGGTCGGCGCGTCCGGCTCCGCCGTCCTGGGCGACTGGCCGTTCGAGGTCCACGGCGAGGCGCTGATGCATCAGCGCCGCGAGCTCAAGGCCGGCACGCTGCAGCCGGGCAGCTGCCCGATCCAGGACCTGGGCATCCCACACCACGAGGTATCGGACTACTCCGCGATCGTCGGCGCTCGCTGGGACCGCGGCAACGGGACGCTGGTCAACCTGGAGTACCTGCACAACGGCGACGGGCTGATGTCCGACGACTTCGACGCGGTGCTCGCCAGGGCAGACCTGCTCGCGGCGATGTGCCCCGCGGCGCGGCTCGAACCCAGCGATGCGACGCAGGACGGTCGCCCACAGCAGTTCTCCAGCGTCTTCCTGCGCCGGAACTACGCGATCGCGTCCGCCGTCACGCCCAAGCTCGCCGACGATGGCGTGTTCTCCAACCTCGGTGCGAACGCGAGCTTCCTCGCCGGGCTCGACGATCGGTCGGCCGTGCTGTCCGCCCGCGCCGTGTACACCGTGCACGACCACACCATCGTGCGGCTCGGCGGTCTCGCCCGGTTCGGGGGTGCACGCACGCAGTACGGGGTCCTGCCGTTCCACGGCATGGTCCTCGTCGACGTCCAGACCATGCTGTGAATCGATCGTACTCGGCCCTCCGTCCTCGGCCCTCCGTCCTCGGCCCTCCGTCCTCGGCCCTCCCGCTGTTCGCCCTTGCCATGCACGCCCGCGACCCCTCCCAGCCCCCGGCTCCTCGCCCCGCAGCGCCGCGCGGCTCGCGCAGGCGCGCGCTGATCGTCGGTTGCGGCGCCTTCCTGCTGTTCGGGGGATGGGCGCTGATCGCCAACCGCGCGCACCCGGCCACCGACATGGCGCGCGCCGCGCTCGCGCAGGGCAGCCTGAGCTTCGTCAGCACCACGTTCTCGGTGCTGCTGCTCGAGTACCTCTACGGCCTGGGTCGCACACCACGGCGCAAGCTCCTGCTCGCAGGGATCGGCACGCCCGCGATCATCCTCGTGACCATGACCGTCGTGCATGCGCTCGCCGGGACCCCCAGCATCCTCGTCACGCTGTTGCCGTCCGGGATCTCGGGGACGATCTTCGCGGTCACGTACACCCTCAACCTGCGCCGCCTCGAGCTGGCCGCCGCCGCGGCGGACCAGACCGGCGTCGTGAAAGCTCGCTGATCCGATGAACATCGTCCGATTTTCAGTCCGGAACCTGCAGCGCAACCGGCGGAGGACGCTGGCGACCGGCACCGCGATCGCGGTCGGGGTCGCCGCGCTGGTGTTCGCGCGCGGCTGGATCGACGGGGTGAACGAGGCGATCCGCGAGTACGCCGTCGACAGCCGGCTCGGCGCGATCCAGATCCACCCCGCCGGGTACTCCAGGGTCACCGACCTGCTGCCGGTGAACCTGCACCTGTCGCAGCCGGCCGCTCTGGTCGACCAGGTCCGCCGCGCTCCGGGGGTCTCGGCCGTCACGCAGCGGATCCACTTCGCCGGGTCGCTGTCCAACGGCGACCAGGACACGCTGGTCCTGGTGACCGCGATCGACCCGCAAGCCGAGGCCCGCGTGTGTCCGACGTTCCTCGCCGCCGACCTGCGCGCCGGACGGCTGCTCACCCGCGCGGACACGACGTCGATCGTGGTCGGGACGGAGCTCGCGGCGGGGCTCGGCCTCAAGCCCGGCGCCCAGGTGACGCTCGAGGCGCGCACGGTGTCCGGCCAGATCAACGCGATCGACGTCGACGTCGTCGGCGTGGCGTCGTCGAGCCTCCCCGACGAGGGCAAGTGGCTGGTCGTCATGCCGCTCGACGCCGCACGCCACCTCGTGGGCATGGAAGCGGACGGCGGCGCCACCGCCCTGGTCGTCCGGCTGGACCACCTGGAACGCGCCGAGGACGTCGCGCGGCAGCTGGAGGCCACGCTCGGGAGCGCGGTCGAGGTCCGCACCTGGCGCCAGGTCGGCGAGTACTTCGATCAGGCGATCCGCACGTTCGCCAAGGCCCAGGCGCTGCTGCTCGCCATCGTCGGGCTGCTCGCGCTGCTGGTGATCGCGAACACGCAGATGCTGAGCGCATCGGAGCGGACCAAGGAGATCGGAACGCTCACCGCGCTGGGCGCGCCCCGCGCGTTCGTGCGCCGGATGTTCCTCCTCGAGTCCCTCGTGCTCGGCGCGTTCGCGGCGGTGGTGGGCGCGCTGCTCGGCCTCGCGGTGTGTGTCGTCACCGCCCGGATCGGCCTCCCGTTCAAGCCGCCGAACCAGCCGGTGGTCCTGGTCCGGCCGATCGCGTCGCTGGCGATCGCGGTCGTCGCCACCGTGGCTGCGATGGCGGTCGCCGTCGTCGGCGCGGTGATCCCGTCCTGGATCGGCGCCCGGAAGCGGCCGGTCGAGGCGCTCAAGAAATGACGGCCGGCCCGGGCCAGAGCCGGACTAGACCCAGGCGCCGAGCTGGGCGCGCGCGGCTTCGATCGTGAGCCCGGCGGCGGCGCGCGCGACGTCGTCGGGCACCCAGTCGGGGTACGGCGTGACCAGGTTGCGGTGCTCGCCGGTCGGCATGTGCTCCTGCTGGATCGCGGCCGCGCGCGCGGCGGTGATCACGCCGTTGCCGGCGAGGCAGGCGAGCGCCGGCCACACCCGGCGGTGGACGAACGTGACCTTGCCGTCGATCAGCTTGAAGCACCGCACGTCGTGCGAGTCGTCGAGCTCGGACAGCGCGGCGAAGATCGCCTTGCCCCTGGGGTGCGCCCACCAGCTGCCGATGATGGGCTGGCCGGCGACCGCCTCGGCGACCGACGGCACCGGCCCGCGCGCCGAGGCGAGGACCACGCCGTGCTGCTCGACGAACGCGAGCCAGCGCTCACCGGGCACGCGCCGGGCCGGCGTCGACCGCGCCGCGCCGGTGCGCGCGCGCCGCGCCGGTGCGCCGGTCCGGACTCGCGCCGCCGGGCGACCGCTCGCTCGCCGCCGCGTCGTCGCTCGCTCCGCTCCACCGGCCCGCTGGCCGGCGCGCTTGGCCGCAGCCCGCCGCGGGGTCTTGCCGGTGGGCTTCGCCTTCGCCTTGGTGAGCCGGGCGCCTCGGCGGCTCGCCGAGCGGGACGTCGCCGTGGTGGATTTGGCCTTCACCGGGGAATGACGAAGAGGAAGTCACGGGGCGGCACGAAGCGGTAGCCGTCCTCGGTGACCCGGATGATCTCCGATCCATCCTCGCCGAGCAACCGGCGGATCCGCATGATGTTGGTGAACAGCGCGGCGTCGTGGCGCAGCGGGTGGTAGTCGACGTTCCACACCGCCTGGACGATCGCTTCCTTGGAGAACACCTTGCCCGGCGCCGATGCGAACAGGAACAGCAGGCGCTTGAGCAGCGAGCGCCGGCGCAGGTCGGCGAGCTCCTGGCCGTGGCGCCAGATCACCTCGCGGACGCCGTCGACCGCCAGCGCGCGGCCCGACAGCCGCAGGATCTCGGGGTTGGCGTCGGCGACGTCGCTCGGCACGCCCTCGGCGTCGATCACCCGGAACGGCCGCTGCGCGGTCAGGCCGAGGTCGGTGAGCAGGCGAGCCGCGCCCTCGATCGCGCTCGGCGCCATCGTCGCGGCGCTCGGCGCCGACGGATCGGCGACCGCCTCCTGGCCGGCGATCGCGTCGAGCGCGGCGTGGGCGACCAGCCGCTCGACCGGCAGGCCGGCGGCCAGCGCGAGCTCGGACGCGTCGCGGGCGTAGGCCACGGCCGACGACGCGTCGTCGTCGTCGCGGGCCAGCGCGCACAGCGCGAGCAGCGCGTGGACCCGGACCCGGACCAGGCCGGCGGCGGCGGCCTCGCGGGCGGCGCGGCTGGCGGCGGCGCGGGCGTTGCCGCGGTCGCCGCGCGCGAGCTCGAGCCGGGCGACCACGACCAGCGCGGACGCCAGCTCGATCGTGCGGTGGGCGCGCTCGGCGAGCACCGCGGTGTCGCGCGCCAGCTCGAGCGCCATCCCGACGTCGCCGGCGGCGAGTGCGACCTCGGCCCCGGCGAGCCGGCGATCGAGCTCGTCGCGCGACTCGGCGCCGGCGTTCTGGGCGAGCTCGACCGCGCCGGCCCGCTGACCGCTCAGCGCGCGCGCGGTCGCCAGCAGCACGGCGACCTGCGCCGCCGACGCCGCGTCGAGCGCGGGCTGACCGTGAAGCTCCTCGAGCCGGGGCAGCGCGGCCTCGAGCCGGAGCTCGAGCAGGTCGATCGCCGCGACCACGGCGCCGCCGCGCGCGGCGAGGTGGCCGAGCTCGCGGCGCACGCTCGACGCCATCGCGGCGCTCGCCAGCTCGGCGGCGATCGCGGGCTGGCCGCGCACGATCTCGAGCTCGGCGAGGTCGAGCTCGGCGCGCAGGGCCCCGAGCTCGTCGCCGCGCTCGCGCCGGGCGCGCACCACGTCCTGGAGCAAACTGGCCGCGACCGCGCTGTCACCGCGCCGGCGCGCCACCAGCGCGCGCGCCGCGAGCACCTCGTCGGCGACCGCGACCGCGTCCAGATCGCGCGCCGCGGCGTCGGCGGCATCGAGCGCGGTCGTCGCCTCGACCAGCCGGCCCTCGCGCGCCAGGCCGACCGCGCGGCGGGCGTCGACCACCGCCGACAGCTCGCTCGACTCCAGGCACACCGGCACGCTCTTGCACGCGCCATGCGCGCGGGCGAGCGCCGACCGCATCGCGGCGACCCGGCCCTCGTACTCGTCGAGCCGCGCCGCCGCCAGGTGGACCCGCGCGCGGGCCAGCGGCTCGGCCGACGACAGGTCACCGAGCGCGGCGAGCTGGGCCGCCGCCGCATCGGGCTTGCCGGCGAGCAGCTCGAGCTCGGCGAGCATCGCGACCGCCCGGGCGCGATCGCTCGGATCGGCCGTGCCGACCAGGCTGGTCAGCGCGCGGCGCGCCGCCGCAGCGTCGCCCGACGCCAGCGTGAGCTCGGCGTGGAGCAGCGGCGCCACCGCGCCGGGCGCGGCGCTCGCGCGCTCGAACGCCTCGGTGTAGCGCCCGCCGCGCACCGCGATCTCGATCCGCAGCGCGGCGAGCATCCGGGCGCGCTCGGGCTCGAGCGCGGCGCGCTCGGCCTGGCCGATCAGCAGGTCGGGCCGGCTGTCGGGCCGGCGCCGGGGCTGGTCGCCGAGCGCGTCGAGCAGCGATTCGAACTCGCCGGCCCCGCCGCTGCGCGCGGCGAGCTCGCGGTCGGCGAGCAGCGCGTCGGCCGCCGCGTCGCGGCTGCCCGCGGCCAGCCAGTGCCACACCACCTCGCGGACCCGCGTGATCTGGTCCATCGCGCCGAACGCGCCGTCGTCGCCGGCCTGCCATGCCAGCCGCGGCCCGGTCGACGCCGCCGCCGTGCTCGCGACCAGCTGGGCCGCCGTGCTCGACAGCCGCTGCTTGTCCTCGGTCGACATGTGACCGAGCACCTCGACCCGGACCACCTCGTGGACCACGACGCGACCGTCGCCGATCGAGTCGACCAGCTGGCGCGCGATCAGCCCGGTCAGCGCGGCCTCGATCTCGACGCCGGGCGCCAGGTGCGCCACCGCCGCCGGGGCGACCGGCGAGCGCAGGATCGCCAGCGCCTCCAGCGCCGCGCGCGCCGGCGGATCGAGCGTCGCGATGTCCCATGCGCCGGCGCCGAACCGGGCGCGCGCGAACTCGCGGCGCAGCGCGAGCGGCATGCCGCGGGTGCGCGACAGCGCGGCGTCGAAGCCCTGGGCCTCGCCGTAGGTCTCCTCGAGGTTGGCCCACAGCTGGGCCGCGGCGTCTCCGTCGAGGCCGTGCAGCTCGATCTCGGCGATCGCCGAGCCGACCGCCGCGGTCAGCGGATCGCGGCCGACCACCACGACCCGGCCGAGCGCGGTCGGGCCGAGCAACAGCGGCGCGAGCAGGCTGGTCGCCTCATCGGTGCGCAGGTGGTGGATGTCATCGATCACCAGCACGCGGGACTGCTGGGTCAGGGTCTGCGCCAGGGTCCCCGGCACGCAGCGCAGCGCGCGCTCGGCGCGAGACCGCAGCGCCGAGGCCCGGTCCCCGGGGTGGCACTCGATCAGGGTGCACGGCGCGCCCAGACCGGGGGCGAGCTCGGCCACCAGGCGCGTCTTGCCCGATCCCAGCGGACCGTGCAGCGACACCAGCGAGACGATCGCGAGGTGTTGCTTGAGCTCGGTCAGCTCCGGCTGACGGCCGACGAACGGCACCGGACCGATGGGGATCATGGGGTTCGTGATCTTGGAGGTTCGCCGGCGCATGACTGTAAGCGACGAAACAGCAAGGCGTGCGCCATGGCGCAGGGAACGAGCGGCGAAAACGACAAAGGTGCAACCCCTCGAATCAACGTAGGCGTTGTATCCTTGCTTCCATTGTCAGGGAAGGGAGGTACGGCAACGACTGCGGAATCGAGATCTCGGTGAGGCCCCTGACTGGGGGTGAAGTCCCAAGTCAGCCAGGTCCAGCCAGTGTCAGCAGGGGAAACGGCGTGTGCCGCCCCATCCTCCGACGCTGATTCAGCGAACCCTCCTCGCCGTCAGCCCTGCAACGCGTCATCGCGCGCCTGTTCAGGGCCCGGGCGGGCGTATCGCCGGCGGGCCTGGGTGGGCATGGTACGCAGCGTGCGTGGGCCGGCCATCGCTTCGCAGCAGGAGGGAGCCGGATATGTGTGCGATCGAGCCTGGTCGTCTCGCCATCGTCCTCGTGTTCGCGATCTCGCTCGCCGTGCCGGTCGCCGCGCACGCGGGTGGAGATGTCGTCGCCGGCAACCGCAAGGGCGCCGCGTGCGCGGTGTGTCACGCGTCGAGCGATCCGGCGTCCGATACCCCCCGGCTGGCCGGACAGAACGAGGGCTACCTCGCCCGGCAGCTGCGGGCATTCCGCCAGGGCGAGCGCGCCCACCCGCTGATGGACGAGATCACCCGGCAGATGAGCGACACCGACATCGACGATCTGGCGGCGTTCTGGAGCCACCAGCCGGCGGGCAGTGACTCGGCGGCGCCGCCCGAGGCCCAGGCGATCCGGACCTCGCATATGCAGTTCCCGCGCGGCTTTCCGGACCGGTTCGTGCTGTACCTGACGCTGAACGACGCCGAGCACCTGCTGGTGAAGAAGCACTACATCAACGCCGTCGGGCTCGAGGCCGCGCGCGCCGGCCGGCCGCTGCCCGAGGGCACCGTGGTGCTCCAGGTCAACTACCGGCCCCGGCTCGGGCCCGACGGCCAGCCGGTGGTCGACCGCCAGGGCGCGTGGGCGGTCGACCGGATCGCCTCGTACACCGGCATGGAGTCGCGCGCCGGGTGGGGTCGCGATCTGCCCGACTGGCTGCGCAACGCGACCTGGAACTACGGCAAGTTCACGCCGGGGAAGCTGCCGAGCGGCGACGTGAACCAGGCCGCGTGCCTGGCGTGCCACCGGCGGCAGGCGCTGGTCGGCTACGTCTACACCTTCAACGAGCTGCGCGACGCGGCGCACCCGCGGTGACCGATCCGCGGCGACCACGCCCAGAGCCAGCGCAGCGCGAGCGCCCGCGCGCGCCCCGGGACACACCGCGGAGAAGACGCCGGGGACTTGCCACCCGCGCCGCTACTCGCTGGGGACGTTGCCGGTCTCGGCGCGGCGGCGCTTGCCGCGCGCGGGCCTCAGCTTGTAGCGCAGCATCTTGCCGCCCGGGCCGCGCGGCAGCGCGTCGACGAACTCGATCCAGCGCGGGTACTTGTACGGCGCCAGCACGTTCTTGACGTAGTCCTTGAGCTCGGCCTCCAGCGCCGGCCCGCCCTCGTGGCCGACGTTGGTGACCACGAACGCCAGCGGCTTGATCAGGCCCTCCTCGTCGTCGGCCCCGATCACCGCGGCCTCCCACACCGCCTCGTGCGCGGTCAGCGCGCGCTCGACCTCGGTCGGCGACACCCACTTGCCGCCGACCTTGAACAGATCATCGACCCGGCCGCAGTGGTGGTAGAACCCGGCGCGATCGACCATGAAGCGGTCGCGGGTGGTGAACCAGCCATCGCCGCGCAGCTCGTGCTCGCCGGTCGCGCCCCCGCCCCAGTAGCCGGCGAACAGCGAGCCGCAGGTCAGCTCCAGCGTGCCGATCTCGTCGACCCCGACCGGATCGCCGTCCTCGTCGACCAGCCGGACCTGCACCGCGGCCAGCGGCTTGCCGCACACGCCCGGCCGCGCGCCCGGATCGCTGCTGCGCCCGGCGAGCGCGAACTGGAAGATCTCGGTCAGCCCGTAGCCGACGGTGACCTCGGTGCCGAGCACCGCGCGGATCCGCGGGATCAGGCGCTCGGGCATGCCCTCGGCGCCGGCGATCGCGTGGCGCAGCCCGTCGAGCGGCCGGGCCACGCCCTGGCGCTCGGCGTCGGACGCGAGCTGGGCGTACACCGACGGCGTCGCCACCAGCACGGTCGGCCGGTAGCTCTCGACCGCCTTGAACAGCGCGCGCGAGGTCGGCTGCGCCGGGAACAGCAGCGACTCGGCCTGGACCGCGAGCGGCACGAGCAGCCCCGAACCCAGGCCGTACGCGGTCGACAGCCGCGCGACCGACAGCATGCGGTCGGCCGCGGTGAGCTGCAGCAGCTCGCGGCCGAACGAGTCGTGCGCGGCGGCGATCGTGCGCTGGCAGTGCGGCACGGCGCGCAGCTCGCCCGGGCCGGAGCCGGCCGAGTACATCAGGAGGCAGAGGTCCGACGGCCCCATCGCGACCGGCGGCTGCGGCGCCGCCTGCGCGACCAGCGCCCGGAAGTCGTGGCTGCCGGCGACCCGCCCAGCAGGCGCACCGGTGCAGATCAGCTCGCGCAGGTCCGGGGTCGCCGACCGGATCGCGTCGATCACCTGCTCGTGCGCGTCGTCGACGATCGCGATCACCGCGCCGGCATGGAGCACGTACTCGCGGAGGTCGTCCGGCGTCGCCAGCTCGGACACCGGCACCGCGACCGCGCCGGCGTGGATCACGCCGAGGATCGCCGCGGCGGCCTCCAGCGTGTCGCGCATCAGGATCAGGACGCGCTCGCCGCGACCCAGCCGCATGCCGCGCAGCGCGGACGACAGCCGGGCGACCGTGGCCGCCAGCTCGTCGTACGTCCACGACCGATCGCCCTCGCGCAGTGCGCACCGGCCCCCGGCGCCGCTCGCCAGCGCGCCGTCGAGCAGCCAAGCTGCCAGGTTCCCCACCTCGGACATACGATTGAATTGTAAGGGACTCCCGGAGAGATCGGATCATCGACGTGCAATTTCCACTGGCTGTGCGCGGATGCCGAGGCGATCTCGCTGCGGTAGTGTGGTGCGCGTGCGCATCGTCGGCGGCAACCTCGGTGGAAGGGTGCTACGTGCGCCGCCCGGCGCCGCGACGCGCCCGACGTCCGAAAAGGTCCGAGAGGCGGTGTTCGACATCCTCCGGGCACATGTCTCCGGGCCCTCCGACCTCTCCGGTGGCTCGCTGGCCGGCGCCCACGTGCTCGACCTGTTCGCCGGCAGCGGCGCGCTCGGCATCGAGGCGCTGTCGCGCGGCGCGGCGCACGTGACGTTCGTCGACTCGGCGCGCGCGGCGGTGACCGCGATCCGCAACAACCTGCGCACGCTCGGCGTCGCGGACCGCGCGACGGTGGTCGCCGGCGATGCCGTGGCCAGCGCGGCCCGCCATGCGCCGCCTGCCCCGTGGCGGCTGGTGTTCGTCGACCCGCCGTACCGCTCCGACCTTGCCGCCCGCGCGGTCGCCGCTCTGCCCCCGGACCACCTGGCCGCCGGCGCCGTGGTCGTCATCGAGCACGATCGCCACAACGCCCCCCCCGACCAGGTGGGATCTCTGCTACGAACGGACCAGCGCCGGTACGGCGACACGCTGATCTCCTTCTTCGCAGCACCTCGGGGGGTCCCCGTATGACGCAGTCGCACTCGATCGCCGTGTATCCCGGCACCTTCGACCCGATCACGAACGGCCATCTCGACGTGCTGACCCGCGCGCTCGGGATCTTCCACCGCGTGATCGTCACGATCGCCCCCAACATCCGCAAGAACCCGCTGTTCTCGACCGACGAGCGCATCGGATTCATCCGCGACGCGCTGCCGGAACATGCCGGCCGGCTGGAGTTCGCGGTGTTCGAGGGCCTGCTGGTCGAGTTCTGCCGCAGCCGCAACGCGACCGTCATCGTGCGCGGCCTGCGCGCGCTCGCCGACTTCGAGTACGAGTTCCAGTTCGCGCACATGAACCGGCGGCTCGCTCCCGGCGTCGACACCGTGTTCTTCATGACCGACGAGCGCAACCACTACGTCAGCTCCTCGCTCGTCAAGGAAGTCGCCAGCCTCGGCGGCGACGTCACCGGCCTGGTGCCGGCGGCGGTCGTGGCCGCGCTCCGCGCCAAGTACAGGAAATAGCCATGTTCCCACTCAAGCTCGCGTCTCGCCTCGACCAGATCAAGCCCTCGATCACGCTGGCCGTCACCGCCAAGGCATCCAGGCTCAAGGCCGCGGGGGTGGATGTCATCAGCTTCGGCGCCGGGGAGCCCGACTTCGATACCCCCGCCCACATCAAGGCCGCCGCGCGCGCCGCGCTCGACCAGCCCAACATCGGCAAGTACACCGACGTCGGCGGCGTCCTGCCGCTGCGCAAGGCGGTCGCCGCCGAGCTGTCCGCCGTGCACAAGGTCGCGATCGAGCCCGATCAGGTGCTGGTGTCGACCGGCGCGAAGCACTCGCTGTACAACCTGTTCAACGCGCTACTCGATCCCGGCGACGAGATCCTGATCCCCGCGCCGTACTGGGTCAGCTACCCCGACATGGTCCTGCTCGCCGGCGGCCGTCCGGTGATCCTCGAGACCCGCGCCGACCACGACTTCGCGGTCACCGCCGAGCAGGTCCGCGAGGCGTGCAGCGCCCGGACCCGCGCGATCGTGCTCAACAACCCGTCGAACCCGACCGGCGCGGTGTACTCGCGCGCCCAGGTCGAGGCGCTCGCCCAGGTCTGCGTGGAGAAGGACCTGCTGGTGGTGTCCGACGACATCTATCGCCAGCTGGTGTACGGCGACGCGTCGTACCACTCGATCGCCGCGGTCGGCCCCGAGATCGCCCGGCGCACGATCCTGGTCGACGGCGTGTCGAAGACCTACGCGATGACCGGCTGGCGGATCGGCTACACCGTCGGCCCGGTCCCGCTGATCAAGGCGATGGCCAAGATCCAGGGCCAGGCGACCTCCAACCCGGCCCACATCGCGCAGATCGCCGCGCTCGCCGCGCTGACCGGACCGCAGGACTGCGTCGCCGAGATGCGCGCGGCGTTCAACGAGCGCCGGCTCGCGATGGTCAAGCTGCTGCGCGCGATCCCCGGCGTCCAGTGCCGCGAGCCCAGGGGCGCGTTCTACGCGTTCCCCGACGTGTCGCACTACATCGGAAAGAAGTCGCCCGAGGGCCACATCCTCGACGACGACGTCCAGCTGTGCGACTGGCTGGTCGAGGTCGGCAAGGTCGCGGTCGTGCCCGGCTCGGGGTTCGGCGCACCCGGCTTCGTGCGGCTGTCGTACGCGTGCTCGATGCAGGACATCGAGGTCGGCGTCGGCCGGATGGCCCGGGCGCTCGCGACGCTGTCCTGAGCACCCCGCTCGGTGGCCTGCTGCGTGACCCGCCCGAGAACACGTTGAACCGCTCGCGCGGCTCCAGCTGCAGCGGCTCGAGGTTGCGCACGCCGGTGGCGACCAGCGCGAGGATCTGCAGAGCCCTAGATCCTCATCGGCTAGATCCTCATCGGCATGACCACGCCGAGGTAGTCATCGCCGGTCAGCGGCCGGATCAGCCCCGGGTCGAGCTCTCGGCGGCAGCGGCAAGCGCGCGATCACGAGGCATCCGGTAGCTGCTCGGAGCGCCGCCGGCCGCTGCATTGACGCCCGCGGGCGGATCCCCGATCGTGATGTCATGGACGCACGTGGCGGGGGCCGAGCGAGCCGGCGTGGCGCACCGTCGAGGGAGCACGGAGCATGTTCCTGAAGGATGCGATCCCGGACAGCGGGCAGGCGATCGCGCAGTATCGCGCGTGGATCGCGCCGGCGTTCGAGGCGGCGGAGTTCGGGCGACTGTACTCGGATCTTGTTCGGGCACCCGATCGCGCTCGTCGTCCACGACCGGATGCCTCTCACGGATCTGATCCACGAGACCCTGCTGGGCTGCGCGCGGCAGGGACGCCCGCTCGTGCAGCTCCTCGCGCGCGCGCTCCGGGCGCGGGCGAGCCGGCCCCAGCTGGTCGGCCCGCTGGCGCAGGCGCTGGGTCTGGCGCCGCTGGCCGAGGTCGCCGACCTGCTCGTCCACCACGGCTGCCCCGATGCGCTGCGCGACGAGGTCCGCCACGCGTTCGCCGAGACGACCGGCGCGCGACTCGTGAGCCACCACCGCGACGGGCGCGCCGCCTGGATCGACGTCCTGGTCGGGCTCGAGGAGCTTCGAACGCTGGCCGGCCACCGCCCGGCGGTGATCGAGTTCCTCGAGCGGATCGCGGACGCGTGGCATCCCGCCGACCCCGGTGCGGCTCCCGCGCTCGCACGCTGGCTCGACCCGCAGCAGACACCGCGGGGCATCGCCGCCGCTGTCGACCCCGCCACGGTCACGACCGATCCCGTCGCCGCCTGGCTCGCACTCGGCCTCGAGCGGCATGGCCGGGTCAAGATCGTGGGCTTTCGCGAGGCCGAGATCTCACTCCCCCTCGATCGCGTGTTCGTGCCGCTGTACATGTACGCCGACCGGAGGCGTCGGGGCGCCGGGCCCGACCGGCGCGCGGACCACGACGGGTTCGGCGATGGCGGGGCCGACATCTCGCTCGACGACGCGGTCGCCCGGTCGGGCGACGATCGGCCGTGCCTTGCGCTGGTCGGCGATCCCGGCGCCGGCAAGACGACGCTGCTCCGCACCCTGTTCCGCCGCGTGGACCGTGGCGAGGTCACCGGTCCGGTGGCGCACCTGCGCGGCCTGCACCCGGTGCTGGTGCGCCTGGCCACGGTGAGAGACGACGAGCAAGTGCCGCGCGGGCTCCGCGCGATCGTCGCGCGCATCGCGGCCGAGGATGGCCACCCCGAGGCCGGTCCGGCGCTGCTCGGCCGCCCGGGCCGGCGCCTGCTGTTCCTGCTCGATGGGCTCGACGAGGTCCGCGACGAACCGACCCGCGAGCGGCTGTGCGCCTGGCTCAACGACGAGATCGATCACTGGCCGGGCTGCGGGTTCATCGCGACCAGTCGCCTGGCGGCGTGGGCACGCACCCCGGCGCTGGGCGCGAGGTTCCTCCCGGTCTGGGTGCAGGGGATGCGCGGCACCGTGCGCGACGACTATGTCCGGCGCTGGTTCGGCGCGGTGGTGCGTCACTTCCACGGCGCGGTGGACTCGCCCGCGGAGCTCGAGGCCCGCGCGAGCGCGCAGGCCAGCGCGCTGCTCGACGTGCTGGCCAGCGGGGACTGGCGCAGTCATCCCCAGCTGCTCGAGATGGTGGCCAACCCGCTGATGCTGTCCACGCTGTGCCTGGCGCACTATTACGACACCCGGCTGCCCGAGCAGCGGGGTGAGCTGTACGAGCGCACCCTCGGCCTCCTGATCGACGTGTGGACCCGCCAGCGCAAGGATGGCCAGGTGCTCCGCCTCGAGACCGCGCGCCTGGTGCTGCAGCCGCTCGCCTACGCCATGCACGAGCAGGACCGCCGCGAGCTGGCCAGCGAGGAGGCCGTGGAGCTGGTCAGGGCGCCGCTCGCGCGCGTCCCGGCGTTGCGTGCGGTGGCGCCGACGGCGGAGCGGTTCCTCGACCTGGTGCGCGACGAGTGCGGCGTGCTGACGAGCCGCGATCTGGGCCGGGTCGAGTTCGTGCACCTGTCATTCCAGGAGTATCTCGCCGCCTGCCACGTCGCCGGCCACGAGCTCGGGGCCGCGCTGGCCGACCGCGCCGGCGACCCGCGCTGGGAGGAGGTCATCCTGCTCGCGATGTCGCGGCCCGGCGTGTTCCGCCCGTTCATGAGCCGAGCGCTCGAGCGAGGCGACGTCGACGCGGCGCTGCTTCGCCAGTGCCTGCGCGAGGCACTGGAGATCCGGGCCGAGCCGTTCGAGGCCGCCGCCGATCGGGCGCTCGCACGGCTGCGCGCTCCCGGGTGCCCGCCAGCGCAGGCTGCTGCCGCCGCAGCCGAGTTGCGGCGCCTGTTCGAGCTGGTAGCAGGCTACGACCTACCCGGCATGGCCGAACGGGCGGGATCGGTGGTGGACGCGCAGGATCGCGCGCTGCGCGACGCCGCGCGCAAGCTGGTGGGGGTGCCGGAGACGCTAGACGTGGCGCCCCGTGAGGGTCAGCCGTTCGTGGAGCCGGTCACGCAGATGACGTTCGTCTGGGTGCCGCGCGGCAGCTCCCTGATGGGATCGTCGAAGACAAGTGGCGATCCGGGGTACGACCCCGAGGCATACGACGACGAGATGCCGGCGCACCCGGTACAGCTCACCGGGTTCTGGATGGGCGTGTACCCGGTGACCAACGAGCAGTACGCGCGGTTCATGGCCGAGACCGGGCAGCCGGCCCCGCCATCGTTCGCGGACCGGCGGTTCAACGACCCGGCGCAGCCGGTGGTGACGGTGCACTGGGAGGAGGCCGCCGCGTTCACGAGGTGGTTGACCGGCAAGCTTGCGGGGATCGAGGCGCGACTGCCGACCGAGGCGGAGTGGGAGTACGCGGCGCGAGGCACGGATGGGCGACGCTATCCATGGGGCAACGAGCGACCCGATGCGTCGCGGGCCACGTTCGGTGATTCGGGACGCCCCGCCGTCGTCGGCCACGTGCCCGGTGGGGTGAGCCCGTTCGGGGTGCACGACCTGGCCGGCAACGTGTGGGAGTGGTGCCTGGATGCCTACGCAAGCTACGCTGAGATCGAGGGGTCGATCGACCCTTGTCATCCAGGTGACACCCGCGGTGGGTTGCGGGTGGTCCGCGGCGGCTCCTGGAGCGTCCAGGCCAGGCGCCTGCGTTCTGCCTGCCGCAACAGGGACCATCCCCGGTACCAGGGCCGCATCCTCGGCTTTCGAGTGGTGTGTGGGGGTGCCCGTCAGCCGGATGTCCCTTGAATTCCCGAGCCTCGCGCACCAAGCGGCACCGTCCCGATGTCGCCGCGTTCGCCCTCGATGCCGATCGGCACGTTCATCGGAACGCCCGCGAGCTCGCCACCAAGCGCCAAACAGAATCGCGTGGCTCGTGGATCATAGAAAGCGAGCCACATGATTCACGATCAACCCGAGCCCGGCATCGAGCGGCATCGCGATCTGGCCGTCTCCCGCGGTGACCCGAGCACCGCCCTGCGCGAGGAGTCCATGACGATCGGCCGCGCTCGATTCGGCACGTTCCAGCTCGCCGGCCCCGCCGAGCGAGAGCGCAGTCGCCGTCCCGTGGCCGAGCGCGTAGCGATCCATACGCAGAAAGATCGGGTGCAGCACCTGCTGGGGGCAGCGCACACAGCGTGGCGCGCTGCCCGCCGACCGTGCGCCGGGCGGCCACCAGCCCGACGACGCGGATCACGAGGAACAGCGGGATGAGGGGATGCAGCCGCTGCCGTCGCAGTCGCCGATGTACATCCCCGGGCACTTGCGCACACCCTCCAGTCCCTCGAGGACGGGCCTGCACGGCATCCGGCGCGCCACGTGATCAACTCCGACGTCGTCCGCTCGGCGGAGTTCGTCGAGCTGCGTCGCACCAGCGCCGAGCTCAAGGCGACGCTGACCCAGCCTTCAGCGGCGCCCTTGGACAGATCCACTCCGCGGCGGCTTCGTGAACCAGTGACCGCGGCCACCGCGGCGCTTTCGTGATCCACCACGACCACAGAGCTGCGCGTCCCGAAGTCCGCCCTGCGCGGCGACCACGGGCAAG